>JBGAHO010000035.1:0-42337 GCA_044226195.1 Steroidobacteraceae bacterium
TCACCGCGTTGCGGTCCAGAACCATTCCGAGCAGGGAGCCGACGCTGCGGTGCGCTTCGAGCGGATGGCGCAGCGGCGCATTGAGATTGAGTCGATAACTGTTGCGCCGGCCGCTGCGCTCGCGGATCACGACGCCGGCCGCGACGAGGTCGTCGACGATCTTCTGCACGGCGCGCTCGGTGATGCCGACGCTGGCCGCGACGTCGCGCAGGCGCGCCGCCGGGTCGCTCGCGAGGCAGACCAGCACGTGGCCGTGGTTGCTGAGGAACGTCCAGTGCCGCGGCGCTGTCTCAGGCAACGGGACGGTCGCGGCGCGGGACTTCGCGACGTCGTTTTCGAGCGATTGCCTGAAGTTTTGTTCCGGTTTTTTCATTCATGATAGTATGCGGCAGACGAACGGGGCTGGCTAGAGGCGACGACGGGCGACGGCTCCGGCATGCTTGAACTGGCTCCGATCACCCCCATCGTCCGAACTCGTATCGCGGGCCCCGACTCGACCCGCTGTGGAGCAACGAACCCATGATGAAGCGCATCGTCCTGTTCCTGGTCACCAACCTGGCGATCATGCTGGTGCTGAGCGTCGTGCTGAGCCTGCTCGGCGTCGACAGCCTGCTGGCGAAGAACGGCTCCGACCTGAACATGCGCAGCCTCGTGATCTACGCGGCCGTGGTCGGCTTCACCGGCTCGTTCATCTCGCTGGCGATGTCCAAGTGGATGGCCAAGCGCATGATGGGCGTGCGCGTCATCACCCAGCCGGCCAACGCCGCTGAGAGCTGGCTCGTCAACACCGTGCAGCGCCTGGCCCAGCAGGCCGGCATCGGCATGCCGGAGGTCGGCGTGTTCGAATCGCCCGAGCCGAACGCGTTCGCCACGGGCGCGCGGCGCGATGCGGCGCTGGTCGCCGTGAGCACCGGGCTGCTGAACCGCATGGACCAGGCGGAAGTCGAGGCCGTGCTCGGCCACGAGATCAGCCACGTCGCGAACGGCGACATGGTCACGCTGACGCTCATCCAGGGCGTGGTGAACACGTTCACCGTGATCCTCTCGCGCGTGATCGGCCACACGGTCGACCGCGTGGTGTTCCGCACCGAGAAGGGCTACGGCCCCGGCTACTACATCACGGTATTCGTGTCGCAGATCCTGCTCAGCATCCTCGCGACCATGGTCGTCATGTGGTTCTCGCGGCAGCGCGAGTTCCGGGCCGATGCCGGCGGCGCGAACCTGGCGGGCCGCCAGAAGATGATCTCGGCGCTCGAGCGGCTGAAGCAGGCCCACACGGGCCCACTGCCCGAGAACATGGCGGCGTTCGGCATCGCGGGCGGCACGGTCAGTGGCCTGAAGAAGCTGTTCATGTCGCACCCGCCGCTCGACGAGCGCATCGCCGCGCTGCGCGCCCAGGGCTGACGCGGGAATCCGCGGAGCCCCGCGCGACGAAATCAGGCCGCGTCCGGCAACGGGCGCGGCCTTTTCGTTGGCCCGGCCTCCCGAGACTCGTGCCATGACTTCCCCCGCCACCGCCGTCGTCTGGTTCCGCCGCGACCTGCGCCTCGCCGACCATCCGGCGCTGGTGGCCGCCTGCGAGCGCGCGGAGCGCGTCGTCGCACTCTACGTGCACGCGCCCGAGGAAGACGGCGAGTGGGCGCCCGGTGGCGCGAGTCGCTGGTGGCTGCACCACAGCCTGCAGGCGCTCGATGCGGCACTGCGCGTCCGCGGTGCGTCGCTCACCGTTCGCCGCGGTCCCGCGCTCGAGGCCCTGCGCGCGGTGATCGCCGAGACGGGCGCGACGCAGGTGTATTGGAACCGGCTCTACGAACCGGCCATCGTCGCGCGCGACACGCGCATCAAGGCCGCGTTGCGTGACGCGGGGCTCACCTGCGAGAGCTTCAACTCCGCGCTGTTCTTCGAGCCCTGGGAAGTGCGCACTGGACAGGGCGGGCCCTACCGCGTCTTCACGCCGTTCTGGAAAGCCTGCCGCGCTCAGCTCGACACGCGGCCCGCGCCGCTGCCGGCCCCGCGACGCATCCCGGCGCCTTCAGCCGCGCAGTCGTCGCAGCCGCTCGACTCGCTGGCCTTGTTGCCAGCGATCGCGTGGGACGGCGGCATGCGCGCTGCGTGGCAGCCTGGCGAGGCCGGGGCCCTGCGGCGGCTGGAGGCGTTCTGCGAGTCCAGCCTCGGCCGCTACGACGACGGACGCAATCGCCCGGACCAGGCGTGGAGTTCACGCCTGTCGCCGTTCCTGCACTTCGGCGAACTGAGTCCGCGCCAGTGCCTCGCCGCGACGCGCAATGCGCTACTCGATGCGCCCGGTGACGAGAAGGCGGCCGAGTCGTTCATCCGCGAGCTGGGCTGGCGCGAGTTCGCGCACCACCTGCTGCACCACTACCCGGAGACGCCGACCCGCCCGCTCGATGCGCGCTTCGAGCAGTTCCCGTGGGAGCCGAACGACGCGTGGCTCGAGGCGTGGCAGCGGGGGCGCACCGGCTACCCGATCGTCGATGCGGGCATGCGCGAGCTGTGGACCACGGGCTGGATGCACAACCGCGTGCGCATGATCGTCGCCTCGCTGCTGACCAAGAACCTGCGCCAGCCGTGGCTCGCCGGCGCCCGCTGGTTCTGGGACACGCTGGTCGACGCGAGCCTCGCGAACAACACGCTCGGCTGGCAGTGGACGGCCGGCTGCGGCGCCGACGCGGCGCCCTACTTCCGGATCTTCAACCCGGTCCTGCAGGCCGAGCGCTATGACCCCGACCGCGCCTACCTGCGTCGCTGGGTGCCGGAACTCGCGCGACTGCCCGACAGCCACCTGCACCGGCCCTGGCAGGCCCCGCCGTCGATGCTGGCCGAGGCCGGCGTCCGGCTCGGCGTGGACTATCCCGAACCCATCGTCGATTTTCCGGCCAGCCGCACCGCCGCCCTCGACGCGTACGCACGCATCAAGGGTCCGCCCGGCGCCTGAATCCGCGCCTCCGGCCGTGGCGAAACGGCCGTCATGCCCGCCCGCCGCCCCCTCGCCCTGCCCGGTCTGCTGCTGTGCCTGCTCGCGCTCGCGGGCGGGACGGCGCTCGGCGCGCCGCTGCCCGAGCCGGCACAGCGCGAGCCGTACCCGTGGCGCGCCGTCGGCAGTGGCGAGTTGCGCTTCCTCGGCATGCGCATCTACGACGCCAGCCTGTGGAGCCCGACCGGGCGCTTCGAGGGGCTCGACGCGCGCCAGCCGCTGGCCCTCAGCCTCTGGTATGGACGCGAGTTCAGCCGCGACCAGCTGCTCTCCATCACCCACACGGCGTGGCGCAAGCTCGGCGAGACGCGGCCGGAGCAGCAACAGCGCTGGCTCACGGAACTGCGCGGCGTGTGGCGCGACGTCGGCCCCGGCCACAATCTCACCGCGGTCGTCGAACCCGCGGGCGAGACCCGCTTCTACGACGAGAAGCGGCTGCTCGGCCGCATCGACGATCCCGCGTTCGGCCCCGCATTCCTCGCGATCTGGCTGCACCCGCGCAGCGTGGTCGGCGACCTGCGGGTCGAACTGCTCGGCGGCGCCCTGAGACCGTGATGCGCCCGTCGAACGCTGCCGGAACCTTTGCCACGGACGACGTGAATCCTGCCATGGATGGCCCGATCACGACCGCCCGCCCCGCCGGCCTCGCACGCCGGCTGGGGCGGGCGTTCCTGGCCTGGTTCGACACGGGGTCGACCCTCGTGGCCGGCCCCGCCGTGCGCGACGGCGTCGACTGGGCGCGCATCCTGCCCTTCGTCGGCGTGCACGCCGCCTGCCTCGGCGTGCTGTGGGTCGGCTGGAGCCCGGTCGCGGTGGGCACGGCCGTCGCGCTGTACCTGCTGCGCATGTTTGCGATCACGGGCTTCTATCACCGTTATTTCTCGCACCGCACCTTCCGCACGTCGCGCACCGCGCAGTTCGTGTTCGCGGTGCTCGGCGCCTCCGCCGTGCAGCGCGGCCCAATCTGGTGGGCCGCGCATCACCGCCATCACCACGCCTACTCCGATCGCGAGCTGGACGTGCATTCGCCGGTGCAGCGCGGGTTCCTGTGGTCGCACATGGGCTGGTTCCTCTCGCGCCGCCACTTCGCGCCCGACCTCGGCCGCGTGCGCGACCTGCTGGCGTTCAAGGAGCTGCGGCTGCTCGACCGCTTCGACATCCTCGTGCCGTTCCTGCTGGCCCTCGGGCTATTCGTGGCCGGCCGCGTGCTCGAGGCCCGCTGGCCCGGCCTCGGCACCAGCGGCGGACAGATGCTGGTGTGGGGCTTCTTCGTCTCGACGGTGGCCTGCTACCACGTCACCTACACCATCAACTCGCTGTGCCACGTGTGGGGGCGACGCCGCTACGCGACGCGCGACGACAGCCGCAACAACTTCTGGCTCGCGCTGCTGACCCTCGGCGAGGGCTGGCACAACAACCACCACCACTACCCGGTGTCGGTGCGCCAGGGGTTCTACTGGTGGGAGATCGACATCACGTACTACCTGCTGCGGATGCTGGCGATGCTCGGCATCATCTGGGACCTGAAGCCCGTGCCGGCCGAGGTGCGCGCCGCCAACCGGGTGCCGCGCCCATGAGGATCGCCGTCGTCGGCGCCGGCGTGGCCGGCCTGCACGCCGCGTGGCGCCTGTCGCGCGAGCACGAGGTGACCGTCTACGAGGCCAACGACTACCTCGGCGGCCACACGCACACCGTGGACGTGGAGCGGCACGGCCGCACCTGGGCCGTGGACACCGGTTTCATCGTCTTCAACGACTGGACCTACCCGAACTTCATCGCGATGCTGCGCGAGCTCGGCGTCGAGTGGCAGCCGTCGAACATGAGCTTCTCCCTGCGCTGCGAGCGCACGGGCCTCGAGTACAACGGCACCTCGGTGAACTCGCTGTTCGCGCAGCGGCGCAATGCGCTGCGCCCCTCGTTCCTGCGCATGATCGCGGACATCCTGCGATTCAACCGTCGTTGCCGCGAACTGCTCGCGACGGACGACGACATGCTCACGCTCGGCACCTACCTCGCGCGCGGCGGCTATTCGCGCCAGTTCATCGAGCACTACATCCTGCCCATGGGCCGCGCGATCTGGTCGGCCGAGGCGACGGCGATGCTGGATTTCCCGGCGCGCTTCTTCGTCGACTTCTTCGACCGCCACGGTTTCCTCTCGATCGACGAGCGTCCGGTGTGGCAGACGGTGCGCGGCGGCTCGCGCGAGTACGTCCGCGCGCTCGAGCGCGCGATGCGCGCGAAGGTCCACCTCTCGACGCCGGTAGCCGGCATCCGCCGCACGGCGCAGGAAGTGCGCGTGCGCACCGCGCGCGGCGACGTCGAGGCCTTCGATCACGTCTTCCTCGCTTGTCACTCCGGCGAAGCACTCGCCCTGCTCGAGCGGCCGACCATCGCCGAGCGCGAGGTGCTCGTGGCGTTCCCATACGCACGCAACGAGGCGATCCTGCACACCGATGCGTCGTTGCTGCCGCGCCGCCCGCTCGCGCGCGCCGCCTGGAACTATCACCTGCTGCGCGATCCGCAGGAGCCCGTCGCGCTCACCTACGACATGAACGTCCTGCAGTCGCTGGACGCACCGGAGCGCTTCCTCGTCACGCTCAACCACCGCGACGCGATCGACCCGCGCACGATCCTCGGCCACTGGGACTATGATCACCCGGTGTACCTGCCCGAGGGTGTGGCCGCGCAGCGCCGGCACCGCGAACTGAACGGGGCACGGCGCACGTATTTCTGCGGCGCCTACTGGCGCTTCGGCTTCCACGAGGACGGCGTGGTGAGCGCGCAAACCGCGCTCGCACACTTCGCCGAGGACTGTGAGCGCAACCACCATGCACAGCTGCCTCTACAGCGGGTGGGTTAGGCACCGGCGGCAGGTGCCGCAGCCGCACGCGTTCCGCTACCGGCTGTTCCTGCTCTGGCTGGACCTCGCCGAGCTCGACTCGGTCTTCGCCGGTCGCTGGCTGTGGTCGACGCGGCGCACGGCGTTCGCGCGCTGGAAGCGCGAGGACCACCACGGCGATCCGGCCGAGCCGCTCGACGTGAGCATCCGCCGCCTCGTCGAGGGCCACACGGGTCAGCGCCCGGCTGGCCCGATCCGCCTGCTGACCCACCCGCGCTACCTCGGCTACGGCTTCAACCCGGTCAGCTTCTACTACTGCTACGAGCCCGACGGCACGACGCTGTCGAGCGTCGTCGCGGAGATCAACAACACGCCGTGGGGCGAGCAGCACTGCTACGTCCTGCCGGCGCGGGCGAGCGTCGGCCGGGCGGACGGCGCGCTGCGCTTCCGCTTCGGCAAAGACTTCCACGTCTCGCCCTTCCTGCCGATGGACATGGATTACGACTGGCGCTTCACGGTGCCGGACGAGCGACTGCTGGTGCACATGGAGAACTGGCGTGAGGGCCAGCCCGTGTTCGACGCGACCATGACGCTCGAGCGCCAGCCGATCACGGGCGCCGCGCTCGCGAGGGCGCTCGCGTCGTATCCGTTGATGACCGCCCAGGTGTCGTTCGCGATCTACTGGCAGGCGCTGCGGCTGTGGCTGAAGCGCACGCCGTTCTTCACCCATCCCGACCTGACCGGCGCGGGCCACCGCTCGCACGCCGGCCGCATCGAGAGCCCGCAACCATGAATACCTCGACCACCACCGCCCGGCCTGCCCTGCTGCCCGGACACCTGTTCGACGACGACCGCGCCGGCCGCGAGCCGACGTGGCTGCAGCGGCTCGGCCGCCGGCTGTTCCTGCAGCAGCTGGAGCGGCTCCGGCACGGCGAGCTGACGGTGATCGACGGCACCGAGCGCCGCACGTTCGGCCGCCGCAGCGCCGAGTGCGACCTGCACGTCACGCTCGAGGTGCTGCACCCGCAGGTCTACGCGGACGCGGCGTTCGGCGGCACGGTGGGCGGCGGCGAGGCCTACATCCGCGGCCAGTGGCGCGCCGACGACCTCACGGCGCTGATCCGCCTGTTCGTCGCCAACCGCGACATGATGGAGTCGGTCGAGGGCGCGGCCTCCTTCGTCGCCGCGCCGGCGCGCCGCCTGCTGCACTGGGCCAACCGCAACAGCAAGGACGGCAGTCGCCGCAACATCTCCGCGCACTACGACCTCGGCAACGAGCTCTTCGCGCGGATGCTCGATCCGACCATGGCGTACTCCTGCGGCATCTTCGAGCGCGAGGACGCGACGCTGCACGAGGCGCAGCTCGCGAAGTTCGACCGCATCTGCACCAAGCTGCGGCTCTCGCCTGCCGACCACCTCGTCGAGATCGGCACCGGATGGGGCGGACTCGCGATCCACGCCGCCTCGAACTACGGCTGCCGCGTGACGACCACGACCATCTCGCGCGAGCAGCACGACTGGGCGCGCGAGAAGATCGCGGCCGCGGGCCTCACGGACCGCATCACGCTGCTGCTCGAGGACTACCGCGACCTGCGCGGGCAGTTCGACAAGGCGGTGTCGGTGGAGATGATCGAGGCGGTCGGCCACCAGTACCTCGACACGTACACGGCCAAGTGCGCCTCGCTGCTGAAGCCGGACGGCGCGATGCTGCTGCAGGCGATCACGCTGCAGGACCAGATCTACGAGCAGGCCCTGAAGAGCGTCGACTTCATCCAGCGCTTCGTGTTCCCGGGCAGCTTCATCCCGTCGGTGACGGCGATCGCGGACTCGCTGCGGCGGCAGACGGACCTCAAGGTCTTCCACCTCGAGGACATCGGACCGCACTACGCCACCACGCTGCGGCGCTGGCGCGAGAACTTCTTCGCGCAGCTCGACGAGATCCGCGCGCTCGGCTACCCGGACGAGTTCGTGCGGCTCTGGGAGTTCTACCTCTGCTACTGCGAGGGCGGGTTCCTCGAGCGGCAGATCGGCGACGTGCAGATGCTGCTCACCAAGCCTCGGTGTCGGTTGCCCTCCGTGCGGTGATTGTCGGCGCTGCTCGCTGCGCGGTTGGCTGACGCGGCGGGCTGCGGGTTGGGCGACGGATCGGAGGACGGTGCAGGTGCCGGGCCGCTGGCTTCCGATGCCCGGCCTGCCCGCAAGGACGCCGTAAACCCGTCCATGGGGGCTCCGGGCGCCGCGTCCATGCGGCGCACGGCCTTGCGGGCAGGCCGGACACCGGAAGCGGGCGCGGCCTGAAGGCGCTGCGTCACGTCGAGCGTCACGAACGCGAGCCGCCGCTCCGACCTCCGCCCCTCTCGAAGCCGCCACCGAGCGTTCACGCCGGCAGCCGGATCTCGGCTCCGGGGCGGTCCGGGAAACCGTGCGCCGCATGGACGCGGCGCCCGGAGCCCCCATGGATGGGTTCACGGCGCTTTCGACAGGGTGACCGGAAGGACGGACGGATGCCGCGGCCGACGACAAACGCTCACCGCGCCGCGGATCCTATAATCGCCGGATGGCTCAGACGCGCGTAGTGCTGGCGATCTCGGGCGGCGTCGACTCCGCCGTCTCCGCGGCGCTCCTCAAGGACGCCGGCCACGACGTGCACGGCCTGTTCATGCGCAACTGGGAGGCCGACGAGGACGACTACTGCACGGCGGCCGCCGACCTGCAGGACGCGCGCAAGGTGTGCGACGAAGTCGGCATCCCCCTGCACACGGTGAACTTCTCCGCCGAGTACCGCGACCGAGTGTTCCGCCATTTCCTCGACGAACTCGCGGCCGGTCGCACGCCGAACCCCGACGTCGCGTGCAACCGCGAGATCAAGTTCGGCGTTTGTTTCGAACACGCCGAGCGCCTCGGCGCCGACTGGTTCGCCACCGGTCACTACGCGCGCACGGCGCGCGACGAGCACGGCGTGCGCCTGCTGCGCGGGCGCGATCCCGGCAAGGACCAGAGCTACTTCCTGCACACCGTGCCCGGCGCGATGCTGGAGCGCACGCTGTTTCCGATCGGCGACCTGCCGAAGGACGAGGTGCGGCGCATCGCGCATGCGCGCGCCCTGCCCGTGCACGACAAGCGCGACAGCACCGGCATCTGCTTCATCGGCGAGCGGCCCTTCGCCGAGTTCCTCGCGCACTACCTGCCCGCCCAGCCGGGCGAGATCCGGACGCCCGACGGTCGCGTCCTCGGCCGTCACCGCGGCCTGATGTACTACACGCTCGGCCAGCGTCAGGGCATCGAGGTCGGTGGCGTGCGCGGCGCGCTCGAGAAGCCGTGGTACGTGGCACGCAAGAACCTCGAGCGCAACGTGCTGGTCGTCGTGCAGGACCACGACCACCCGCTGCTGCTCACCCGGGAGTTCGACACGGAACCGGCGCACTGGATCGCCGGCCGGCCACCCGCGGAACGTTTCACTGCGACGGTGAAGACCCGCTACCGGCAGGCCGACCAGGCCTGCGAGGTGGTCGTCGGCGAGGACGGCCGATGCACCGTCCGCACCGAGGTTCGGCAGCGCGCGGTCACGCCCGGCCAGTCGGCCGTTTTCTATGCCGGAGACACCTGCCTGGGGGGTGCAATTATCGCCGCGACCCGGCCCTTGCCGCTATAATTCCGCGGCTCAGCCGAGCCCGTTTGCCCCCTCGGAGGTCCGATGAAAGACAGCTTCAAGACCCGCAAGACGCTTGCGGTGGGATCCCAGTCCTACGAGATCCACAGCCTGCCGGACCTCCAGGGCTACGACCTCGGCCGGTTGCCGTTCTCGCTGAAGATCCTGCTCGAGAACCTGCTGCGCTTCGAGGACGGGGTCAACGTCACGAAGCAGGACATCGAGGCGCTGCTCAAGTGGGACGCCAAGGCGGCCCCGAGCCACGAGATCGCCTTCACACCCGCGCGCGTGATCATGCAGGACTTCACCGGCGTGCCCGGCATCGTCGACCTCGCCGCCATGCGCGAAGCAATGATGAAGCTCGGCGGCAACGCGCAGGACATCAACCCGCTCGCGCCGGTCGAACTCGTCATCGATCACTCGGTGCAGGTCGACAACTACGGCGCCGCCGACTCGCTGAAGAAGAACAACGAGATCGACTTCTCGCGCAACGGCGAGCGCTACTCGTTCCTGCGCTGGGGCCAGACCGCCTTCCGCAATTTCAAGGTCGTCCCGCCGTCGACCGGCATCGTCCACCAGGTGAACGTCGAGCACCTCGCGCGCGTCGTGTTCGCGGACACGAAGGACGGCCGCAAGGTCGCGTTCCCGGACACCGTGGTCGGCACGGACTCGCACACGACGATGGTGAACGGCCTCGGCGTGCTCGGCTGGGGCGTCGGCGGCATCGAGGCCGAGGCCGCGATGCTCGGCCAGCCCGTCACGATGCTGATCCCGCACGTCATCGGCTTCCGCCTGAAGGGCTCGCTGCCCGCAGGGGCGACCGCGACCGACCTCGTGCTCACCATCACCGAGATGCTGCGCAAGAAGGGCGTGGTCGACAAGTTCGTCGAGTTCTTCGGCGACGGCCTCGCCAGCCTGCCGCTCGCGGACCGCGCCACGATCGCCAACATGGCACCCGAGTTCGGCAGCACCTGCGGCATCTTCCCGATCGACGAAGAGACCATCCGCTATCTCGAGCTGACCGGCCGGCCGGCCGAGCAGGTCGCGCTGGTCGAGGCCTATGCCAGGGCGCAGGGCCTGTGGCGCACCAACGGCATGCGCGAACCGGACTACACCGACGTGCTCGAGCTCGACCTCGCCACGGTGGTGCCGAGCCTCGCCGGCCCGAAGCGCCCGCAGGATCGCGTGCCGCTCAGCGTCTCGAAGGTGACCTACCAGAAGCACCTCGGCCCGATGGTCGCCGAACGCACGACCAAGAACCCGTCGGCGACCGGCAAGGCCACCGTCACGAGCGGCGGCAAGACCTTCGATCTCGTCGACGGCGCGGTGCTCATCGCGGCGATCACGAGTTGCACCAACACGTCGAACCCGAACGTGCTGATCGCGGCGGGCCTGCTGGCCCGCAAGGCCGCTGCGCGCGGTCTCACCGCCAAGCCGTGGGTGAAGACCAGCCTCGCGCCGGGCTCGCGCGTCGTGACCGACTACCTGAAGAAGGCCGACCTGCTCGGCGACCTGGAGAAGGTCGGCTTCTACGTCGTCGGTTACGGCTGCACCACCTGCATCGGCAACTCCGGCCCGCTGCGCCCCGAGATCTCGGACGGCGTGAAGGCCGGTGACATCGTCGCGACCTCGGTACTCTCGGGCAACCGCAACTTCGAGGGCCGCGTGCACGCCGAGGTGAAGATGAATTTCCTCGCCTCGCCGCCGCTCGTGGTGGCGTACGCGCTCGCGGGCACGATGGACATCGACCTGAACAGCGAGCCGATCGGCACGGGGTCGGACGGCAAGCCGGTGTTCCTCAAGGAGATCTGGCCGTCGCCGCAGGAGGTTCAGCAGGCCGTTGCGGCGTCGGTCGACTCGACCATGTTCAAGAAGAGCTACGCGAGCGTGTTCTCGGGCGACGAGAACTGGCAGGCCATCCAGGTGCCGGCCGGCGAGGTCTACCGGTGGGACGCCACCTCGACGTACGTGCGCAACCCGCCGTACTTCCAGGGCATGACCACCTCGCCCGGCGCGGTCGCGGACATCCGCGCGGCGCGTGCGCTGGCGGTGCTCGGTGACTCGGTCACGACCGACCACATCTCCCCCGCCGGCAACATCGCGAAGGCGAGCCCGGCCGCGAAGTACCTGATGTCGCAGGGCGTGCAGCCCGCGGACTTCAACCAGTACGGCGCGCGCCGCGGCAACCACGAGGTGATGATGCGCGGCACGTTCGCCAACATCCGCCTGCGCAACGCGCTGGTCCCGGGCGTCGAGGGCGGCGTCACGGTGCACGTGCCGACCGGCGAACAGATGTCGATCTACGATGCGGCGGTGAAGTACAAGGCGGAGAACACGCCGCTCATCGTCATCGCCGGCAAGGAATACGGCACGGGCTCGTCGCGCGACTGGGCGGCCAAGGGCACGATGCTGCTCGGCGTGAAGGCCGTGATCGCGGAGAGCTTCGAACGCATCCACCGCTCCAACCTGATCGGCATGGGCGTGCTGCCCCTGCAGTTCAAGGACGGCGAGAACGCGCAGTCGCTCGGCCTCACCGGCAAGGAGAGCTTCGAGATCATCGGCCTCAACGGCGGCGCGGCGAAGATGGTCACCGTGGTGGCCACGCCGGCCTCGGGCGCGCCCATCAAGTTCGAGGTGCGCGTGCGCATCGACACGCCGAAGGAGCGCGAGTACTACCAGCACGGCGGCATCCTGCAGTACGTGATCCGCCAGCTGGCCGCGCACAAGGCGGCCTGACCGCCCGCATGGAGCCGCTCCTCGCCACCGCTGCCCGGCGCGTGCGCGAGGCGCGGCACGTGTGCGTCCTGACCGGGGCCGGAATCTCCGCCGAGAGCGGCATCCCCACCTTTCGCGACGCGCTGACCGGCCTGTGGGCGAAGTTCCGGCCCGAGGAACTCGCCACGCCGGAGGCCTTCGAGCGCGACCCCCGGCTCGTCTGGGAATGGTACGAAGCGCGCCGCACGAGCGTGCGCGCGGCGCAGCCGAATCCCGGGCACCGCGCGCTCGCCGAACTGGCCCGCCGCGTCCCGCGACTGACGCTCGTCACCCAGAACGTCGACGGCCTGCACGAGCGGGCCGGCAGCACCGGCGTCCTCGAATACCACGGCAACATCCTGCGTGACCGCTGCATGGACGAGCAGGCCGTGCGCGAGCGCGTGCCGGGGCCGGATGGCCTGCCCCACTGCGCGACCTGCGGTGCCCTGCTGAGGCCGGACGTGGTGTGGTTCGGAGAGGCCATACCGGCCGAGCCGATGCGACTGGCCGATGCGGCCGCCCGGGCCTGCGACGTGTTCCTCTCGGTCGGCACCTCGTCGCTCGTCTATCCGGCGGCGGGTCTCGCCGAGATCGCGCTGCGCCAGGGTGCCGCCATCATCGAGATCAACCCGAACCCGACCGACCTGTCCGCCTGCGCCGAGGCCGCACTGCGCGGCCCGTCGGGCCGGGTCCTGCCCGAGTTGCTCGCCGCCCTGTAACTTTCCGGCGACCGGTCCGGTCTGATCGAGTGAACCAACCCCACTCGCGCGACGAATACCCGCCCATGCGCCGACGACCACCCCGATCGCCCCTGCCGTCCGAGATCACGCCGCCCGAGCGGTACTGGAATCGGCGCCAGATCATGGCCGGCCTGGCCAGTGCAGGACTCGCCATGACGGTAACGGATGCCGTCGCCGGCGCGCGGCTGACGGCTCGCCGCAACGCCCAGTACAGCACGACCGAGACCCCCAATACTTTTGAAGATATAACGACTTACAACAACTTTTACGAATTCGGCACAGACAAGTCCGACCCGGCTGAGCGCTCCGAGCGCTTTCGCCCGCAGCCCTGGAGCGTCGCCATCGCCGGCGAGGCCGAGGTCACCGGGACCTTCACCCTCGAGGACATCCTCAAGCCCCACGCACTAGAAGAGCGGGTCTACCGGCTCCGGTGCGTCGAGGCCTGGTCGATGGTCATCCCCTGGGTCGGCTTCCCGCTCGGCGACCTGATCAAGCGCTTCCGCCCCACGTCCAAGGCGAAGTACGTGGCCTTCAAGACCGTCGAGCGGCCGTCCGAGATGCCCGGCCAGCGCTTCGGCGTGCTCGACTGGCCGTACGTCGAAGGCCTGCGCATGGACGAGGCGATGCACCCGCTGGCACTGCTCGCCGTCGGGCTCTACGGCCAGGTGCTGCCGAACCAGAACGGCGCGCCGCTGCGCCTCGTGGTGCCCTGGAAGTACGGCTTCAAGAGCATCAAGTCGATCGTCGAGATCCGCTTCACCGAGCGCATGCCGCCGACGACGTGGAACCGCTCGGCGCCGCAGGAGTACGGCTTCTACGCGAACGTGAACCCGAAGGTCGATCACCCGCGCTGGAGCCAGGCCGAAGAGCGCCGCATCGGGGCCGGATTGTTCACGCCCAAGCAGCCGACCCTGCCGTTCAACGGCTACGCGGCCGAGGTCGCCTCGCTGTACGCCGGCATGGACCTGCGGAAGAACTATTGAAACCCGCCAGGCCCCTGCTGTTCGTCGCCTGCTCGCTGCCTCTGCTGTGGCTGGCCGCGCGCACCTTTGGAGTCGCCGGACTCGGCCTCGGCGCCAACCCGGTCAGCGAACTGATCCACCAGCTCGGCCTGTGGGGCCTGCGGCTGCTGCTCGTCACCCTGTGCGTGTCGCCGCTGGCCGTGACGCTGCGCAAGCCGCGCCTGCTGAAACTACGCCGGATGCTCGGACTGTTCGCCTTCACGTACCTGCTGCTGCACTTCCTCGCGTGGCTGGTGCTCGACCAGACCCTGCGACCCGCCGCGATCGCCGCCGACATCGTCAAGCGGCCCTACATCACGGTGGGCTTCACTGCCCTGCTGCTGCTGGTACCGCTCGCGGTCACCTCGACCGATCGCTGGATGCGTCGCCTCGGACGTCGCTGGCACGCCCTGCATCGACTGATCTATCCGGCCGCCGTGCTCGGCTGCTGGCATTTCTGGTGGCAGGTGAAGGCCGACTGGCGCGAGCCGCTGGTGTACGCGGTGGCCCTGAGCGCACTGCTGGCGTGGCGCTGGCGGCGTGCGCGCCGACTCCCGGCCGCCCCCGCCCCCGCGATCAGGCGCCCGGGCTTCGAAGCTTGAGGGCCGTGTGCGCGAACACCGCGCCGAGGATGATCGCCACGCCGGCATAGAACGCGATGCCGAGTTCGCGCTGCTCGCCGAGCAGCAGGATCGCCAGCACGATCGCATAGACGGGCTCGAGGCTGACCGCCAGCTGCGCACTGAACGCGCTCAGCTGCCGCAGCGCGACCAGCGACAGTGAGAACGGCAGCAGCGTGCAGGCGAGGGCCAGCACCAGCAGCAGTGCCCCATCGTGGCCATCGGGCCAGGCCGGCAGGCCACCCGTCATTCCCGGCAGCAGCAGCGCCGCCAGGGTCAGGCAGGCCGCTCCCGCGGCGAGTTCGAGCCCCGTCACCGTCAACGGCTCGCCACGGGTCCCGTAACGCTTGTTGAGCGCGCCGAATACGGCGACCAGCGCCGCGGAGATCAGGCCGACGACCAGGCCGAGGTGCATGCCCGAGGGCGTGCCGCCCACCACCAGCGCGACGCCCGGAATCGCGAGCACGCCGATCAGCAGGTCGCGCCGATCGAACCGGGTGCCGAGCACCAGCGGCTCGAGCACCGCGATGAACAGCGGGGCCACGCCCATGCAGGACGCCGCCACGGACGCATTGGCGAGCTTGATCGACCCGTAGAACGTGAGCCAGTGGACGGCGACGATCAGCCCGATGCCGGCGTAGGTCAGGATCGAACGACGGTCGAGCGCGCGCAGTCCGCGCCAGGTGCGCGGCAGCAGGGCCGCGCCCGCGACCACCAGCACCATGCGCCACCAGACGAGGTCGAACGCCGGCAGCCGGATCAGCCGCCCGAGGATGGCGGTGAAGCCCCACAGGACGACGCAGAAGTGAATCTGCAGCAGCGCCCGGCGGTAAGCGCCGTCGTGCGTCAGATCTCGACGCCCTTGCCGCGCGAGTAGCGGCGGATCAGCTCGAGCGCCGTCTCGTGGCACGGCGCCAGTTCGACGTCCGACGTCCCCTTCGGCGTGACGCGATCGCCCCAGCGCACGAGGTGCGCGCACCACGTCAGGCCGGCGCCGAACGCCGGCATCAGCAGCATCGAGCCGGGCTGGACGCGCCCTTCCTCGAGCGCCTCGACCAGCGCGACCGGCACGGTGGCGGCCGACATGTTGCCGTACTTGTGCACGTTCACGAACACGCGCTCGTTCGGCACGCCGGCCCGCTTGGCGACGGCTTCGATGATGCGCAGGTTGGCCTGGTGCGGGATGACGAGGTCGATCTGGTCGGCCGTCAGGTGCCGCTTCTCGAGCACGTCGGCGCAGGCGCCCGACATGCCGAGCACGGCGCGCTTGAAGATCTCCGGCCCTTCGAAGATCCAGTTGGTGTGGCCGAGGATGCGGCCCTGATTGGCGTAGCGGCAGCCCATGCCTTCCACGACCAGCGTGCTGCGCGCGTCGCTGTCGCAGCCGAGCTTCTCGGCGAGCAGGCCTTCTTCCCTGTCGGTGGCCTGCAGCACGACGGAGGCGCAGCCGTCGCCGAACAGCACGGCCACGCCGCGGTTCTTCCAGTCCATGTAGGCGGTGATGATCTCACCACCCACGACGACGGCGTTCTTCACCACGCCGGTGCGGATCAGCGCAGCCGCGGTGCTGAGCGAGTACAGGAAGCTGGTGCAGGCGGTGTTCACGTCCATCGACGCCGCCTTCTTCGCCCCGAGCTGGGCCTGCAGGCCGGACGCCTGGTTCGGCACCTGGTCGTCGTAGCTGCAGCAGCCGAACACGATCAGCTCGACGTCCGCCGGGTCGAGACCGGCGCAGGCCAGGGCGCGCATCGTGCTGACGTAGGCCAGGTCGCTGAGCGGGACGTGGGAAATCCGCCGCTCCTTGATGCCGGTGCGGCTGGTGATCCACTCGTCGTTGGTATCGAGGAACGTGGCGAGATCGGCGTTCGTCAGGACGGCCGGCGGCATGCACTTGCCCCAGCCCGTAATGGCGGCGTAGGTCACGGAGACCCCTGGATGGTGGACGACGGCCGGTACTTTACCAGACCGCCCGTTCCGGGCCGTACCGCCCCCGACGGCGGGTTGACCGGCCCCGCGTCGGTCCGACTATGATCGCGGCCGGCCACGTGGCCGCGCACATCGCAGCGAGAACCCATGCCCGTCGCACGCATCAACGATCACCAGATGTACTACGAAGTCCTCGGCCAGGGAGAGCCCGTGCTGTGCATGGGCGGCTGGGGCACGTTCGCCCACGACAACCACGGCCAGCTCGCGCGCGGACTGACCGACCGCTACCAGGTCATCGTCTTCGACTACCGCGGCATCTGCGACTCCGACGACGACCTGTCGATCCCCGGCACGATGGAACTGCACGCCAACGACGCGATCGGCCTGCTCGACCACCTCGGCCTGCGCAACGTGCACCTGATGGGCCTCGTCGGCATCGGCGCCTGCGTGTGTCAGGAGATCGCCATTCGGCGGCCGGACCTCGCGCGCAGCATGCTCAACATGGGCGCGTGGTGCGAGGTGGACGCCTTCCTGCGCGACCAGCTCGAGATGTTCCGCTGGATCCACCGCGACCTCGGGTTCTACGAGTTCCAGAAGGCGGTCACGCTGCTGTCGTTCGATGCCGAGTTCTACAACGCGAACAAGGACCGCCTGCTGGGACCGCAGGGCGGCTGGAAGGAACTCAACGGCCGCTACGAGGCCCACTCCCGGCTGATCGACGCGTGCGTCAGTTTCGACTCGCGCTCGCGCCTGCACCAGATCCGCTGCCCGTCGCTGATCATCCACGCAGGCAAGGACGTGGTGACCGCGCCGCGCAACACGATGTTGATCGAGCAGGGCATCCCGGGCGCCAAGGGCCTCCTGTGGGAGGACGTCGCGCACGTCGTCGCCGGCAAGGAGCAGAAGATCCGGTTCGCCAACACCCTGTTCGACTGGCTGGGGTCCCACTAGGGGACAAAAAAAAGCGCCCCCGGTGGGGGCGCGCAAGGGTGCTGGGGACGCGGGTCCGCTTCCCCTTGCGCTTGGCCAGACCGCCGGGGTGGGGTCGACCGGGCTGCGCGCACCATCCCTTGGACGTCACGGCGAAGGAAAATCAATCGCGACCCGCCGGAATTGTCCTGGCCGGGCGGGGGGCGGATGATGGAACCGGCCCCTGCCGGGCCCCAGAGGTGCCGCCCATGCGTAGCCGACTGGTCCCTGTCGCGATCTTCCTCGCCCTGGCCGCCGCCCTCGCCCTGCACCCGCGCGCCGCAGCCGCCGCCGACCCCTACCCCAACGGGTGCGTGAGCTGCCACACGGTCGACAAGGCCAAGGGCACCGACCGCCGGCTGAGCACGGCCCTGGCCAAATGGACGGCCGGGAAGGTCGATGCCGGCCTGCTCGCCCAGTCCAAGGCGGCGGCCCCCGGGGGCCTGGCCCTCAAGGGCAAGCACCCGTCGGCCGAGGACTCGCTCGAGGACATCCCGAGTGGCTGCCTCGACTGCCACAGCCCGGACTCGAAGAAGGCACCGCCCTTCTCCCGGCTGATGCACCTGGTGCACCTGACGGGCGCGAACAACACCTACGTCGCCAACTTCAAGGGCGACTGCGCGAACTGCCACAAGCTGGACATGCGGACCGGGGAGTGGTCGATGGCAGGCGGCGCGGAGAAGTAGGCCGAACGGCCGCACGGCGGGCGAGGCCTGTCCGTGTGTCTGGCTCGCGATTTGTCGAGCGCCGCAGTTCGAGCGTCGCCGCGCGGCGGCTCCCCTCTATCCGGTCAGCCGCTGGCACCTTCGACGCGCGGCCGCTCGAACCAGGCTCGCCGGAAAAAAGGGGACACGCGTCTTGCTGCGCATTTGTCGCGGCTGGTGGGTGTCCCCTGTTTTCCGAAGCGCGCGAGACCATGAGCGGGACGGACACACGGACAGGCTTCGCCCGCCCCGCATGGAGCCTGGTCGCGTAAAGATCCGACGCCTTACTCAGGCCGCTTCGGTCTTGAGCCCGCCGAAGTACTGCAGGACGTCGGCCAAGCTCACGACGTCCGCATAGCGCCGCCCGACGTCCGTGAGGTTGGCCCGATGCGGCCCCTCGTCCGCGTCACCGCAGCCATCCTCGGCGACGATCACGCGGAAGCCGAACGAGAACGCATCGACGACCGTGGCGCGCACGCAGCCGCTCGTGGTGCAGCCCGTGACGATCACGGTGTCGACGTTCTGCTTCACGAGGAACGCGATCAGCGGCGTCTGGAAGAACATCGACGGCGCGTTCTTGCAGTAGGTGAAGTTCTTCTCGTGATGGATCTTCGGGTCCATCTCCGTGCACGGGTGGCCGTAGAAGAACTCGTCGCGCACGGCCTTGACCTTCCACAGCGGCATGTCGGCCAGGCTGCCGTACGCGGTGTAACAGGCGGCCACGGGCACGTTGCGTGCCCGGGCCACCTTCAGCATTTCCGCCGTGCGGTCCCGCGCGGCGTGGATCATCGGCAGGCCGCCGAGCGGGTACTTCGGGTCGGTGAAGGCCGTCTGGAAGTCGACGACCAGCACGGCCGGCTTCTCGCCGAAGCCGATGCGCGAGGACGCGTAACCGACGCTCTGGTACCGGTCGCTCATGCGGCCCGCCTCCTCAGGCCGCCTTCGGCTTGCCGGACTTCTTCATGACGCGGTCCGAGAACTTCGGCTGCTGCGGCGGCTGGTGACCCGTCTCGGCCACGCAGCGGCTCTTCAGCTCGTCGATGCTCTCGAAGCCGCGGTCGAACAGCTTCACCGGGCCGCGCTCGGCGCGCAGCTTGGCGCGCAGCTTCTCGGTCGCCGCGACGTCCGCCGTCAGGTCGCCCTTGATGACCACGCCGTAGTTGCGCGCGCCTTTCGGCGTCACGAGGCCGGCCTGCACGTCGAACACGACGCGCTCGATCTCGCGATCGAACGGATCGCCGCAGCCGCCGCCGCCCCAGGTGTCGGAGAGCAGCAGGTCGCCCGCCTCCACCTTGATGTGGTCCTTCTTCGACGGCATGTTCTCGACCGTGCCGTCGACGCGGATGAGCGTCTTCTTGCTGCGCGCGCCCGGCAGGCCGCCATTGACGCCCCACGGATAGGTCAGCCAGCGGTCGTCGTGGATCGAGATCTCGCCCGGTTCGAGGAAACGATAGCCGATGCGCAGTCCGTTGCCGCCGCGGTTCTTGCCGGCGCCGCCCGTGTCCGGCAGCGTCTCGTAGATGTCGATGCGCAGCGGGAAATAGCTCTCGAGGAACTCGTTCGGCACGTTGGTGAACGACGGCCACAGCGAGTGGCCGTCCGGACCGTCGCCGAACGGCTTGCCCGGGATGCCGCCGAACGTGATCTGGTACAGCTGGTACCAGTCGCCGTTCTTGTCGTAACCCGAGTACATGAAGTGCGGGCTGTCCGAGAAGCCGGCCGCGCACATGAAGGCCGGATTGCCCTGGCCGAGCAGGCCGCCGAGGATGTCGAAGATGCGGCCGAGCGCGTGCGTGCGGCACGACAGCGCGGCGGGCTTGAGCGGCTTCAGCAGCGTGCCCGGCGGGATGCGCACGTCCATCAGGTCGTAGAACCCGTCGTTGAACAGGATCTGCGGGTCGAACACCATGATCATGTAGACGCCCGCGAACATCTTGAACATCTCCTCGTTCAACAGGAAGTTGATCGAGGAGATCGACTGCGGGTCGGTGCCCGTGAAGTCGAAGATGCACTTGTCACCCTCGCGCCACATCGTGCACGCGATCTTGTACGGCCCCATGTTCATGCCGTCGTCGCAGATGTAGTCCTCGAAGTACTGCTTCTTCTCCGGGACCGTCTGGCGGATCAGCTGGCGCATCGCGCGCTTGTTGCGCTCGAGCATCTCGTCCATGGCCGAGTAGAACACGTCGTCGCCGAAGCGCGTGGAGATCTCGACGCAGCGGTTGCCCGCGGTGCGCAGCGCCGCGACGATGGCGTTGAAGTCCGAGAAGTTCCACATCGGCAGGCGGCAGTTGTGCAGCACGACCTTCAGCAGGTCGTCCTGCAGCTTGCCGCCCTTGATGATCTTCACCGGCGGCACGCACACGCCCTCCTCGAAGACCGTGCGGGCATCGGTCGGCAGCGAGCCAGGCACCTTGCCGCCCACGTCCGTCATGTGGCCGAACATGGCGGCCCAGGCGATGACGCGACCGTCCTTGTAGATGGGCATCAGCATCAGCCAGTCGTTCTGGTGGCTGATGGCGCCGTTGACCGAGTACGGGTCGTTGGTGAGGAAGACGTCACCTTCCTCCACCGTGCCGTCGTACCCCTGCATGAAGCCCCAGATGAACGAGCCGAACTGGCCGACGACCATCTTGCCTTCGAGGTTGGCGATCATCGGGAATTCGTCGTGCTGCTCGCGGATGCCCGGCGACATGGCGGTGCGGAACAGCACCGTGTCCATCTCGTAGCGGGCATTGCGCAGGGCGCTCTCGATGATGTCGATGGTGACGGAATCGACCTTCACCTTCTTCATCTTCTTGTTGTTGCGCTGAATGATCTTGGCGGGCATGTGTGTCTCTCCGAATGCTGTGTGGCTGAGCGGTTACTTGGCTTTCGCAGGCTTGCGGGCGGCCTTCTTCACCGCCGTCTTCGCCTTCGCGACCGCCGCCTTCGGCTTTGCCGCACCCGCCTTCTTCGGCGCCTTGTAGTTGTCCGGGTAGATCAGGATGTTGCCGTACGCATCCACCTTGCCGTGGTGCTTCGGCAGGATCACCGACGTCGAGTCCATTTCCATCACGATCGCGGGACCCGGGATCTTGTTGCCGGCCGTGAGCTTCGCGCGGTCGTACACCGTCGCCACCACGTCCTTGCCGTGCATGTAGGACTTCTGCTTGCCGACCACCGCCGCGGCCGGCGAGGTGCCGCCCCTGGCGATGACCTGGCGCTTGATGTTGATCGCCTTGCCCGTCACCACCGCGCGCAGCGCCACGAACTCGTGCTCGAGCGGCAGCGCGAACGTGAAGAGACGGGTGTGCTCGGCATCGAACGGCTTGCGGATGGCATCGAGGCCGCTCTTCGCGAGCGCGTCGATGTCCACGTCCACCGTCAGGCGCAGGCCCTGGCCGTGGTAGCGCACGTCGACCTGGTAGCCGAACTCCATGTCCTTCGCGGCCACCTTTTCCGCCGCGAGGCCCTTCGCAGCATCGGCCGCGAGCGCCTTCAACTGCTTGACGATGTCGTCCTTGGTGGTCTCGGAGAACTTGCGGATGAACGTACGCGAGGATTCGTCGCGCACCGCCGTCGTGGCATCGCCGAGCGCGCAGAGCACGCCCGGGCCCGGCGGGATGATCGACGGCCAGGAGCCGAGCAGGATCGACAGCGCGTTGGCGTGCAGCGGGCCGGCGCCGCCGAAGGCGATCAGCGCGTAGTCGCGCGGATCGTGGCCCTGTTCGACCGAGACGAGCCGCAGCGCGCCCACCATGTTCTCGTTGACGATGTTGTAGATGCCCTCGGCCGCGTCCTTGACGTTCTTGCCGAGCGACTTGCCGACCTTTTCCACGGCCGTGTGCGCGAGCTTGCGGTCGAGCGACATGTCGCCGCCGAGCTTCTGCATCTCGGGCAGGTAGCCGAGCACGACGTTCGCATCCGTCACCGTCGGCTCCGTGCCGCCCTTGCCGTAGGCCGCCGGGCCGGGCACCGCGCCCGCGGACTGCGGACCGACGCGCAGCGCGCCGGTGAGCTCGGGCACGTGGGCGATCGAGCCGCCGCCCGCGCCGACCGTGCGGATGTCCACCGATGACGCGCGCACCGTGACGTCGCCGACCGTCGTTTCACGCCGCAGGCGCGGCTGACCGTTCATGATCAGCGCGACGTCGGTCGAGGTGCCGCCCACGTCGACCGTGAGCAGGTTCGGGAAGCCCGCCTGCACGGCGACCCACAACGCACCGGTGACGCCGCCCGCCGGGCCGGACATCAGCAGGTTGACCGGGAAGTCCTCCGCCGACTTGGCCGACGCGAGGCCGCCGTCCGAGCGCAGGATGTGCAGCTTCACGTCCTTCGACTTGGCGCTCAGCTTCGACTGCAGGTTGTGCACGTACTTCTGCACGCGCGGACGCACGTAGGAGTTGGCGACCGTCGTGACGGTACGCTCGTATTCCTGCATCTCGGGCACGACCTCCGACGACAGCGACACCGGGATGCCTGGCAGCACGTCGCTGGCGATTTCCTTGATGCGACGCTCGTGCTTGTCGTTCGCGAACGCGTTGATGAGCGAGACGGTCAGCGCCTCGATCTTGCCGGAGAGCGTCGCCAGATCGGCGCGCAGCTTCGCTTCGTCGAGCTTCGTGACCACGTCGCCCTTGGTGCCGACGCGCTCGTCGGCCTCGATGGTGTTCGCGAGCGGCGCCATCGGCAGCGACTTGTTGTAGATGACCCAGCCACCGAGACCGCCGGGCACGAAGCTGCGCGCGATCTGCAGCACCTGCTTGTAGCCCTTGGTCGTGACGAGGCCGACCTTGGCACCGGTGCCCGTGAGCACGGTGTTGGTCGCGACCGTGGTGCCGTGCATGACGTGATCGATCTCGTCCGGCGAGATGCCGGCGAGACCGCAGACGCGCTCGAGGCCGCGCAGCACGCCCTCGGACTGGTCGTGCGGCGTCGAGGACACCTTCGCCTTCCAGTTCTGGCCAGTCTTGTCGTTCACCAGCAGCAGGTCCGTGAAGGTCCCGCCCACGTCGACGCCCAGTCGGTATGTCATGCATGCACCTGTGATCGTTGATCAGCGGAGACAGGCGAACCTGTCCGTTCGGTCGGAGGGTAAGGATCGATCGGAAGCCGCAGCGAGCGGCCACCGCAGTATTCCGCGTTCGCCGCAGGGGCGCAACGCACAGCCGGATCGCGGAAGCGTGCGCCGCGCAAGCGTCAGACCGCGGCGACGAGGGGTCGCGGGAAATTGCCGGCCTTGACGAGCATGCCCGGCACGTTGCGTCCCAGCTGGTCCTGCAGCCACTTGCCCGTCGCGATCGCGCCGTCGAGGTCGACGCCGGTCGCGTAGCCGGAGCGATGCAGCATGTAGACCAGGTCCTCGGTCGGGATGTTGCCGGTCGCCGCCGGCGCGAACGGGCAACCGCCGATGCCGCCGAGGCTGGCGTCGAGCGTGGCGACCCCGGCCTGCACCGCCGCGTATGCATTCGCGAGGCCGGTATTGCGGGTGTTGTGAAAATGGCAGCGCAGCGGGATGCCGGGCACCGCCTCGCGCACCCGCGACACCAGTTCGGTCACCTGCGCCGGCACGCCGACGCCGATGGTGTCGGCCAGCGCGATTTCGAACGGGCGGGCCTCGGCGACGCGCTTGGCCAGTTCGACCACGCGCTCGACCGGCACCTCACCCTCGAACGGGCAACCGAACGCCGCGGACACCGTCACCTGGGCGCGAATGCCGGCCTGTTGCGCTGCAGCAGCAATCTGCAGCCACGTGGCGACGGATTCCTCGCTGCTGCAGCCGTTGTTGCGCTGGTTGAACGTGTTGCTGGCGACGACGGCCATGCCGACTTCGGTGCATCCGGCGGCGGCGGCCCGCTCGAATCCCTTGTGATTGAGCACGAGGCCGACGTAGTGGACGCCGGCGCGCCGCGGCAGCGCCTTGAGGACGTCCTCCGCGTCGGCCATCTGCGGCACGCGCTTCGGGTTGACGAAGCTGGTCACCTCGATGCGTCGCAGGCCGTTGGCGATGGCCCGTTCGATGAACTCGACCTTGACGGCCGTGGGGACGACGCCCGGCTCGCTCTGCAAGCCGTCGCGCGGGCCGACCTCGACGATTTCGATGGGGCGCATCATCACTGCGGTCCGTGGGCCTCGGTGAGCCGAGAATAACAACGGGTGGTTCGCGTGTTCAACACGATCGGTTTTCAAAAGTCCGGACAATATCCCGCCCCCTGCCGTCCGCCTTGACCCCCGGCCGCGCCCGAAGGTAAATACGCCAGCCCATTCCTCCAGGTGACACCGATGACCAGCCCTTCCAGTTTCAAGGCCGGCCCGCTCGCCGGCCTGCGCGTGATCGAACTCGGCACCCTGCTCGCCGGCCCGTTCTGCGGACAGTTGCTCGGGGACTTCGGGGCCGAGGTGATCAAGATCGAACCCCCTGGCCAGGGCGACCCGATGCGGGTCTGGGGACGCGAGAAGGCGCACGGCAAGTC
Source organism: Steroidobacteraceae bacterium (assembly GCA_044226195.1). Classification (GTDB taxonomy): domain Bacteria; phylum Pseudomonadota; class Gammaproteobacteria; order Steroidobacterales; family Steroidobacteraceae; genus RPQJ01. The sequence goes on from JBGAHO010000035.1 coordinate 24,653, forward strand.
GCTGTGGTGGCCCGTGGTCGCGCGCAACAAGAAGGCGATCACGCTCGACCTGCGCCAGGCCGAGGGCCAGCAGATCCTGAAGGACCTGGTCGCGAAGTCGGACTTCCTGCTCGAGAACTTCCGGCCCGGCACCATGGAGAAATGGGGCCTCGGCTGGGAGCAGCTGTCGGCGATCAACCCACGGCTGATCATGATCCGCGTGTCGGGCTTCGGGCAGACGGGCCCGTATTCGCGCCAGGCCGGCTTCGGCGCCATCGGCGAGGCCATGGGCGGCCTGCGTTACGTGGTGGGCGATCCGTCGACCCCGCCGTCGCGCATGGGCATCTCGATCGGCGATTCGCTGGCCGCCACCTTCGCGTGCGTGGGCGCGCTGGCCGCGCTGCACCACCGCGACGTCACCGGCAAGGGCCAGGTCGTCGACTCGGCCATCTACGAGGCCGTGCTGAACCTGATGGAGTCGCTGGTCACCGAGTACGACAAGGCCGGCTACATCCGCGAGCGCACCGGCGCGATCCTGCCGAACGTCGCGCCGTCGAACGTCTACAAGACCCGGGACAACCTGGTGCTGATCGCGGCCAACCAGGACACCGTGTTCTCCCGTCTCGCCGAGGCCATGGGCCAGCCCGACCTCGCGAAGGACCCGAAGTACTCGACCCACGGGGCGCGCGGCGCCAACCAGGTGGAACTGGATGCGCTGGTCGAGCAGTGGACGCAGACCCTCACCACGCGCGAGGTCCTCGAGGCGATGGACAAGTTCGGCGTGCCGGCCGGCCAGATCTACCGGGCGCCCGAAATGCTCGAAGACCCGCATTTCAAGGCGCGCGAGGCGATCGTGAAGGTGCCGCACCCGGACTTCGGCGAACTGCGCATGCAGAACGTCGCGCCCAAGCTGTCCGAGACGCCGGGCAGCATCCGCGCGCCGAGCCCCGCGCTCGGCCAGCACAACGAGGAGATCTACCTGCGCATGCTGGGCTTCGCGCAGCAACAGTACGAGCGCCTGAAGGCGCAGAAGATCATCTGAGGCACGCCCCATGAGCTCGTCGCTGCAGGACAACTACGCCGCGGGCGGCTTCGGCCTGGCGCTGGCGCCGGGCCGCCGGCCCGCACTGCTGGTCATCGACTTCGTGCGGGCCTACCTGGTGCCCGGCTCGCCCCTGTATGCCGGGGTCGATGCCGCGCACGCGGCCTGCCGCGAGCTCCTGCAGGCAGCCCGCCAGGCGCGCATCCCCATCGTGCACACCAACGTGCAGTACCAGCCCGGCGGGCGCGACGGCGGCGTCTTCTTCCGCAAGGTGCCGGCGCTCAAGTCGTTCGAGGCCGGTGCACGACCCGACCTGGCCGCCTTCGCCGAGGGTCTCGAACCCGCCCCGGGCGAGACCCTGATCACCAAGCAGTACGCCAGCGCGTTTTTCGGCACCTCGCTCGCCTCGACCCTGGTCGCGCTCGGCGTGGACACGCTGCTGATCGCCGGCGTCAGCACCAGCGGCTGCGTGCGGGCCACGACCGTCGACGCGTGCCAGCACGGCTTCGTGCCGCTGGTGGTGCGCGAGGCGGTCGGCGACCGCCATCCCGCACCGCACGAAGCCAACCTGTTCGACCTCCAGGCCAAGTACGCCGAGGTCATCGGCCTCGACCAGGCCCGCCAGTACCTGGCGCAGGTCCGCGCAACCTGACCCGGCCGTCCGGCCCCCTGCCGGGCGACCCGCGGCCGACCCGCCCCGCCCGTCGACCGGCCGCCCCGGGGGGACTTCGCCGCCCGCTGATCCGCCGGGGTTCGGCGCGGGTACAATGCGCGGCTGTCACTGCCCCTTTCCCAGCCACGTGAGGCACCGATGAAGAAAGCGAATCTTGTGTTGACGGCCGCGCTCGCCGCGGCGGGTCTGGTCGGAGTCGTGGGCGGAGCGCTCACCCCGACCACCGTGATGGCCGCCGCCGCCGCCAAGAAGCCTTCGCTCAGCGCCAGCGTGATGAAGCCGCTCAAGGCCGCGCAGGACGCCATGAACGCCAAGAACTGGGACGAGGCGCTCACGCAGATCCAGGAAGCGCAGAAGGTCGACGGACGCACGGCGTTCGACGACTTCCAGATCAACGACTTCCTCTGGTTCGTGCTGTACCAGAAGAAGCAACTGGCCGAGTCGGCGGTCGCGCTCGAGGCGGCCGTGAATTCCGGCTTCGTGCCGCCGGAGGCGCTGACCCAGCGCTACAAGCTGCTGCTGCAGCTCAACCTGATGGGCCAGAACTTCCCGAAGGCCGTCGAGTGGGGCAACAAGTACATCGCCGCGAACCCGACGGACATGGAAGCGTCGCTGCAGCTCGCGCAGGGCATGTACTTCAACAAGGACTACGCGGGCGCCAAGGCGCTCGCCGAGAAGATGGTCGCGACCGGCGCCAAGCCGTCCGAGGACACGCTGAAGCTGCTGCTCCGCTGCAACGTCGAGCTGAAGAACGACGCGGGCTCGCTCAGCACCCTCGAACTGCTGGTCCGCCACTACCCGGCCCAGAAGTACTGGGAGGACCTGCTCAACAACCAGCTGTTCCGCACGCGTGACGACCGCGCCCTGCGCCAGCTGTACCGCCTGATGGTCGACACCAACACGCTCGACAAGGGGGACGAGTTCTCCGAGATGGGCAACCTGCTGATCACCGGCGGTTACCCGGCGGAAGCCAAGAAGATCCTCGAGCAGGGCATGGCCATGAGCGTGTTCTCCGGGGACGCGAAGAATCGCGCCCAGGGCGACCTCGACCGCGCCCGCAACCTCGCGGCGACGGATGCGAAGGACGTGCCGAACGCCGAGAAGTCGATCGCAGCCGCCAAGACCGGCAACTCGATCATCGCCACGGGCAAGCTGCTGTTCAGCGCCGGCGAGTACGCGCGCGCGGCCGATGCGGTCAAGCAGGGCCTCGCCAAGGGCGGCGTGACGGACGCCGACGACGCCAACATGCTGCTCGGCATCGCGCTGTTCCGCAGCGGCAAGCCGGCGGATGCGGCGGCCGCATTCGGCGCGGTCAAGGACCCGAAGCTGACCGAAGTGGCGAGGATGTGGAAGCTGAAGCTCGAAAGCGACGCAGCGAACGCCGCGGCTCCGGCCGCCGGCTGAGCTAGGCGGCGGGGCGCCCTGCCCCGCCTCCCTTTCGAGCCCGCAAAACAAAAAGGGCTCCCGGACGATCCGGGAGCCCTTTTTCGTGGTCGACCGATCTGCGGGTCAGCGGATCGCCATCTTGTACAGCTTGGCGATCTCAGCGAACTTCGGGTCCTTGATGGCATCGAAGGCCTTGTTGGCTTCGGCCTTGTTGCCCGACCGGGCGAGTGCCACGCCGCTCAGCATCGTGACGGCGTCCGCATCGGTGAGGCCACCCTTGGCGATGGCTTTCTTGAGGGCATCGGTCGCCTTGGCGTAATCGCCGGTGCTGAAGTACAGCTTACCGACGTTGTACATTTCGTCGCCGGTCTTGGCCGCGGCCAGCATGCCCGCCGCCTTGGGCAGCGTGGCGCGCTCGACGTCGGCCTTGCGCTTCGCGGCATCGAGCGTGCGCTGCGCGCGCGACATGGTGTCACCCGAGAATACGCCGGAGGCGATGCCCTTCTCGATGATGCGCTGCCCTTCCGCGGCGAACCCGCCGAGGATCAGCATCTGCGACATGTCGGTGTACTGGCCCGGGTCCTTGAGGGCACCCACGTCTTCCGACAGGCGATACAGCGCCATCAGCTCGTGGTCGTGCTTGGTGTTCTCGAAGTAGCCCTTCAGCACGCGGGCCCAGGTGTCCGCGCTCGGGTAGTACTTGAGCAGTTGCTCGAGCACCTTGGCCGTGCCGGCGCTGTCCTTCAGCTCGTAATTGCAGCGCAGGACGAGTTGCAGCAGTTCCTCGGGAGGCGTGCCGCCGACCTTGTTGGCCGCGGCGATGGCGCCCTTGTAGTCACCCAGCTTGTAGGCCGACTGCGCAACCATGATCTGCATGTCGCGGTCGCCCGAGAGCGTGCGCGCGATCGAGGCCGCCTTCGAGTAGTTGCCGGCCCGGAAGTACAGCTGGGCCAGCGTCTTGGTGCGCGCCGGCTTCTCGCCCGCCGGCATCAGGCCCGAGGCCAGCTGCGCTTCGAGGATGCGGGTGGCCTCGGCGTAGCGGCCCTGCTTGAAGTAGACGTACAGCGCCAGCTCGTTGATCTTGTACTGGTCGAAGGCGGTCTTGCCCGCGGTGCCCTCGGCCTCCTTGATCTTGGCGAGGGCCTGGTCGTACTTGCCCTTCTGGGCGGCTTCCTGGGCGGCCTTGAGCGGCACGCCGACCTTCGCGCTGACTTTCTGCTGAGCCATTGCGACGGACGGCACCAGCAGCGCCCCCGTGCCCGCGATGCCAGCCAGGGCCAGCGACGCACTCAGAACCCAACTCGCCTTCCTCATCGAACGCCTCGCTCGGGGGCCATCGGCCCGTCTATCAAGAGAAAAGCCGCCTGGGCGGGGGGCGCCCAGGCAGCCTGGTGGCTCGCTTCGCCGGCCGCCCGACACGCCGGGCGGCACGGGATGCCTACATGAACTGCTCGTTGCCGACGAAGCCGATCTTCACCATGCCATTGCGCTGCGCCGAGGCGAGCACACGGGCCACGATGTCGTATTCGGCGCGCTTGTTCGGACGGATGTGCAACTCGGGCTGCGGCTCGGCGGAGGCCTCGCGACGGAAATACCCGTCCAGGGTATCGATGTCGGCGACCGGCGAACCGTTCCAGAGGATGGTGCCGTCGAAGTCGATGTCGAGATTGATCACCACCGGCTGGGTCGGCTGCGGCGCGTTGTTGGCGCGCGGCATGTCGAGCTTCACCGCGTGGGTCATAACGGGAATCGTGATGATGAACAGGATGAGGAGAACGAGCAGGACGTCGATCAACGGCGTCATGTTCATTTCCATCATCGGCTCGCCTTCGCTGCTGCCGCCGACCTGCATTGCCATCGCTGTCTACTCCTGACCGTCAGAACGCGCGGCCGAGGCCACGGTCCGGCTCGGTGATGAACCCGATCTTCTGGATGCCGCCGCGCTGGCAGGTCACCATCACCCGGCCGATCGCCTCGTACTGGGTGTGCTTGTCGCCGCGCACGTGGATCTCAGGCTGCGGGTTCATCACCGCCACCGTCTTGATGCGATCGAGCAGCGCCGCCTGGTCCGGCACGCGGGCCGTGTTCCAGTAGACGTTGCCGTCGCGATCCACGGCGATGTTGATGTTCTCCGGCTTGGTCTGCGTCGGGATGTTCGCCGCCTTCGGCAGTTCCACCTTGACCGACTGAGTGATGACCGGAACGGTGATGAGGAAGATGATGAGGAGCACCAGCATCACGTCCACGAGGGGCGTGGTGTTGATCTCCGACATCGGCTTCTCTTCGTCGTTCAGGCCGTCCGAACCGACTGACATGCCCATGGTGAAACCTTCTCCGGCGGCGAGGCCGCGGCCTTACTTCTTCGCGCCCGCGATGACCTTCGCGCCCGCGCCTTCGATGCGCGAACCGCTGACGATCACCTGCTCGAGGTCGCTCTGGAACAGCTTGACGCGCTCCATGATCGACTTGTTGCGGCCAAGCAGGAAGTTGTAGCCGAGCACCGCCGGCACCGCGACCGCGAGGCCGATGGCCGTCATGATGAGCGCTTCACCCACCGGACCGGCGACCTTGTCGATCGAGGCCTGGCCGGCGACGCCGATGTTGATCAGCGCGTGGTAGATGCCCCACACCGTGCCGAACAGGCCGATGAACGGCGCCGTCGAACCGGTCGTGGCGAGGAACGGCAGCTGGGTGGAGAGCGCGCTGCTGATGCGGGCGACCGCACGGGCCAGCACGTTGTCGATCCACTCGTGCAGCGGGACCTGCTGCGTCAGGCGCGAGTCGTGGTGCTCGGCGGCGTCGATCGCCTCCGAGGCCATCATCTTGAAGATGTTGCCCTTGCCCGTGAGCTTGCCGACGCCCGTCTTGATGTTGTCGGCGGCCCAGAAATTCTTTTCGGCCTCGTGGGCCTGGCCGAGGAAGCGGCGCTGCTCCCACCACTTGGTGAAGATGATGAACCACGAGTACGCCGACATCAGCACCAGCAGGACGAGCACGCCCTTGGCGACGAAGTCACCCTGGGCCCACAGGGCCCCGATGCCATACGGGTTGTCAGTCGAAACGGTTTCGGTTGCCATGGGGGTCTCTTCCTCCGAACAAATCGGTTTGCGTGTCTTGTTGCGCCGAAGCGGCGTGTGTTTGAAACGAGCGGGTCAGTTGGTCAGCTTGAAGGTGATCGCGAAGTTGTACCACATGGCCACCGGCTTGCCGTCTTCCTTGCCCGGCACCAGTTTCCAGTTGCGCTGCACTTCCTTCACCGCGGCGTCGTCCAGTGCCTGCGAGCCGCTGCTCTTGGCCACCTTCACTTCGCCGGGCCGGCCGTCTTCCTTCACGTAGATGGCCACGATCACGGTGCCTTCGATGCCTTCGCGGCGCGCGGCCGACGGATACTCCGGCTGCGATACGCGGGCGCCACGGCCCTGACCGGACGGCGGCGTGCGAACGACCTGGTGCTCGACCGGCGGCGGCGCCTGCACCGGCGGCTGGGCCGTCGGGCGCTCGCTGGTGACGTTGGTGATCGCGGTCGAAGCGGTGTCGACCGGCGTGTCGATCGCGAACTCGGGCGGCGGCACGTAGGGCGGCGGCTGCTCCATCTCGGGGGGCGGCGGCGGCGGCGTGTCGTCCTTCTTCACTTCCTCGATGATCTTCGTTTCGACCGGGCCGACCACGGTCTGCACGATCTTCGCACCGAGACCCGAGGCAAGCACCCAGAAGAACAGGACGTGGAGGACCACCACCAGGCCGAACGCGAGAGTCCGTTTCTGGTTTTTTGCCGGATCGTCGATCGAATAACTGTAAGCCACACTTCCTCCACTGCCGGGGACGTCCACACAGGCACGCCCTTGGGCCCGATGCCGCTGTCCGCCGGGACTCGCGACACTACAAGAGCCTACTGACCCTCGCAACCCCTGAAGTTCGGTCGGCGCAGGACAGATTGCGCCGGACATTCCCTTCTCGCGCCCCTGCCGATGTTCCGCCATGCGGCGGACTCATTTTTTTGCGCCGCATCAAAGTCTGCGGATCTGCTCGTCGTGCCTACTCGTCGGTAAGCATCGACGCCGGGCACTTTACCGACGCGACTGCCGGGACTCAATAGTCCGTGCGCGTCAGTTTGTTACAGACGTGCGTTACGCGGTCGTCTCGTCGCCGTCGCGCGCGGCCTTGAGACCGCGATCGGTGACGGCGCCGAACGATGCGCTGCTCACGAGTTCCGCATATTTCGCGAGCACGCCGCGCGTCGCGTACGGCGCGCGCGGCTGCCACTTCGCGCGTCGGCGCGCGAGTTCCTGCTCGCTCACGCCGAGCGTCAGCGCATGCGTCGTCGCGTCGATGCTGACGCTGTCGCCATCCTCGATCAGCGCGATCGGGCCACCGGCTGCCGCCTCCGGGCACACGTGACCGACGACGAAGCCGTGGCTCCCGCCGGAGAACCGGCCGTCCGTGATGAACGCGACCTTGTCGCCGAGGCCCTTGCCCATGATCGCGGCGGTCGGGCTCAGCATCTCGCGCATGCCGGGGCCGCCGCGCGGGCCCTCGTAGCGCACGACGATCACGTCGCCCGCCTTGACGGCGGTCGGGCTCAGCATCTCGCGCATGCCGGGGCCGCCGCGCGGGCCCTCGTAGCGCACGACGATCACGTCGCCCGCCTTGACCGTGCCGTCGAGAATCGCCTGCAGCGTCGCCTCCTCGCCTTCAAAAACGCGCGCACGCCCGGTGAAGCCGAGTCCTTCCTTGCCGCTGATCTTGGCCACCGCGCCCTCGGGCGCGAGGTTGCCGTACAGCACGACGAGGTGGCTCTCCGCCTTGATCGGGTCCGCGAGCGGCCGGACGATATCCTGGCCCTTCGGGTACGGCTTCACGCCCTTCAGGTTCTGCGCCAGGGTCTTGCCGGTCACCGTCATGCAGCCGCCGTGCAGCAAGCCCGCGTCGAGCATCGTCTTCATCAGCGGCTGGATGCCGCCGATCGCGATCAGCTCGGACATCGAGTACTTGCCGCTCGGCCGCAGGTCGGCGAGCACCGGAATCTTCGCGCCGATGCGCGTGAAATCGTCGAGCTGCAGCGGCACGCGCGCCGTGTGGGCAATCGCCAGCAGGTGCAGCACGGCGTTGGTCGAGCCGCCGAGCGCGATGGTCACGGCGATGGCGTTCTCGAACGCCTCGCGGCACAGGATGTCCGAGGGCTTGATGCCGCGCTTGATGAGGTTGACGACCGCGGCGCCCGCGAGGCGCGCGTCGTTCTTCTTGTGGCGCGAGACCGCTTCCTGTGCCGAGCTGTTGGCGAGGCTCAGGCCCAGGGCTTCGGCGGCCGAGGCCATGGTGTTGGCCGTGTACATGCCGCCGCAGCTACCGGCGCCCGGGATCGCGGTCTTCTCGACCTCGCGCAGTTGCCGGTCGCTGATGGCCCCGCGCGCGTGCGCGCCCACGGCCTCGAACACCGAGACAATGTCGCGTCGCTGGGCGCCCGGGCGGATCGTGCCGCCGTAGACGAACACCGACGGGCGGTCGAGGCGCGCCATGGCCATCATGCAGCCGGGAATGTTCTTGTCGCAGCCACCCAGGGCGACGAAGCCGTCGAAGCCCTGCGCGCCGACCACCGTCTCGATCGAATCCGCGATCACTTCGCGCGAGACCAGTGAATAACGCATGCCCGGCGTGCCCATCGAGATGCCGTCGGAGACGGTGATGGTGCCGAAGACCGTGCTCTTGCCGCCCGCGCCTTCCGCGCCGGCCGCGGCCGCATCCGCCAGCTTGTCGATGTGCATGTTGCACGGCGTCAGCGTGCTCCAGGTCGAGGCGATGCCGACCTGCGGCTTCTTGAAATCACGGTCCTGGAAGCCGGTGGCGCGCAGCATGGCGCGGCTCGGAGTCTGCTTCACGCCGTCGAAGACGACACTCGAATGGGCGCGGACATCGGGCTTGCGGCGGGACATGCAGGACTCCTGGCGGGATCGTCGATCGTCGGATGGAAACGGCTATTGTGCGCGGGGACGCTGCCGAGGTCACGCCGGCGCGGCGGCCGCGCGTTCACTGTGCATGCGGGCGAAACGCCGCGCGCCGGCCACGACGAGAGCGAACGGCAGCAGCAGTGCGCCGGGCCCGAGCCCCGAGTGGACCGATTCCAGCAGGTAGTAGAGGCCGATGGCCAGCGGCGGCGTCACCAGGCCCCGGATCCCGGTCATCGTCACGTGCAGCGCCATGTAGCGGGTTTCTTCGCCTCGGGGCGCGAAGTCGTTGTGCCCGAGCGTCCAGCCGAGGCTGCCGGCCGCGTTGGAGACGCCGAGGATCAGGGCCCCGGGAATGAGCAGCCACGGCTGGGCGAGAAACACCGCCGCCAGCAGCAGGACGCAGGCCGTGACGGTGTAGCGGCCGTGGATCGCGCGGAACGCGAGCACGCGGTGGGTATCGAGATACGCCGCCCAGGGACGGATCGCGAACGGCACGACCAGCACGGGGATGGCCGTCGTCACCAGCACCTGCCAGAAAGCCGGCAGGTGCAGCACCTCGGCCTGGCAGATGATCATGAGCGGCGTCAGCGACAGCAGGCCGGCGCCGAACATCGACATGGCGACCTGGTAATCGCGGAACGCCGTGTCGCGGGCCAGCAACTCGCGCATGGCGGCGAGCCCGAACCCGGCGCCCTGCTCCACCCGCGCCCGCTCATGCTCGAGCAACTGCTCCTCGCGCCGCACGCGAAACCGGCGAAAGGCGATCGAGCCGAGGAATCCCAGCGTCGCGCCGGTGACGATCGCCACGCGCCACCACGGCCACGAACGCCCGAGCAGCGTGCCGATCCCGAGGCTGACGATCGCGAGCACCACCGACGTATTGATGGTGATCAGGCCGGTGACGCGTGCCCGCATGCGGCTCGGGTAGTTCACCGACCACAGGACGGCGCGCACCGTCTCCACGCCGGACCACAGCAACCGCGCCGAGGCATGCAGCAGGAAGAAGAGCGCCAGGCCCAGCGCCGATTGCGGAACGAACGCGAGCGCGGCGATCGTGACGCACATGGCCATCAGCAACGGCTGCAGGAACGCGACCTTCGGCCGACCCTGCGCACGCCGCGCGTACGCGAGGCTCGCGAGATTCGCCCACATGGGCGCGGAGCTGACCATCGCGAGGACGAGATCGACCACCACGGCCGGTGCCTGCTGCGCGAACAGGGCGCGCACCATCACGGCGGCCGTGCCGCCCTCGACCAGGCCGAGCGCGCAGTAGATCGCCGTCCACGCGCGGCGCTCGTAGTCGAGGTCCATGCCCGCGTCAGCTGCGGCGGTAACGCTCGGCGAGAAACGCGTGGAGCGCCCGCACCACCTGCGCCTCGGCCCCGACCGGTCGTCCGGGGCGTTCCTTCGGGTTCCACGCGAACAGGTCCACGTGCACCCAGTCGGGCGTCTCGGTCACGAAGCGCTTGAGGTACAGCGCGCCGATGATCGCCCCGGCGAAGCCGGACGGCGAGACGTTGTTGAGGTCGGCGACCTTGCTGCCGAGTTCGTCGTCGTAGCCGGGCCACAAGGGCATCGGCCACACGGGGTCGGCCACCGCGCGCCCGTGGCGCACGATGGCGTCGACGGTGCTCGTGCGCGTCCCGAACACGGCAGGCAATTCAGGCCCGAGCGCGACGCGGGCCGCGCCGGTCAGCGTCGCGAGGTCGACGATGAGGTCCGGCCGCTCGACGTCGGCTTCGGCGAGCGCATCGCACAGGACCAGGCGGCCTTCGGCATCGGTGTTGCCGACTTCGACGCTCAGGCCCTTGCGCGTGCGCAGCACGTCGCCGGGGCGCATCGCATTGCCCGCGACGGCGTTCTCGACGGCCGGGATCAGCACGCGCAGGCGCACGGGCAACTGCGTGTCCATGACGAGGCGCGCCAGCGCCAGCGTGCAGGCCGCGCCGCCCATGTCCTTCTTCATCAGCAGCATGCCGGAGGCCGGCTTCAGGTCGAGGCCGCCCGAGTCGAAGCACACGCCCTTGCCGATGAGCGTCACGCGCGGATGGGCCGGGTCGCCCCAGCTGAAATCGACGAGGCGTGGCGGCACGGCCGCCGCCTGCCCCACCGCATGGATCGCGGGAAAGCCCTCGGCCAGCGCCAGGCCGACGATCTCGCGACCGTGCGCGCCGCGTTCGGCCGCCATCACCAGCGCGTCCTGTGCCAGGCGCTCCGGCGTCATGTCGGCCGCCGGCGTGTTCACGAGGTCGCGCGCCATGGCGAGCGCACCGAGCGCGTGCCGCACGTAGACCATGTCCGCAGTCGGTGGCGGCGCGAGCTTCGCCTGCTCGGGCAACGGGCGATTCGGCGCGCGGTAGCGCTCGAAGCGGTACGCGCCGTAGCCCCAACCCAGCGCGGCGGCGGTCGCGGCGGCCGGATCGAGATCGTTCGCGATGCGCCAGGTCCCCGGCGGCAGCCGGTCCGCGGCACCCGCCAGCCACCAGGGCTCGAGACCTTCGGTCGAGGTTGCGCCACCGAGCCCCAGCACGGCGCCTCGCACCGTGCCGTCGGCCGCCGGCAACGCAACGTACTGGTGTCGTTCCGCGCGGAACCGGGCGGACTGCAGCCACGCGGTCGTCGCGGCATCCTGCTGCTCGAGCCACGGACCGCGCTCGCGTTCACCCACCAGCCACAGCGGTCGGGCGACCGCCGGCGCATCGTCGAAGATCGGCCAGGACTCTTTCATGTGTTACGAATTCCGCGGCAGCCCGGAAGGGACTTTTTGCAGTGCGGTTGACATCTTACCTGCAGCTATGCTGCTATCCGCATTCCATTTCGCTCATGCAGATCACAGGCTCGAGATGAAGTCGTCCCGCGACTCTTCGCTTCGTTCGACCACCGCCGCACCGGCGGGCCTGCTGCTGCTTGCGTCCCTGACCCTGCTTCCCATGCGGAGGTGCGGGGCTCTGGACTGAACGCGCGAAAAGGCGCAACGGAAACCAGGAACCCCGCACGGCGGACCAGCCGTCGCGGGGTTCTTCGTTATAGGCACTTGTGAACTGGAACAGGACTGACCCTCGAGGAGAATGACGATGCGAGCCTACTCGACGAAAGACGTGGACAAGAAGGCCCTGGCCGGCGCGAAGATCGCGGTGATCGGCTATGGCAGCCAGGGTCGCGCGCACGCGCTGAACCTGAAGGACTCCGGCTACGACGTCGTCGTCGGCGTGCGCAAGGGCGACAGCTGGGCGATGGCGAAGAAGGATGGCCTCAAGGTCTCTGAACCGGCCGAGGCCGTGAAGGGCGCCGCGCTGGTCGCGCTCCTGACGCCGGATACCTCGCAGGCGCAGAACTACAAGGAAATCCTGCCGAACCTCGCCAAGGGCGCCACCCTGCTCTTCGCGCACGGCTTCAACATCCATTTCAAGCAGATCAAGCCGCGCAAGGACCTCGACGTCGTGCTGATCGCGCCGAAGGGCCCGGGCGGCCTCGTCCGTCGCCAGTACCAGGAAGGCCGCGGCGTGCCCTGCCTGATCGCCGTCCACCAGGACGCGTCGAAGAAGGCCAAGAAGAAGGCGCTGGCCTATGCCGACGGCATCGGTGGCACCCGCGCCGGCGTCATCGAGACGACGTTCAAGGAAGAGACCGAGACGGATCTCTTCGGTGAGCAGGCCGTGCTGTGCGGCGGCGCCACCGAGCTGGTCGTCAAGGGCTACGAGACGCTGGTCGAAGCCGGTTACCAGCCGGAAGTCGCCTACTACGAGTGCCTGCACGAGCTGAAGCTGATCGTCGACCTGCTGCACGAAGGCGGCCTCGCCAAGATGCACAAGTACATCTCGCACACCGCCAAGTGGGGCGACCTCACCCGCGGCCCGCGCGTGGTGAACAAGGCCACGAAGAAGGAGATGAAGAAGATCCTGGGCGAGATCCAGGACGGCTCCTTCGCGCGCACCTGGATCCGCGAGAACAAGACCGGCCGCAAGAAGTACACGGCCCTCATGAAGAAGGACATGGCGCACCCGATCGAGAAGGTCGGCGTGAAGCTCCGTGCCCGCATGCCCTGGCTCAACGAAGGACGGTAAACCCCATGTCCATCCCAGCCGACCCGAATCGCGTCCTCATCTTCGACACCACGCTGCGTGACGGCGAGCAATCGCCCGGCTGCAGCATGACGCAGCCCGAGAAGCTGCGGATGGCGCGCGCTCTGGCCGAGCTGGGCGTGGACATCATCGAAGCCGGCTTCCCGGCCGCCTCCAAGGGCGACTGGGAGGCCGTCAACCAGATTGCGCGCGAGGTGAAGGGCCCGATCATCGCCGGGCTCGCCCGCTGCAATCGCGAGGACATCGACAAGGTGTGGAGCGCGGTCAAGGACGCCGCCCGGCCGCGCATCCACGTCTTCCTCGCCACCAGCGCCATCCATCGCGAGCACAAGCTCAACATGGCCAAGGGCGAGATCATCCACACGGCGATCGAGGGCGTGCGTTACGCGCGCAGCCTGTGCGAGGACATCGAGTTCTCGCCCGAGGATGCCTCGCGCACCGAGCTCGAGTTCCTCGCCGAGGTCGTCGAGGCGGTAATCGCCGCCGGCGCGACGACCATCAACGTGCCCGACACCGTCGGCTACACGGTGCCCGAGGAGTTCCACGAGGTCTTCTCCTACCTCAAGAAGAACGTGAAGGGCGCGGACCGGGTGGTGTTCAGCGTCCACTGCCACAACGACCTCGGCATGGCCGTCGCCAACAGCATGGCGGCCGTGCGCGCGGGCGCGCGGCAGGTCGAGTGCACGATCAACGGCATCGGCGAGCGCGCGGGCAACTGCTCGCTCGAGGAAGTCGTGATGGCGATGAAGACGCGCGAGAGCCTCTTCAACCTGCACACCGGCATCGACACGAAGAAGCTGTTCCCGACGAGCCGCCTGCTCTCCTCCATCACCGGCCTCACGATCCCGCGCAACAAGGCGGTGGTTGGCGAGAACGCGTTCGCGCACGAGTCGGGCATCCACCAGCACGGCATGCTCAAGCACCACTCGACGTACGAGATCATGCGTCCGCAGGACGTGGGCATGTCGCGCACCAACCTCGTGCTCGGCAAGCACAGCGGCCGGGCCGCACTGCGCGAGCGCATCAAGGAGCTCGGCTTCGAGCTGAGCGACAACGAGCTGAACCGCGTGTTCGAGGATTTCAAGGCGCTGGCGGACAAGAAAAAGGAACTGTTCGACGGCGACCTCGAGGCGCTGGTCCTCAAGTCGGAATTCGGCGCGTCGGGCCCGTGGCACCTCGAGGCCCTGCACGCGGTGTCGGATTCGGCCAAGACCGCGACAGGTCGCGTCGTGCTCCGGCACAGCGACGGCCGGGTGCTGGCGGAAGAAGCGACGGGCGACGGCCCGGTCGATGCTGCCTTCAAGGCGATCGAGACCGCGACCGCCATTCCCGTGAAGCTGCGCAAATTCGAGGTGCGCAGCGTGACCATGGGCGAGGACGCGCAGGGCGAGGCGGTCGTGACCGTCGAGCACAACGGCCGCGCCTACCGCGGCAGCAGCGTGACGACCGACATCGTCGAGTCGAGCGTGCGCGCCTTCCTCGAAGTCGTGAACCTGATCGAAGCCAACCGCGCGTCCTCGGCGCGCAACGAGAAACGTACGCCGGAAGCGGAAGTCGCTGCTTCCACGATCTGAGCCGGAGTTCGAATGACCGCGAAGACCCTGTTCGACAAAGTCTGGGAACGGCACGTCGTCGTCCCGGAGACCGCCGACACGCCGGCGGTGCTGTACATCGACCTGCACCTCACGCACGAAGTGACCTCGCCGCAGGCGTTCTCCGTGCTGCGAGAGCGAGGCCTGAAGGTGCGTCGGCTCGACCGCACGCTGGCGACGATGGACCACTCCACGCCGACCGACACGGCGCAGATCTTCGGCGGCCTGCCGATCAAGCTGGAGTCCGCCGCCAAGCAGGTGCGCCAGCTCGAGGTGAACTGCGCGGAGTTCGGCGTCAACCTGATCGGGCTGAAGGACGACCGTCGCGGCATCGTGCACATCATCGGTCCGGAACTGGGGGCCACCCAGCCCGGCAAAACGATCGTCTGCGGTGACAGCCACACCAGCACGCACGGCGCGTTCGGCGCCCTCGCCTTCGGCATCGGCACCACCGAGGTGGGCTACGTCATGGCGACGCAGTGCCTGCTGCAGCGCAAGCCGAAGTCGTTCGCCGTGGATGTCGTCGGCGCACTGCCCGCCGGCGTGACGGCCAAGGACCTCGTGCTCGCCATCATCGGTCAGATCGGGGTGAACGGCGGCACGGGCCACGTGATCGAGTACCGCGGCGCGGCCATCGAGGCGCTCTCGATGGACGAGCGCATGACCATCTGCAACATGTCGATCGAGGCCGGCGCTCGCGCGGGCATGATCGCGCCGGACGAGACCACGTTCGCCTACCTGAAGGGCCGTCCCTATGCGCCGCAGGGCGCGGACTGGGATCGCGCCGTGGCGGAATGGAAGCAGTTTAAGACCGACCCGGGCGCGAAGTTCGACAAGCAGGTGACGATCGACGCCAGCCAGCTCGAGCCGATGATCACGTTCGGCACGAACCCCGGCATGGTCACCGGCATCACGGCCCGCGTGCCGGAACGCCCGGGTGACGCCGTGTTCGCGAAGGCGCTCGCCTACATGGGCCTGCAGCCCGGCGAGCCGCTGCGCGAGAAGCCGGTGCAGGTCGTGTTCATCGGCAGCTGCACCAATGCGCGACTGTCGGACCTCGAGGCGGCGGCGAAGGTCCTGAGGGGCCGCAAGGTCGCCCCGGGCGTGAAGGCGCTGGTGGTGCCCGGCTCGCAGCAGATCAAGAAGCAGGCCGAGGCACTGGGCCTCGACAAGGTGTTCATCGACGCCGGTGCCGACTGGCGCGAGTCCGGCTGCTCGATGTGCCTCGGCATGAACGGCGACACCGTCGACGCGGGCCAGTACTGCGTCAGCACGAGCAACCGCAATTTCGAGGGACGCCAGGGCATCGGCGCACGCACGCTGCTGGCGAGCCCTGCCACCGCCGCGGCGTCGGCCGTCCGCGGCCGCATCACCGACCCCCGCGAGCTGCTCGCCTGAGCGCCCCGCCCGAGACACGAACCAGGTTGAGATCCATGGACCCGATTACCGTCATCCGTTCGAAAACGGTCGTCCTGCCGTCGACCAACATCGACACGGACCAGATCATTCCCGCCCGCTTCCTCACCACGACGACGCGTGACGGCCTCGGCCAGGCGCTGTTCTCCGAGTGGCGCTACCTGCCTGACGGCAAGCCGAACCCGGACTTCGTGCTGAACCAGCCGGCGGCCAGGGGCTGCCAGGTGCTGGTGGCCGGTCGCAACATCGGCTGCGGTTCCTCGCGCGAGCACGCGCCTTGGGCGCTGCTCGATTTCGGCTTCCGTGCCGTGATCAGCACCGAGATCGCCGACATCTTCCGCAACAACAGCCTGAAGAACGGCCTGCTGCCGGTGGTCGTCGACGAAGCCACGCACGCCTGGCTGATCGCGAACCCGGGCGTCGAGGTCGAGATCGACCTGCCGGCCACCACGCTGCGGCTGCCGGACGGCAAGACCGTGAAATTCCCCATCGAGGCGTTCTCGCGCTATTGCCTGATGAACGGCGTCGACGAACTCGGCTACCTGCTGAGCCAGTCCGCGGCGATCGAGCAGTTCGAGCGGCAGCACGACCGATGAAGGCGCGCATCACCGTGCTCGGGGGCGACGGTATCGGCCCCGAGGTGACTGCGCAGGCGGTTCGCGTGCTCGAGGCGGTGGCCCGCAAATCCGGCCACCAGTTCGAGTTCACGCCGGCGCTGATCGGCGGCGCGGCGATCGACGCCACGGGTTCCGCCCTGCCCCCCGAGACCGTCACCGCCTGCCAGCAGAGCGACGCGGTGCTGCTCGGAGCCGTCGGAGGGCCGAAGTGGTCCGACCCGTCGGCGAAGGTGCGGCCCGAACAGGGCCTGCTCGAACTGCGCAAGGTGCTTGGCGTGTTCGCCAACCTGCGCCCCGTGAAGACCATACCGTGCATGGTCGATGCCTCGCCGCTGCGACCCGAGGTGATCCAGGGCGCCGACATCCTGGTCGTGCGTGAACTGACCGGCGGCATCTACTTCGGCCGCAAGTCGCGCACGGCCGACGGTGCGGAAGACGTCTGCACCTACACCGTGACCGAGATCGAACGCGTCACCCGCATGGCGGGCCGCCTCGCGATGGCGCGCTCGAAGCGCATTGCCTCGGTCGACAAGGCCAACGTGCTCGAAACCTCGCGCCTGTGGCGTTCGGTCGTGGAGCGCGTGCTGACGAGCGAGTTCCCCGAGGTGCAGTTCGAGCACATGCTGGTCGATGCGGCCGCGATGCATCTCATTCGCCGACCCGCGTCGTTCGACGTGATGCTGACCGAGAACATGTTCGGCGACATCCTCACCGACGAAGCGTCGATGATCGCCGGCTCGCTCGGTCTGCTGCCGTCGGCATCGCTCGGCGACGGCACGAACGGACTGTACGAACCCATCCACGGCTCCGCGCCCGACATCGCGGGACGCGGCATCGCGAACCCCTACGGCACGATCCTGAGTGCGGCGTTGCTGTTGCGTCATTCGCTCGGACTTCAGGCGGAAGCGAGGGCGATCGAGCGTGCCGTCGAGGCAGCGCTCGAGGCCGGCGTG
>JBGAHO010000036.1:0-42245 GCA_044226195.1 Steroidobacteraceae bacterium
CCGGCAAACGCCAGGATCGCCGCACCCAGGTGACCGGAGGCGACGACCGAGCGGAATACGAATAGTTTCGCGAAAAAGCCCGGGAACGGCGGCAGTCCCGCGAGCGACAGCACCGCGATGCCGAGCAGCAGCGACGCGACGGGCTGGCGTCCGAATGCGCCGTCGAGACGACGCAGGTCGTCGTCCCCGTCGGGGCTCAGCGCGCTGAACGCTGCGCAGGCGAGCAGGGTGGCGAGCGCGTAGAACGCCGCGTACCAGAGCAGGTCGCCGGGGCGCTGGCCGGTGACGTCCAGCAGCGCAAAGATCATGTAGCCGGCGTGCGCGACCGACGAATACGCGAGCAGCCGCTTGAAGCGCGCCTGGCCGAGTGCGGCCACGTTGCCGTACACGATGGAGAGCAGGGCGAGCACCGTCACGACCGCGGCCGGGCCCGGCCCGAGCGGCATCGTCGCCAGGATGCGCGCCAGCGCCAGCACGACCGCGGCCTTCACCAGCGAGGCCATCAGGCTCGTGACGGGCAGCCGGGCGCTCGCGTAGGCATCCGGCGCCCAGGCGTGCAGGGGGAAGACGGCGGCCTTCAGGAACAGCCCGCCCAGGACCAGCAATCCCGCGACCGCAGCCTGGGCGTGGCCCGCGATGAGGCCGTGCGCCCAGTCGACGAACGTGAGCGTCCCCGTGGCGCCGTACGCCAGCGAGACGCCGAACAGCAGCACCGCGCTCGCCACCGAGGAGAGCACCAGGTACTTGAAGGCGCCTTCGCTCGCGACGCCGCGGCCCTGCTGATGGACGATGAGGGCGAAGGCGGGCAGCGACAGCAGCTCGATGCCGAGGAACAGCGTGATGAAGCCGGCGCTGGCCATCATCAGCAGCCCGCCGAGCAGCGACCCTGCCGCCAGCAGCCAGAACTTGTGGCCGCCGGCGCGGGCGAAGCCGAGCCCCAGCCCGAGGGCACACAGCAGCAGCACGGCGCGCGCGTGCAGCGCGAACGGGTCGATGACGACCTCGCCCGGCACCAGGGTCGCGCCGAAGCCGGCGGAGATCTGCCGCAGCAGCACGACGAGTCCGCCGCCCGCCGCGACCAGGAACACGGCCCGCGCCAGGCGCCCGTCGACTCGCAGCATCTCGAGCAGCATCAACAGCACGATCGCGCCGAGCGCGAGGAACTCGGGCAGCAGGCCGGACATCAGCTCACTCGGCATGGCGGCCTCCCGCGAGTTCGACCGGGTGGGCCAGGGCCATGACCGTCGCATCGGTCTTCGCCATCCACGGCGCCGGCCGCACGCCGAGCCAGAGGATCAGCAGCAGCAGGGGGGCGAGCGCGAGGGCCTCGCGCAGGCGCAGGTCGGGGCCGGGGTCCGGCGTCGCCGCCGCGTCGCCGAAGAGCAGGCTGCGCGCGAAACGCAGCATGTACGTCGCGCCGAGCACCACGCCGGTGGCGGCCAGCAGCGCCACGACGAGCGTGCCGGCCTGGCCGTGGGCCTGCCAGCGCGCGACGCCGCGCGTGAACGTGCCGAGCAGCACGAGGAACTCCGCGGTGAACCCGCTCGACAGCGGCAGGGCCAGCGAGGCGAGGATGAACAGCATGAACGCCACGGCGAGGCGTGGCGCGTGCGTGGCGAGGCCCTGCGTCCGCAGGTACGCGGCGCCACGCCGCTGTTCCAGCATGCCGAGCAGCAGGAAGAGGCCGGCCACGGCAAGCCCGTGGCTCAGCACCTGGATCAGCGAGCCGTGCAGGCCGGTCGGCTGGAAGCTGAACACGCCGAGCACGATGTAGGCCATGTGGCTGAGCGACGCGTAGGCGACCAGCTGCTTGAAGTTCGTCTGGCGCAGCGCGAGCACCGCGCCGTAGACGAGGCTGGTCACGGCCCAGCCGAGCATGAAGGGCGCGAGTGCCGGAGCCACGTCCGGGCACAGCGGCACGGCGAGGCGGATGAACCCGTAGGCGCCCATCTTCGACATCACGCCCGCCATCAGCGCCGTGCCCGAAGGCGAGGCCTCGCCGTAGGCGAGCGGCAGCCACGAGTGGAACGGGAACAGCGGGCTCTTGACGGCGCACGCGAGTGCGATGGCGATGAACACGAACAGCTGCTGGCCGGGCGAGAGCGCGAGCTGCTGCAGCTGCGCGTAGCCGAAAGCCCAGTGGCCGGTCTGCTGCACGCTGGCGGCGCCGAGCGCGATCACGGCAGCCAGCAGCAGGATGCTGCCGGCCATGGTGTAGAGGAAGAACGCGAGCGCGGCCCGCCGGCGCTGCGGGCCGCCGAAGACGAGGATCAGCAGCACCATCGGGATCAGCACCGCTTCCCACAGCACGAAGAAGAGCACGAGGTCCTGTGCGAGGAAGGTGCCGAGCAGCGCCGCCTCGAGCGCGAGCAGCAGCACGAGGTAGAGCGGGCGGCGGCCCTCGTCGCTGTCCCAGGCGAAGAGCAGCACGACCGGGAACAGCAGCGCCGTGAGCAGCAGCAGGTAGACGTTGTAGCCGTCCACCGCGAAGTGCAGGTCGACGCCGAGGGACGGCATCCACGGCACGGACCAGGACAGGGTCGAGGCGCCCGCGCCGCCGTCGAAGGCGGTGAACAGGTGCCAGGCCACGGCCAGCGCGCCGAGCATGACGAGCAGGGTGGCGCTGCGCCCGAGCACGTTGGACTCACCCATGCAGCGCTCCCCAGCCGAGCACCAGCGCGAGGCCGATCAGGGCGTAGACGACGTAGGCCTGCAGGTCACCGCTCTGCAGGCGCGGGAACCAGCGGGCGCCCGCGGTCCCGGCCCGGGCCGGTGCGTCGATGGTCTGGCGCGTGAGTAGCGGCTCCATGCCTCGGCCCAGGGCAACTGCCGACAGCCAGCCGGCGCCGCGCACGATCACGCGCTCGTAGAACGCGTCGAAGTAGTAGCCGTTCGCGACGAGCTGGCGCAGCGCACCGTCGGCCTTGGCCGGACGCCAGCCGGCGCCACGGCCGTAGCGCAGCCAGGCGGCGCCGATGCCGGCCAGCGCGACGAGCACCGCGACGCCGGCGAGCGAGGCCTCGAGGCCGTGGCTCACGCCCGCGCGCAAGGTCATCTCGGGCAGCGCGGAGGCGAGGAATTCGTAGAACGGCGCGCCGGTGCCGAACCATTCGCGCAGGAATCCCGGCATGCCGATCAGGCCCGCGCCGACCGAGCCGAACGCCAGCACCGCGAGCACGATGGACATCGACGGCGGCGGTTCGTGCAGGTGATGCGCGAGCTTCGCGTCGACGCGACTCGGGCCGAGGAACGTCATGAACACGGCGCGGAACATGTAGAACGCGGTGAGGAACGAGGCGGCGCTGCCCACCAGCCACAGCCCCGGCGAGCCGCCCGACGCAGCCCACGCGGACCAGAGGATCTCGTCCTTCGAGAAGAAGCCCGCGAACGGCGGCAGCCCGCACAGCGCCAGCGTCGCCAGCAGGAACACGCCGAAGGTGAACGGCAGCTTGCGCGCGAGGCCGCCCATGCGGCGCATGTCCTCCTCGCCGGCGAGCGCATGCAGCACCGCGCCCGCGCCGAGAAACAGGCACGCCTTGAAGAACGCGTGCGTATAGAGGTGGAACATGCCGGCGGAGAACGCGCCGAGGCCGCAGGCCATCACCATCAGGCCGATCTGCGACATGGTCGAATAGGCCAGCACCTTCTTCAGGTTGTACTCGGTGACGCCCATCGTGGCGCCGACGAGCGAGGTGAGGCCGCCGAGCCAGGCCACGATCGTCATCGCGTCGGGCGTCGCGAGGAACAGGCCGTGCAGGCGCGCCAGCAGGTAGACGCCCGCCGTGACCATGGTCGCCGCGTGGATCAGTGCCGACACCGGCGTCGGGCCGGCCATCGCGTCGGGCAGCCACACGTGCAGCGGGATCTGCGCGGACTTGCCGCAGGCGCCGACCAGCAGCAGCACGCCGATGAGCGTCGTCATCGCGGCGGCGGGCGTCGTCGTCGCGAAGAACGCGTTGACCGCGGGGAAGTCGAGCGTGCCGGCCACGGCCTGGATCAGGAACGCGGCGAGCAGGAAGCCCGTGTCGCCGACGCGATTGACCACGAACGCCTTGATGCCGGCCGCGGTCTTGGCCGGGTCCTGGAACCAGAAGCCGATCAGCAGGTAGGACGCGAGGCCGACGCCCTCCCAGCCGACGAACAGCAGCAGCAGGTTGCGGCCGAGCACCAGCACCAGCATGAAGAACAGGAACAGGTTCAGGTACGCGAAATAGCGTGCGAACCCCGCGTCCTCGTGCATGTAGCCGATCGAGTAGACGTGGATCAGCGTGCCGATGCCGGTGATTACCAGGCACATCACGGCGGTGATCGAGTCGAACCAGAACGCCGCGTCGACGTGGAAGCCGTCGGTGGCGGCCCAGGTGAACAGCGTGGTCTCGAGGGGCTGGCCGCCGGCGCGCAGGGCGAGGAAGGTCGAGCAGGTCAGGGCGAAGGCGAGTGCCGGCAGCACGCAGGCGATGGCCGCGACCGCCGCCTTCGGCAGGCGGGCGCCGACGAGGCCGTTCACCAGGAAGCCGGCGAGGGGCAGGGCGGGGATGAGGGTCAGCGAGTTCATGCTAGCCCCGCAACTCCTGCTCGGCCCCGAGGTCGAGCGTGCCCCGGCGCCGCACCAGCAGCACCACGATCGCCATCGCGAGCGCGATCTCGCAGGTGGCGGCCACGTAGATGAAGAAGGTCATCGCCACGCCCGGCAGCGTCTGCGTCTGTGCCGCGGCGGCGACGAAGCTCAGCACCACGGCGTTGAGCATCAGCTCGAGGCACATCACCACGACCAGCAGGTTGCGGCGGATCATCACGCCGGCGAGACCCATGCAGAACAGCACGGTCGACAGCGCGAGCAGCAGTTCGTAGCGGTGGCTCACCGGTCCTCCCGCAGCACGGCCCACGCCGCGACGATGCCGACCAGCAGCAGCACCGTCGCCACCTCGAAGTGGAACCAGTACTGCTGCATGAATGCGACCGAGAAGGCCCCGAAGCCGAAGTCGATGCCCGCGGTCGGGGCCGATGGGGAAGCCGGCACCAGGCGCACCAGCAGCACCACCGCCAGGGTCGCGGCGACGATCACGCCGGGCACCAGTGTGCGCGAATAGCGCTGCCGGTAGGCCGGGTCGCGGTCGTCGAGCAGCATGATCGTGTAGATCATGAACACCATGACCGCGCCGACGTAGATCAGTACCTGGAACAGCGCGACGACGTGCACCGCGAGGCAGGCGAAGATGCCGGCGAGGCAGGTCATGTGCGCCACGAGGGCCAGCGCCGCGCGCATGGGCTGGCGCAGCGTGAGCACGAGCCCCGCGAACACCACGGCGAGCAGGCCGAAGAACGCGATGAAGGCGTCGGTCACGGCTTCGGCTCCTCGGGGGGCGCCGGCGGATACGGCTTGCGCGGGTCCGTGAGCGGGTGCCACTGCAGCAGCAGGTCGCGCGTGCCCCACATCGCGTCGCGGTCGAAGCCCGGCAGGTCCGGCACGTCCTTCACCATGCGGATCGCGTCCTCCGGGCAGGCCTCGACGCAGAAGCCGCAGAAGATGCAGCGCGAGTAGTCGATCTCGAAGCGCGTCGGCGTCTTGGGGTGCGCGCCGTCCGCGGGATGGGACCCGGCCACGATCTCGATGCAGTAGGCCGGGCACGCGGTCGCGCACATGTTGCAGGCCACGCACTGCGGGCTGCCGTCCGGACGCTGCGTGAGCACGTGGCGCCCGCGATTGCGCGGCGAGTAGTCGGCGCGGATCTCTTCGGGATAGTAGGCCGTGAGTGCGCCCTTGCGGCCGGTCAGCCACTTGGCCATGTTGCCGAAGAACACGCCGCCCGTGATGCGCAGGCCGCGCACGATCTCGAACAGGTAGAGGCGCTCCCAGAGGCCGAGCTTCGGCTCGTTCCAGTACTGCTTGCGCGGCGGACGCGCGTTCATAGCGTCCACCAGCGCACGACGGCCGTCGCCACGAGGTTCAGCGCCGCGAGCGGCAGCAGGAATTTCCAGCCGAACGCCATCAGCTGGTCGTAGCGGAAGCGCGGCAGCGTCCAGCGCACCTGGATCTGGAAGCAGCCGACCAGGAAGACCTTTACGGCGAACGACAGGACCTGCAGCAGGACCACCGCGAGGTGCGGGACGTGCCAGGCGAGGCCACCCGGGAAGACGAAGCCCTCGTCGCCGAGGAACGGCACGGCGTAGCCGCCGAGGAACATCGTCACGACGAGCGCGGAGATCACCACGATCTCCATGAACTCCGAGAGCATGAACAGGCCCATCTTCATCGAGGTGTACTCGGTGAAGTAGCCGGAGATCAGTTCCGACTCGCACTCGGGCAGGTCGAAGGGCACGCGCTTGTTCTCGGCGACCGACGCGGTCAGGAACAGCAGGAACGCGAGTGGCTGCACGAAGATGCCCCACGACGGCAGGCCGGCCACGAGCGGCTGGCGCTGCCACTCGACCATCGCGTCGAGGTCCACGCTGCCGTACGTGACCACCAGCGCGATGAGCGCGAGGCCCATCGCGACTTCGTAGGAGATCATCTGCGACGCGGCGCGGGCCGCGCCGAGCATCGAGAACTTGTTGTTCGACGACCACCCGGCCAGCATCGTGCCGAGGATGCCGAGTCCCGAGATCGCCAGCACGAACAGGATGCCGGCATCGAGGTTGGCGATCTGCAGGCGGTAGCTGCGGTCGCCGAAGAACGCGGCGGCGGCGGAGTCGGGTGCGAACAGGCGCGCCGGCGTCAGGTGGCCGCCGAACGGCACCACCGCGAACACCAGCAGCACCGGCACCGCGGCCAGCCACGGCGCGAGGTTGTAGCAGAAGCGGTCGTAGGTCTTCGGCGTGAAGTTCTCCTTCAGGATCATCTTCAGGCCGTCGGCCATGCCGTGGAACAGGCCCCACGCCACCAGCTTCACCTGCGTGAAGGGGATGCGGAAATAGGCGCGGTTGGCGCCGATGCGGTCCGCCATGATCGCGGACTGCTTGCGCTCGACCCAGGTGAAGATCGTCGCCAGCCCGAGCAGGAACGACAGCACGTAGACGATGAACACGCCGTGGATGATCAGGTCCTGGATCATGACGCCAGGCTCCTGAAGACGTCGGTCGCGTGCGAGACGTGCGCGGCCTTGGTGAACACCGGCAGGAACGTGCCGTGCTTGCCCTGGAAGTTCGTGAAGCTGCCGGCCCGCTCCCAAGTCGTCGAGATCGGGATCGCGACCGCGGCCGGCGTCGAGTCCGGAGACCCGAACGGCGTGAGGTGGATCCAGTTCACCGCCCCGAAGGGCAGCGGCGCCTCGATCTCTCCCCAGGCCAGCACGAGGTCGTGGCCGGCGCTGGTGTCATACGGGCGCTCGCCGAAGCGTGCGACGACACCGGCGCGATTCGGATTCTTGTCGGCCCGGATCAGCAGGTCGTCCTCGACGACCTCGCCCGGCGCGGGTTGCCGGTCCGTGTGCAGGTACGCCGTGATGCGCGGCCCCAGCGTCGCCTGCAGCGCGTCGAGTTCCTCGTTCGAGGCGTGGCTCGACACGAGCACGGCCGGCCGGCGTGCCGCGGCGAACAGTTCACGCGCGCGCGCGAGGGCCTGCGCCGTCGTCGACGGCGTGCCGGCGATCCGGGCCTGCGCGAGCCGCGGCCGCGCCATCCAGTGGTGCTGGTCGAAGCCCCGGTTGCAGAGCCACGGGCCGTTGACGTCGGGGTTCTCGAACACCGTCACCCGGTAGGCGCGCTCGTTCTCCTCGAGGCCCGGGGCATGCGGCCGACGCACGTTCATGCGGCGCCAGACCTTGATGCTGCAGCCGCGCGCACAGCCCGTGCAGGTCGAGCGGACCGGCTGCAGGAACCAGACGCGGCACTGGTACAGGAAGTCGCGCGAGAGCAGGGCGCCGACCGGGCACAGTTCGATCACGTTGTCCGAGTACGGGTCATCGAACGGGCGGGACGCGACCGTCTCCACGTAGGCGTGGTTGCCGCGCTCGACGATGCCGAGCGCGTTCGACTTCGAGATCTCGCGCGTGAAGCGCACGCAGCGGCTGCAGAGCACGCAGCGCTCGTTGTCGAGCGTGATGCGCTCGCCGAGGTCGTGCAGCTTGCGCTTGTGCTGCTTCGGCTCGCGCGAGTGCGAGACCGCCGGGCCGTAGCGGTGCTGGTAGTCCTGCAGCCGGCACTCGCCGGCCTTGTCGCAGATGCCGCAGTCGACCGGGTGGTTGACCAGCAGGAACTGCAGCACGTTTTCCCGCGCCTTCTGCACCTGCTCGACGTCGGTGTCGACGACCATGTTCGGCGTCGCGACCAGGTTGCAGGCGGGCTGCAGCTTCGGGAGATTGTTGACCTTCACGAGGCAGATGCGGCAGCTGCCGGCGATCGACAGCTTGTCGTGGTAGCAGAAGTGCGGGATGTCGATGCCGTGGCGGCGTGCCGCCTGCAGCACCGTCTCGCCGTCGTTGGCCTCGATCTCGCGCTTGTCGATGGTCAGCTTCATGGACGCGCGCTCATGGGGCCAGCCGGCCGTCGCACAGGGAGCGGCCGTGCGTCACGTAGTGCTCGAATTCGCCGCCGAACTTGCGGATGAAGCTCGCAACCGGCATCGAGGCCGCGTCGCCGAGCGCGCAGATCGTGTTGCCCTGGATGCCGCTCGGCAGCGACCGCAGCGTATCGAGGTCCGCGGGCGTGGCGCGGCCGTCGATGATGCGGGTCAGCAGGCGGTCCATCCAGTTCGTGCCCTCGCGGCAGGGCGTGCACTGGCCGCAGGACTCGTGCGCGTAGAAGCGCGTCAGCACCTGCAGCAGCCGCACCATGCAGGTGCCTTCGGCGATGACGATCACGGCGCCGGAGCCGACCATGCTGCCGGCCTTGCTCATGCTCTCCGGGTCGAGCGTCACCGTCTCGATCTCGGCGGCGGTGAGGATCGGTGTCGAACTGCCGCCCGGGATCACGGCCTTGAGCGCCCGCCCGCCGAGGATGCCGCCGGCATCCTCGTAGATGAGCTGCCTGAGCGGATACCCGGTGGGCTTCTCGAACAGGCCCGGCTTCTCGACGTGGCCGGACACGCCGAACAGGCGCGTGCCCGGGGATTTCTTGTTGCCGATCGCCGCGTAGCGCTCCGGGCCGTGGGCGATGATCCAGGGCACGGCGGAGAGCGTCTCGACGTTGTTCACCACCGTCGGCTTCTGGTACAGGCCCTTCACGGCCGGGAACGGCGGCTTGTTGCGCGGCAGGCCCTTGCGGCCCTCGAGCGAGTTGATGAGGCTCGACTCTTCGCCGCACACGTAGGCGCCCGCGCCGCGGTGGATGACGATGTCGCACGAAAAGCCCGTGCCGAGGATGTTCTCGCCCACCAGTCCGGCGGCGCGCGCCTCGTCGAGCGCGCCCTGCAGTCGGCGCAGCGGCAGGTCGAACTCGCCGCGGATGTAGGCGAACGCGTGGCGCACGCGCAGCGCGTAGGACGCGATCAGCATGCCTTCGAGCAGCTGGTGCGGGGAGTGCTCGAGGATCCAGCGGTCCTTGAACGTGCCCGGCTCGCCCTCGTCGATGTTGCAGCAGAGGTAGACGACCGGCGCGTCGCGCGAAACGAACTCCCACTTGAGCCCGGTCATGAAGCCGGCGCCACCGCGACCCTGCAGGCCAGAGGCCTTGGCGCGCGTCGCCACCTCGACCGGCGTCAGCTCGCGCAGCGCCTTCTCGAGTGCGGCGTAGCCGCCGCGTGCGCGGTAGGCCGCGAGCGAATGCGAGGTGTCCGTGACCTCGTAGCAGAAGAAGACGGAGTCGCCGCTCACGGCAGGGACTCCAGGATGCGGTCGATCTTCGCCTCGTCGAGCCGCTCGTGGTACGTGCGGTCGATCTGCATCGCCGGCGCCGTGCCGCAGGACGCGAGGCATTCGACGGTCTTCAGCGTGTAGCGCCCGTCGGGCGTGGTCTCGCCGGCGCGGATGCCGAGGCGCTGTTCGAGGTGCGCCAGCACGCGCTCGCCACCGCGCAGGGAGCAGGCGATGTTGCGGCATACCTTGATCACGTAGCGGCCCTGCGGCGCGCGCTCGAACATCGTGTACCAGGTCAGCGCTTCGACGACCTGGATCGCCGGCATGCCGATGTACTCGGCGATGCGCTCGGCGTCCGCCTCGGTGACGCAGCCCTGCACGTCCTGCACGCAATGCAGCAGCGGCAGGACCAGCGAGGTCTTCATCTCAGGCGGATAGAGTGCGCGCAACGCATCGAATTTCTCGCGCAGCGCCGGGGTGAGGGGCGCGTTCATCGGTCGCACTCCCCGCCGACCATGTTCATCGAGCCGAAGGTCGGCACGATGTCCGAGACCTGGTAGCCCTCGAGCAGCGTGTGCATGCCGCCCATGTGCACGAAGCTCGGCGCGCGCACGTGCAGCCGGTACGGCCGACCGCTGCCGTCGCTCACGAGGTAGAAGCCCAGCTCGCCGTTCGGCGCCTCGTGGGCCGAATAGACTTCGCCCGCCGGCACCTGCACGCCGTCCATCACCAGCTTGAAGTGGTGGATCAGCGACTCGATCTGCGTGTAGACGAGTTCCTTCTCCGGCAGCACGATGCGCGGGTCCTGCACGCTGATCGGCCCGTCCGGCAGGCGTTCCGCGCACTGGCGCACCATGTCGATCGACTCGTCGATCTCCCGCATGCGCACGTAGTAGCGGTCGTAGTTGTCGCCCTGGATGCCGACCGGGACCTCGAAGTCGAGTTCGGGGTAGGCGAGGTAAGGATTGTCCTTGCGCAGGTCCATGGCGAGGCCCGTGGAGCGCAGGATCGGGCCCGTATAGCCCCAGTTCAGCGCCTGCTCCGGCGTCAGCACCGCCACCTCGCGCGTGCGGCCGATGAAGATGCGATTGCGATCGAGCAGGCCGTGGATGCGCTCGAGGTAGTCCTCGGTGAAGCGCAGGATCTCCTCGAGGCGCACCAGCCAGCCGTCCGGCAGGTCGCGCGCGAGGCCGCCGATGCGCACGTACGAGTACGTGAGACGGGCGCCCGACAGCTGGTTCATGTGCTCGAAGATGTAGTCGCGCACGGTCATCAGGTAGAGGAACGCGGTCATCGCGCCCATTTCCATCACCGAGGCGGCCACGCAGGTCACGTGGTCGGCGATGCGGTTGTACTCGGCCAGCAGCGTGCGCAGCCAGATGCAGCGCGGCGTCAGTTCGACGCCCAGCAGTTTCTCCACCGCCGCGGCGTAGGCGAAGTTGTTGTTCATCGCCGAGCAGTAGTTGAGCCGGTCGGTGTACGGGATGACGTTGTGGTAGGTGTGGTGCTCGGCTTCCTTCTCGAAGCCGCGATGCAGGTAGCCGCAGTGCACGTCGGCGCGCACGACGCGCTCGCCGTCGAGCTCCGCCACGATCTGGATCGTGCCGTGGGTCGCCGGATGCGACGGCCCGATGTTCACGACGACGTGGTTCGGGTCGGCGGTGTGCTCGAGCGGGCTGCGGACGGGCGGACGAAAGGCCACGGGGCTACCTGCGGTACTCGACGATGGGCTGCTCCTGCTCCATCGGGTAGTCCTTGCGCAGCGGGTGCCCCTCGAATCCCTCGTAGAGCAGGATGGGCCGCAGGTCGTCGTTGCCGGCGAAGCGGATGCCGAACATCTCGTGCGCCTCGCGCTCGAGGAAGCGGGCCGACCCGAACAGCGGGGTCAGCGTGTCGACCACGGGCTCCGGCTCGCTCACGGCGAGCTTCAGGCGCACGCGCTGCATCTGCCGCGGGCACAGCAGGTGGTACACGACCTCGAAGCGCGGGTCGCGGTCCGGGAAGTCCACGGCCGTGACGTCGAGCAGCATCGCGAAGCCGAACTCGCGCTGCAGGCGCTCGACCACCGGGCGCAGCG
Source organism: Steroidobacteraceae bacterium (assembly GCA_044226195.1). Taxonomy (GTDB): domain Bacteria; phylum Pseudomonadota; class Gammaproteobacteria; order Steroidobacterales; family Steroidobacteraceae; genus RPQJ01. The sequence goes on from JBGAHO010000036.1 coordinate 11,809, forward strand.
ACGCGGGCGCCAGCTCGAGCACCAGCATGCCGAAGCTGTCGGAGGCGCGCTGGTACGAGCCTGCGAGGGCGGCGGTGATTGCGGCGTAGAAATCGGGGTCGCGGGCAGTCATCTCAGGTCCGGTCCGGGGGCGGCTGCTCCGACGGCAGGATCGGGTGACGGTCGGTCGCGATCCGGTCCTGCAACTGCATGATCGCGTCGATCACCATCTCGGGCCGCGGCGGGCAACCCGGCACGTACACGTCCACCGGGATGATCCGGTCGACGCCCTGCACCACCGAGTAGTTGCGGTAGAAGCCGCCACTCGTCGCGCAGGCACCGAACGCCATCACCCACTTCGGCTCGCACATCTGGTCGTAGATGCGCTTGATGGTCTGTGCCTGCTTGTGGCTCACGGTGCCGACGACCATCAGCAGGTCGGACTGGCGGGGCGTGAAGCGGGGCAGGGCGGCGCCGAAGCGGTCCGTGTCGTACAGCGTCGAACTGACCGCCATGAATTCCATGCCGCAGCACGCGGTCACGAACGGGTACGGGAACAGGCTGAATTTGCGGACCCACCCGACGAGGTCGTCCTTGCGGGTGGTGAGGTAGTCCATTACCGCCATTCGAGTGCCCCGTCGCGCCACAGGTAGACGAACGCCACGGCCAGCAGCGCCATGAAGACCAGGAAGGAGACGAGCGAGAGGGTGGCGATCTGTGCGTGGCCGGCGGCCGAGGCCCAGATGAAGAGCAGCACCGTCTCGAGGTCGAACAGCAGGAAGAAGATCGCGATCGGGTAGTACTTGATCGACAGCGGCCGCACGTTGCGGTGCTGGATCGGCTCCGCGCCGCACTCGAAGGGTTCGAGCTTGGCCGGGGTCGCGACCGGTCGCGGGCCGAGCCACGCGTTGAGCGCGACGATCAGGCCCACCAGTCCGACGGCGGCGAGCAGGTACAGGAAGAAAAGGGCGTAGGCGCTCATGCGTGTCGCGTCGGGATCCCGGCTCGCTCAGGCCTATTTTGCCTGACGGTCGCGCGTGTCGGGCGACCCCGTGTGCCGGATATCACCGGCGTGGCTCGATCTTTTCCACTGAAATCAATGGCGCCGGACTATATAGCCCTCGTGCGCCAAATCTGACCGCGGAAAGCACCTATGGTCGAAGCCCATGGCATCGGCCCAAATCGTGTCCCGCTTGACCATGCTTCGAGAAATCCCGTGGATGCCACCTCCCGTCTGACTGCGGCCACCGCGGCCGCGGCGCGGTCACGCCGCGCCAGCCCGTGGCCCGCTCGCCTGGACCGGCTCCAGAGCGGCAGCGGCCTGTTGCTCGGCCTGTTCATGTGGGGGCACATGTTCTTCGTGTCCTCGATCCTGCTCGGCGCCGACGCCATGTGGACCGTCGCGCGCTTCTTCGAGGGGTATTTCTTCTTCGGCAGACCCCTATACGCAGTCGTATCCCTGATCGTCGGCTGCGTGTTCGTGCTGTTCATCGGCCACGCGGCGCTGGCCCTGCGCAAGTTTCCGCAGAACTACCGCCAGTTCCGCACCTACCGCGAGCACATGGGCGAGATGAAGCACGACGACACGACGCTCTGGTACTGGCAGGTCGTGACGGGTTTCGCGCTGTTCTTCATGGCCTCGGTCCACCTGTACATCATGCTGACCCACCCGGACCGCATCGGGCCGTTCGAGTCCGCCGATCGCGTGTGGACCGACCTGATGTGGCCGCTGTACCTGGTCATGCTGTTCGCGGTCGAGTTCCACGGCGGCATCGGCCTGTACCGCGTGGCGCTCAAGTGGGGCTGGTTCGAGTCGGGGAACCCCGATGCGACCCGGCGCAGGCTCAAGACCTTCAAGTGGGCGCTGACCGTGTTCTTCCTCGTCCTCGGGCTGGCCACGCTGGCTGCCTACATCAAGATCGGCATCGCGCACGCGCCCGAGTACGGGCAGCACTACGTCCCGACCTGGCTGCAGGGAGGGGCCCGGCCATGAAAGTCATCTACACCGACCTGCTGGTGATCGGCGGCGGCCTCGCCGGCCTGCGCATGGCGATCGGCGCCAGGCGCCGCGGCCACGACGCGATCATCCTTTCGCTGGTCCCGCCCAAGCGCTCGCACTCGGCGGCCGCGCAGGGCGGCATGCAGGCCAGCCTCGGCAACGTCATCAAGGGCCAGGGCGACAACGAGGACGTCCACTTCGAGGACACGGTCAAGGGCAGCGACTGGGGCGCCGACCAGCAGGTCGTGCGCATGTTCGTGAACACGGCCCCGAAGGCCGTGCGCGAACTGGCCGCCTGGGGCGTGCCGTGGAGCCGCGTCCGCAAGGGCGACCGCGAGGTCATCATCAACAGCGAGAAGGTGACCATCACCGAGCGCGACGAGGCCCATGGACTCGTGGCCCAGCGCGACTTCGGCGGCACCAAGAAGTGGCGCACCTGCTACGTCTCGGACGGCACCGGCCACGCCATGCTGTTCGCGGTCAGCGACCAGGCCATCGCCCAGCAGATCCCGGTCCACGAGCGGACCGAGGCCGTGGCCCTGATCCACGACGGCACCCGCTGCTACGGCGCGGTGGTTCGTGACCTGATCTCCGGCGAACTGGTGGCGTACGTCGCCAAAGCGACCGCGATCGCGACGGGTGGCGCCGGGCGCGTCTACCGCGTTACGACCAACGCGGTGATCTGCGAGGGCATCGGCTCGGCCCTCGCCCTCGAGACCGGCGTGGCCCGGCTCGGCAACATGGAAGCCGTCCAGTTCCACCCGACCGGCATCTTCCCGGCCGGCATCCTCGTCACCGAGGGTTGCCGCGGCGACGGCGGCCTGCTGCGCGACGCGCAGGGCAAGCGGTTCATGCCGGACTACGAGCCCGAGAAGAAGGAACTGGCCTCGCGGGACGTGGTCTCGCGCCGCATGGAGCAGCACATCCGCGCCGGCCACGGCGTGCAGTCGCGCTTCGGCGAGCACCTCTGGCTCGACATCACGCTGCTCGGGCGCGCGCACATCGAGAAGAACCTGCGCGAGGTCAAGGAGATCTGCCAGTACTTCCTCGGCGTCGACCCGGCCGAGCAGTGGATCCCGGTGCGGCCTGCGCAGCACTACACGATGGGCGGCGTGCGCACCAAGCCGACCGGCGAGAGCCCGGATCTCAAGGGCCTGTTCGCCGCCGGCGAGGCTGCCTGCTGGGACATGCACGGGTTCAACCGCCTCGGCGGCAACTCGGTCGCCGAGACCGTGGTGGCCGGCATGATCGTCGGCGAGTTCATCGCCGATTTCCTCGACAGCCCGAAGAGCGAGCTCAGCATCCCGACGGCGCTGGTGCGCGAGGCGGTGGAGGCCGAGCGCGCCAAGCTCGATGCCCTGCTGAAGTCGACGGGCACCGAGCGCGCCGACGCGATCAAGATCGAGATGCAGCAGATCATGACCGACAAGGTCGGTATCTTCCGCACCGGCAAGGATCTCGAGGAAGCCGTGCACAAGCTGCAGGAACTGCTGCAGCGCAGCCGGCACATCGGCCTGCGGTACCACGTCGACGGACCCAACCCCGAGCTCGTCACGGCCTACCGCGTGCAGAAGATGCTCAAGGTCGCGCTGTGCATGGCGACCGGCGCGCTGGCGCGCACCGAAAGCCGCGGCGCGCACTTCCGCGAGGACTATCCGCGCCGCGACGACTCGCACTGGCTGCGCCGCACGCTGGCCTCGTGGGATCGGCCGAACGACCTGCTGCCGTGCCTGCACTACGAGCCGCTCGACGTGCTGTCGATGGAGCTCCCGCCCGGCTGGCGCGGCTACGGCAACAAGGACTACGTGGATCATCCCGACACGCCGCAGCGCGCCGCGCAGGTGGCCGAGGTGCGCGAGAAGCTGGCCGGCGCCGACCGGCACGCCGTGCAGCACGAGCTGATGCCCTACCGCCACCTGCTGCCCGAGCGTTATCGCGGCCTCAACGAGCGCATCGACGAGAGACTGCCATGAGCCAGGACCCGCACACCCCCGTCGCACCGCCGGTGTCGAACGCGCCGCTGCGCAAGCTGCGCTTCCACATCCTGCGCCACGACCCGCGCAATCCCGAGAGCGTCCCGCACTTCCAGACCTTCGAGATCGAGGAAGCGGCGGGCATGACGTTGTTCATCGCGCTCAACGAGATCCGCGAGCAGCTCGACGCCTCGCTGTCGTTCGACTTCGTGTGCCGCGCCGGCATCTGCGGCAGCTGCGCGATGGTCGTGAACGGCCGGCCGAAGCTCGCCTGTCGCACGCTGACGCAGGACCTGCCGGCGGACATCTCGCTCGCGCCGCTGCCGGTGTTCGAGCTGATCTCCGACCTGTCGGTGAACTCGGGCAAGTGGATGCGCGGCATGAGCGAGCGCCTCGAGACCTGGGTGCATTCGCTCGGCAACGAGGTGGATCTGCGCCGCATCGAGGCGGCGATGGAGCCCGACCTCGCGGACAAGATCTACGAGCTCGACCGGTGCGTCGAGTGCGGCTGCTGCGTCGCGGCCTGCGGCACGGCGCGCATGCGCGAGGACTTCGTCGGCGCGGTCGGGCTCAACAAGATCGCGCGCTTCGCACTCGACCCGCGCGACACGCGCACCGACGCCGACATGTACGAACTGGTCGGCAACGACGACGGCGTGTTCGGCTGCATGACGCTGCTCGGCTGCCAGGACGTCTGCCCGAAGCAGCTGCCGCTGCAGACGCAGATCGCGTTCCTGCGCCGGAAAATGGCCCGGACCGGCACGTCCTGACCACGCTTCGTCGACGGGCCTCAACGCTTCGTCGCGCTTAGCAAAAAGTTACGATTTCCGTAGGGGATTCGTACTAACGCCCCGGGTCGCCTGCGCCCAGACTTCGCCCCATCGCAAACACGCATGGGAGTGCAATGTCATGAAATCGCGCATCGTGATCGGCGCCATCGCCTGGGCCTGGGTCCTGCTCGTCTCCACGGTGGCCGGGGCCGCCGAGCCGGCGCAGGTCGCCCGCGGCAAGTATCTCGTCACCATCGGCGGCTGCAACGACTGCCACACGGCGGGCTATCTGCAGAACGACGCCAGGGTGCCGGAGAGCCAGTGGCTGCTCGGCCAGGCCGTCGGCTACCAGGGTCCCTGGGGCACGACGTATCCGGCGAACCTGCGCCTGGTGATGAGCCGGCTGAGCGAGGACCAGTGGGTGCTGCACGCGCGGGCCCAGCGGCTGCCGCCGATGCCCTGGTTCAACCTCGCGAAGATGACCGATGACGACCTGAAGGCGATCTACGCCTACGTGCGGAGCCTCGGTGCGCCGGGCGTGGCCGCGCCGGCCTACGTCGCGCCGGGTGGCAAGGTCAGCACGCCGTACTTCGTGTTCGTGCCGCAGGTCGACGAGAAGACGGCGGCCAACGGCCAGTGAGGCGCGTGCTCAGTTCACTCGCTGCAGCCCGGGACGCTCCGGCGTTCCGGGCTGCATCTCCGACAGCGCCAGCGGGCGCGCGACGTCGAGCCGGAAGCGTCCGCGCCCGGTCTTCTCGATGCGCAGCGCGGGACAGCGCTCCGCGAGCCGGCGCTGCAGCAGGATCAGGCGAGCCTCGAGGTTCTCGCTGAGATCGGGCAGATGGATGGCCGGGTCGAGTCGCAACTCTCGGTTCGTGTACTCGGTGCGCCGCTCCTCGACGTAGCCGCGCAGCAGGCGCCAGAGGATCGCCCCGGCGACCCCTTTGATCAGGTAATCCTCGTCGACGAAGATGCTGTCGTTCTCCGCGTAGCGACGCACGCGCAGCGCCTGCCCCTGCGGCGGCGCGAGCCGCGTCGCCGGTGCGTCGACGGTCTCCTGCGCCTCGGCCGCTTCGTCGCAGAAACGCGCGGTCACGCCGATGTGGCTCGCGAGCAGTACCAGCGCGTCCTCCTCGTCGTAGCCGAAGCGGCCCGGCTCGTCGCTCTCGGCGAACAGCACGCCGACCAGTCGCTCGCCCGCGAGGATCGGCACCGCGACCTGGCTCTGCGAGTCGGCAAGTCCCGGAAAGGGGATCTCCTCGACGAGGCGTGAGGCCAGGCCGTGACTCGCCGCGGCAGCCCGCGCCGCGCGGCCGTAGCCGAACTCGGTGGTGGCGTGCGTGATGCGGATCGGAGTGCGCTGCTGCGCGGCGACGCCGATCACGCCCTCGCCGAGCGCGATCTCGGCGCCGACACCCGACTGCGCGTAACCGGTGCTCGCCACGGTGTAGAGCCGGTCGAGCGCCGGGTCGTGCATCAGCACCATCGCGTGCGGGAAGCGGAACTGCTCGCGCATCACGGCGAGGGCAGTGTCGAGCAGCGTCTCGAGGTCGGCCGCGCCGGCGAGACGCGGGATGCCCTGTCGCAGTGCCGCCAGGGCGTTGAGCCGCGGCGGCAGCGCGTGCATCGGCGTGCCATACACCTGCACGATGTCGTCCACGCGATAGACGTCGGCGCCGCGCAGGCGGAAGACGCCGGCCATGCCGGTGTGCGAGGCGATGCCCGCGAGCTTCGCCTTCATGCTCTCGAACAGCGGACCCGACTCCTCGGTGCGCAGGTACTGCACCGACAGCTTGTACTGCGCGCCGCTCTCCGGATGGATCACGACCACGGTCGCGCGCGGGTTCTCGAGCACGTTCTGCCGCGTTTTGCTGAAGAACTGGAAGGACAGCGCGACGTGCTCGGGGTCGACGTAGTGCACCTCGGAGATGTACGAGACGTTCGGCGTGCCGTCGCGCGCGCAGGTGGCGATCACCGCGGGGATCGCGCCTTCGAGGCAGGGCCGGATGGCATCGAGGGCGAGTCTCACCGCGCGGCCCCGAGGCGTTCGCCGGCCGCCGGTCCCGGCGTCTGCTGGAACGCGGCGACCGGCGTGAACGCGATCGCGGCGAGACCCTGCTCCGCGCGGCCGCGCACCGCCGCTGCGAATTCCGCGGTGTAGCCGATCGACACGAGTTCCTGCACCCACGCACCGAGGTGGCGCTCGGCCATGCGCCGGTCGGCCGCCGTGACCGGGACGATCTCGGCATCGATGCCCTTCAGCTGGATCGTGCGGTGGGTGCTCGGCCGGCTGAACACCACGGCGATCGTGCCGGTGAGGCGGATGTCCTCGAGCAATTCGCTCGCGCGACCCGGCTCGACCAGCACCGTGACGCGCCGCCGGTCGCGCGACACGCGGCAACCGCAGCCGCGCACCACGTCGGCGACCAGGGAGGGGTTGCGCGAAGCGACGATCACCGACACGCCGCCCTGCATGAACGCGGCGTGGTCGGCATCGATCAACGTGGTCGAGCCGTCCGGATCCCCCATGTCGCGGATCATAGCGGGCGTCCCGGTCCGGCGGCAGGCTGGCCTCGCCGGGGGCGCTCGGGTACGGTCGACGCCTGTCTCGCCCGTCGAGGTGCCTGTCATGTCTTCTCATGCACTGCAGCAAGGTCGCCGCATCGCCCGCCTGGGGGGGTTGCTCGCCGCACTCGTGCTGGCGCCAGTGTTCGCGGACGCGCCGGTGCCGTCGTCCACCAAAGCCCTGATCGAACACCTCGGGCTCGTGGAGGCACCGGCGCCGGTGCGCGAGCGGGCAGGGTGGGCGCCGCCGCGGCTCATCCTCGTCAACCCGCTGTTGCCGGGGCTCGCCGAACAGGTGCAGGCCGATGTCCCGAACGCGCGCATCGTCGCCGCCGCGACGCCTGCCGAGGCGGCGAAGGCCGCGATGGATGCGGACGTGTCGCTCGGCTGGTGCACGCCCGAGGTGCTCGCGGCCGGGCGCAAGCTGCGCTGGGTCCAGTCGTTCTCGGCGGGCGTCGAGCGCTGCGTGACGATTCCGCAGTTCCGCGAGCACGACATCCTGCTGACCAACATGCAGCGCGTCGCGGCGCCCGTGATGGCCGAGCACGTGCTGGCCATGATGCTGGCGTTCTCGCGCGGGCTGCAGTTCTACCTCCCGGAGCAGCGCGCGGGCCGCTGGTCCGACGAGCCGCCCCCCGAGGTGAAGATGCTGTCGATCGAGGGCAAGACACTGCTGGTCGTCGGCCTTGGGGGCATCGGCACCGAGGTCGCGCGGCGCGCCCACGCGCTCGGCATGAAGGTGGTCGCCGTGCGCAACAGCGGCCGCGAGGGCCCCGACTTCGTCAGTTACGTCGGCCTCCCGGCCGAGTTGCGCACGCTCGCCGGCCAGGCCGATTTCATCGTCAATACGACCCCGCTGACGCCTGCGACGACGGGCCTGTTCGATGCGAAGTTCTTTGCGTCCTGCCGGCCCGGCGCCTATTTCTTCAACGTCGGTCGCGGCGGCAGCGTGGTGCAGGCGGACCTCGTCGCCGCGCTGCGCAGTGGCCAGATCGCCGGCGCCGGCCTCGACGTGACCGATCCCGAGCCGCTGCCCGCCGACGATCCGCTGTGGAAGCTGCCGAACGTCCTACTCACGCCGCACGTGTCGGCGTCGTCGGACCTCGGCCAGACCGTGCGCCTCGCGATCCTGCGCGAGAACCTGCGGCGCTACGCCGCGGGCGAGAAGATGCTCTCGGTGGTGGACGTGGCGAAGGGCTACTGAGCGCCGTCTACGCGGCTTGCGCGAGGCGGCGCTCGCGCAGGAAGAGGAACAGCGGGAACGCGAAGGCGAACGCGATCCCGAACGTGAGCACCGGGAACACCCACCAGTGCCGCATGCCGAGTCGTCGCGCCTCGAAGTACGAGAACGCCAGGAAGGCGACGCAGCCGGTCAGCAGGTCGTTCGACAGCGAGGTCGACGCCGCGTTGGCGTAGCCGCCGCGCACGAAGGCGCCGAGGTCGAAGCCGCCCGTGTCGCGCATGAACTGCAGGTTGAAGGTCCACGTCACCAGCAGGCCGATCACGGCCAGGACCAGGAAGAACCATTGGCGGGCGGTCATGACGGGCTCCTCTGGTCTCGAGGGATTCAGCCGGCGTGTCCCAGCCGGGCCTTCAGCGCCTCAATTTCCTGACGCAACTCGACCACGGTCGCTTCCAGCGCCGCGAGGCGCTCGGCCGTCGATGTGCCGCCGCCCGCCATCGCCCGCGCGGGCTCGCTGGCGGGCTCCACGAGCGGAGGCGCGTCGCCGCTGAAGAGGTGCATGTAGCGCGACTCGCGTCGGCCCGGCTCGCGCGCCAGCTTCGCCACGAAGGGGCCGTCCGGGCGCGTCATCAGGTCCTCGAGCGCGGCTTCGACTTCGCTCACGTCCTTGAGCGGCGCCATGCGGGCCGCGTGCGTGCGCAACTCGCCGGGGGTCTGCGGCCCGCGCAGCAGCAGCTCGCACACGATGGCCGTCTGCGGTGGCGAGAATCTCAGCGAGCCGTACTCGGTGTTGCAGAACAGGTGCTGGTATTTCGGCACGCGGCTGCCGAAGCCCGAGCGCTCCATGACCAGCTGTCGGCGCATGAGCCCGTCCACGCAGGCCTGCACCTCGCGCTCCTCGAGGTCCAGCACCGGGTCGCGGTTGCTCTTCTGGTTGCACGCGTTGGTCAGCGCATTGAGCGACAGCGGATACTGGTCGGGGGTCGTGATCTGCTTCTCGATCAGGCAGCCGACGATGCGCGCTTCGAGGGCGGTCAGCTCGGTCGACATGAGTGCTCCGTGGGCCCGGGTGCGGGCATAATCGCACAATCGCAGTGACGGAAGCCTGGCCGTGGCGCATTCGCTCGGGGCGACGCTGAGGGGCGTCGTGACGATCTCCCTGCTCACGTTCAACGTGATCGTGATGGTGCCCGTCCTGATGGTCGCGGCGCTGCTGCGGTTCATCGTGCCGCTGCCGGCGTGGCGACGCGTCTTCGGGCGGGTGATGACCTGGCTCGCCGAGCGGTGGATCGCCCACAATGGCGCGATCCTGCGCACCTTCGCGGCGTTTCGCATCGATGCCCGCGGCCTCGAGGGCCTGAGCCCGCGCGAGTGGTACCTCGTGGTGTCGAACCACCGCTCGTGGGTCGACATCCTCGTGCTGCAGTCGGTGTTCCTCGGCCGCATCCCGTTCCTGAAGTTCTTCCTCAAGCAGCAGCTCATCTGGGTGCCGTTCCTCGGGCTCGCGTGGTGGGCGCTCGATTTCCCGTTCATGCGCCGCCACTCCTCGCAGCACCTCGCGCAGCATCCCGAGGACCGCGGCAAGGACCTCGAGGCCACGCGCATCGCCTGCCGCAGGTTCGCAGAGATTCCGACTTCCGTGATGAACTTCGTCGAGGGCACGCGCTTCAGCGAGGGCAAGCGCGAACGCCTGCAGTCGCCGTATCGCCACCTGCTGCCGCCGCGCGCCGGCGGCGTCGCGTTCGTCCTGTCGGCGATGGGCGGCATGCTGCACTCGATGGTCGACGTCACCATCGCCTACCGGGAGACCCGCCCCACGATGTGGGACCTCTGCTGTGGCCGGCTGCAGACGGTGCAGGTGGCGGTCGAGCGCCGTCCCATCGAGGCGTGGACGACCCGCGGCGACTACCAGGAAGACGAGGCGTTCCGCCGTCGCTTCCAGCAGTGGCTCGCCGACCTGTGGGGCCGCAAGGACGCCCAGCTCGCGACGATGCTGCAGCCTGGACAGTCCTGAGGGAGGTGCACATGTACGGCTGGGACCTGCCGGGGCCTTTCATCCACGAGCGCGTCGCGGTCCACGCGGAGATCGACGGCTACGGCCACGTGAACAACGCCGTGTACGTGGTGTGGCTCGACGACTGCGCGTGGGCCCACTCGATCCATCGCGGCATCCCGCCCGAGATGTGCCGTGCGCTCAACCGCGGCATGGCGGTGTGGCGCACGCAGATCAACTACGTGAAGGCCGCGCTCGAGGGCGACGACATCCTCGTGGGCACCTGGCCGGTCTACAACGACCAGAAGCTGCGCATCGACCGCCGCTTCCAGGTGCGCCGCAAGTCGGACGGCGAGACCCTGCTGCGCGCGCTCATCCACTACGTCTGCATCGACCTGCAGACGGGGCGCGCGAAACGGATGCCGCCGGAGTTTGCGAAGTATTTCGTGGCGCCGGAGGTGGCGGAGGCGGTCGCGAAGGAGACCGTGCCGTACCTGCCGGGCGTCGAACCGCGCTGAACGATCGCCCCGGGAGGAGCACACCATGCACGACCAGTGGACCGAATCCGATCTCACCGCGCTGCGCGGCCGCACCGCGTTCACGCGGCGCGAGATCCTCGTCACCAGCCTCGCAACCGGGTTCGCGCTCGCGACGCAGCCCGTCTCGGCCGGCGCCATCACCACCGACGCCGAGGGCCTGACCGCGGGTGAGGTGAAGATCCCGGTCGCCGACGGGGAGATTCCCGCGTATCGCGCCATGCCGGCGAAGGGCCGGCACTTCCCGGTGGTGCTGGTGGTGCAGGAGATCTTCGGCGTGCACGAGCACATCAAGGACCTGTGCCGCCGCTTCGCCAAGCAGGGCTACGTGGCCGTGGCGCCCGAGCTGTACGCGCGCCAGGGCGACGTGTCGAAAATCGCCGATTGGAAGCAGATCTTCGCCGAGGTCGTCTCGAAGGTGCCCGACGCGCAGGTGATGTCCGACCTCGACGCGACGGTCGCGTGGGCGCGCAAGTCGAGCTCGGGCGACGCTTCGAGGCTGGCGATCACCGGCTTCTGCTGGGGCGGACGCATCGTGTGGCTGTACGCCGCCCACAACCCGGAGCTGAAGGCGGGCGTGGCGTGGTACGGCCGGCTGAAAGGGCAGGCGAACGAGTTGCAGCCGAAGTATCCGCTCGACGTCGTCGCCGACCTCAAGGCCCCGGTGCTGGGCCTGTACGGCGGCCAGGACCAGGGCATTCCGCTCGAGGACGTGGAGCAGATGCGCGCCGCGCTGAAGGCGGCCGGCAAGCCCGGCGAGATCGTCGTGTTCCCCGACGCGCCGCACGGCTTCCTCGCGGATTACCGGCCGAGCTACAACGAGGCCGCGGCGAAGGAAGGCTGGGCGAAGTGCCTCGCGTGGTTCCGCGAGCACGGCGCGGGCTGAGCGGCCGCTAGTTCTCGAGCCAGGCGAACGTGCCGTCGCCCGCCGGCAGCGGCTGGTGGGTGACGTTGTCGTCCTCGATCACCAGGCGCTCGCCGCCGTCGCCGCCGATCTCGCTGTGCGGGAACACCACGAGGATGTGGCCGCTGCGGATGCTGACGATGACCTGGTCCTCGACGATGCGCGCCTCGTACTGCGCCCCGTAGTGCTTGAGGAGGCCGGCCGGCGTGTATACGCGCAGCTTGCGCGGGTCGTCCTTCGTGACGGGACCCGAGTCGAGGTAGAGCGCGCCGCGGCGCAGCTGCAGGCGGCCCAGTTCCTCCATCGTGATGCGCGTCTGCGCATCGAGGGCGAGCGTGATGCCGTTGACCAGCGCCAGCCGCACGCGGGCGCCGTCGCCGGTGCGCACGCTGTCGCCGGGCTTGAGCACGATGCCGTCGGTGAGCGGCAGCCAGCCGTCGCCGCCATCGCGCTTGTATTCCACGGCGCCTTTCAGGCCCGCCGGCTTCGCGACCGGATCGTGCGACACGAGGTAGAGCGGACGCGCGAACCACGCCACCGCGGCCAGCACCAGCACGACGGCCGAGGTGGTCAGGATGCGGATCCGCCGGCGCCGGACCTGCGCCGCCTGCGTGGCCTGCCACTCGGCCTCGACCGCGGCCTTCACCGCGGGCGACATCTGTTCGGGTCCCTGCACGCGCACGCCGGCGGCGCGCAGCAGGGAGGCGAGATCGTTGTCACTCTCGGGCGGCATTGGCGCGATTGTACACGGGCCCGTCCCGGCCACCGGCCGCTCGCCGCATCAAGGCACCGTCCAGCCGAGTGCGCGCACCACGGCCGCGAACTCCGGCGCCAGCGGCGCTTTCACCACCACCGGGTCTCCCGTGTGCGGGTGACGGAAGGCCAGTTCCGTGCAGGCGAGCAGCAGGCGATGCGAACCGTAGCGTTCGCGGAACAACCGGTTGTGGCGGCCCTTGCCGTAGGTCGAGTCCCCGACGATCGGGTGCCGGGCGTGCGCCAGATGGCGTCGCAGCTGATGGCGCCGTCCGGTCAGCGGTTCGAGTTCCACGAGTGCATAGCGCGAGGTCGGGTAGCGATCGACCCGGACCGGCAGCTCGACGGTCGCGAGCGTGCGGAACGTGCTGCGCGCATCGCGCGGCCCGCCGGACTGGGCGCCGAGCACGTCGTCGGGCACGGGGTCGAGCGGGTGGTCGATCTCGCCTTGCGCCGGCGGCCAGCCGCGCACGATGGCGACGTACTTCTTGCGCACGTCGCCCGTGGCGAACTGCTGGGACAGCACGGAGGCCGTGGCCGGGTCCAGCGCGAAGGCCAGCGCCCCCGACGTGCCCTTGTCGAGACGGTGCGCCGGGTAGACGCGCCGGCCGAGCTGGTCGCGCAGCAGCTGCACCGCGAAGCGGCGCTCGTGCCGGTCGATCGGCGAGCGATGCACCAGCAGGCCCGACGGCTTGTCGATCACGACGACGTGGTCGTCCCGCAGCAGCAGGGGTAAGGGCGGTTCGGGGGTGTCGGTCATGGAGCGGGGAGTCGATCGAGTCCAGGGCGCGCGCGGGCGCGGCGGCGTCGCGGGCGGTAGAATACAGGCCTGCGGGTGCCTCCCGCTGCTCACGCACAAGGAATGGTCATGAAGCTGCACACCGTCTGCCGCACCGACGAACTGCCCAAGGGCAAGATGAAGGCGTTCACCGTCGCGGGCGAGAAGATCGTGCTTTATCACCTCGCCGACGGGTTCTTCGCCACGCAGGCCAGCTGCACGCACGTGTTCGCGCCGCTCGCCAAGGGCAAGATCCTCGACGGCTGCAAGGTGCAGTGCCCGTTCCATCGCGCGCGCTTCGACATCCGCACCGGCGAGGTGATCGACTGGGCGAACTTCCCGCCGGGCATCCAGGTGCTGAACGTCGTGCGCGGCGAAAAGGCGCTCAAGACCTACAAGGTCAGCGTCAAGGACGGCGACGTGCGGGTTTCGCTGCCCGCCTGAGCCTCACGCCAGCGCCCGCATCCAGGCCGCGACCACGAGCGCCGCGGCACCGAGTCCCGCGGCCCATTGCGACCACGCGGGGAACGGGCGCCGCCGCGCCGCGATCAGCACGCCGCCGATGCCGCCCATGACGAATCCCGACAGATGGGCCAGCACGTCGGTGTTCTCGCCGGCCGCGCCGGTGAACGCCAGCAGGAAGACGCCGGCCAGCAACGGCGCCCAGCGATAGGCCCAGCGCCCGCCGTCTTCGGCGCGTCGGCGCCAGGAGTAGGCCGAGAGCAGGCCCAGCGTCGCGAACACCGCCGTCGACGCGCCGGCGGAGAAATGGTCGAGCGGCTGCACGTAGCCGTTCACCACGTTGGCGATCCCGGCCGCGACGACCACGGCGCCGAGCGCGACGCCCGGTCCGATCAATTGCGCCGCCAGCCAGACGAACACCGCACCGAAGCCGAGGTTGGCGAGCAGGTGCGCGACGTCGAAGTGCAGCGTCAGCGCGGTGATGCCGCGCCACCATTCGCCAGCGCGCAGGGCGGGGGTCACGGCCGCGCCGCGTTCCAGCCAGTTCTCCGCGAAAGCGTGATGTCCTGCGAGCCACGCGGCCCCGAGCAGGACGGCGGCGTACGCGGCTGCGGCCACCCAGGCCCAGGCGTGCGTGCCTTCCGGGCGGATGAAGCGACGGCGCGGCGGATTCTCGTACTCGTAGCGCGCCAGTTGCAGGCTTGCGGAGGGTGCCTCGTGGGCGTCGACGAACAGGCTCCAGTGCGCCCCGTTCAATGCGACGTGCGACGCGATGCCGACCGCGTGCAGCACGAAGGCCCGCTCCTGGCAGGCTGGTTGGTGCAGCGTGCGGAAGACCTCGACGAGCGTGACCTGCGTGCCGACCGCGGGCGGTTCGGCGTTCACGACGGAAACCGGTGCGTCTCGCCCGTCTCGAGCGCGATGAAGGCGTCGTCGCGGATCCCGTGGCGACGGCGGGCGACGGCGAGTTCGCGCACCGGCTCGTCGATGCCTTCGTCGGTGAGCTGGAAGCAGCCGTAGTGCGTGCCGATGCTGAGCGTGGCCTCGAGGTCGAGGTGGGCGCGCGCCGCATCGTCCGGGTTCATGTGCATGTCCTGCATGAACCAGCGCGGCTCGTACGCGCCGATCGGCAGCAGCGCGACGTCGAGGGGGCCGCAACGCTCGCGGATCTGCCGGAAGTGCTGCCAGTACCCCGTGTCGCCCGCGAAGTACACGCGACGACCCTCGGCCTCGACCACGAAGCCGCCCCACAGCGTGCGGTTGCGCCCCGACAGCGCGCGGCCCGACCAGTGCTGCGCGGGCACGTAGGTGTAGCGGGCGCCGTCCATCTCGACGGTCTCCCACCAGTCGAGTTCGCGCACGCGGACGAGTCCGTGTTCCTCGAGGAACGCGCGGTTGCCGAGACCCGTGAGGAACAGCGGGTGATGGGCCTCCTCGAGGCGCACCAGCGTGTCGATGTCGAGGTGGTCGTAGTGACTGTGGCTGACGAGCACGGTGTGCACGCGCGGCAGCTGCTCGAACGGCAGCCCCGGCGCGCGCACGCGTTTCGGCCCGCTCCATTGCACGGGGCTGACGCGTTCGGAGTACACGGGATCGGTCAGCACGTTGAGGCCACGGAACTGGACCAGGTGGGTGATGTGATTGACGAACGTGAAGGCGATCTCGCCGGATTCAAGGGCGGCGGGCAGGTCGGGCCGGGCGCGGTTCTCGACCCAGCGCGGCCAGGTCGCGGCGCGGCTGGTGCGCTGCCACTTGAGAAAGTCCCCGAACGTGCGCCCGGCGGTCGATGTCGGGTTCTGGTTGCGGAAGACCTCGCCGTCGAAGTGATCGGTGACGGGGCCGCGGTGGCCCGGTCCGCCGGCGATCGAGCGCCGGGTCGCGTACGCGCCCGTTGCCAGGCGCGCGAGACGGCGCAGCGGCTTCTGCATCAGGGCCGGAGGGCCCGGTAGAGGAAGGGCAGGCTCACGTCCATGCGGTAGTCGACGTCCGAGTGATCGTCATCGAATTCCTCGTAGCGGTGCGCGATGCCGGCGGCATCGAGCGCGCGCGACAGTTGCCGGCAGCCGTAGTGGATGTGGTACTGGTCGCGCCAGCCACAGTCGATGTAGATCCCGCGCAGCTTGCGGAGTTCCCGGGCGTGGCGCCGCACCAGCCGGACCGGGTCGTGCTCGAGCCAGCGCTGCCAGTTCGCCTCGATCAGCTCGCCGGTGTCGAGGTGGAACGGCAGGCGGAAGCCGTTCGGCGCCTTCGGGTCCGGATCGTAGGTGGCCGCCATGCAGAGGTTCATGATGGCGTGGCCCTCGGCGCCCGAGACCTTGCTCTTCTTCCAGATCGCGGCGAGGAAGCGCCGCACGCGTCCATCGTCGAGGCCGGCGCGCAGTCCGCGGGCCCGGGCCGTGGCGGCTTCCTTCGGCCACGCCCCCGCCTTGCGCGCGGGCTGCCGGTACTTGGCGAGCTCGTTCAGCGTGTTCGGCCAGTCGCAGCGGTAGACGAAATCGAAATACGCGTCGCCCGAGTGGTCGGCGATCGCGCCCCAGTGCTTGGTGTATTTCATCCCGTGGAGGATCGCGCCGTAGCCGCCCGACGACTTGCCGAAGCAGCCGCGATGCTCGCGCGAGGCGAGCGTGCGGAACTCGCGGTCCACGGTCGGGATGATCTCGTCGACGAGGTAGTCGGCGTAGCGACCGATGGCGGACGAGTTGACGTACTGGTTGCCGCCGAGCGCGGTGAAGCAGTCGGGAAAGACCAGGATCGCGGGCCCCATGCGTCCCTCGCGCACGAGGCGCGCCGCGCGTTCGGCGAGGTTCTCGCTGAAGGGCTTCCAGTTGAGGTGCGCCATGCCGGAGCCGGTGAAGCCGACCATGTCGTAGAGCACGGGGAAGCGTCGGCCCGGCCCGCCGCGGGTGCGCAGGTCGTACTCGCGCGGCAGCCACACCGCGAGCTTGCGCAGGCTCGGGTCGCCGAGCGGGTTGTCGCGGAGCACTTGCGACTGGTGTTCCAGCACCACCACGGTGCCGGCATCGCGGAGCAGGGTCTTACGGGCCATGGGGAGTCTCCCGGCCGACGGTCGCGTGGACCGCGGCGAACTTGCGGAGGCGGCGCGGACGCGTAGCATTGTCGGCCATCGGGCCGAGCGCAAGCAACGCGCCGCCTGCGCCCACCGTCCCAGGAGTTGCCTTGAGTACCGAGCGGGAGACCGTGCTGCACAGCTGGAGCGTGCAGTCGCAGTGGAACGGGCCCGCGGTCACCGGCGGCGCCGGGGCCTGGCTGCACCTCGCCGACGGGCGCCGCATCCTCGATTTCAGCAGCCTCGCGGAGTGCAGCAACCTCGGCCACCAGCATCCGAAGGTCGTGGCCGCCATCCGTGCGCAGGCCGAGCGACTCTGCTTCGTCACCAACGCCTGGGGCAACGACGCGCGCGCCGAGCTGGCGCAGCGCCTGCTCGAAGTGTCCGGGTTCGCGGGCGGTCGCGTCTTCTTCACGCTCGGCGGCGCCGACGCGAACGAGAACGCGGTCAAGATCGCACGCCAGGCTCTCGGCCGGCCGCGCGGCATCGTGGTGACGCGCGATCGCTCGTACCACGGCGCCACCTACCTCGCGATGGCCCTCTCGGGCGACACGCGCACCCGCGCGTACGTCGAGCCCGAGGCGATGGGCGTGAGCCACGTGCCGCCCCCGTATGCGTATCGCTGTCCGTTCGGCAGCAACAGCGCGGACGAGTGCGGACGGCTCGCGGCCGGC
The DNA here is from genome assembly GCA_044226195.1 of Steroidobacteraceae bacterium. Classification (GTDB taxonomy): domain Bacteria; phylum Pseudomonadota; class Gammaproteobacteria; order Steroidobacterales; family Steroidobacteraceae; genus RPQJ01. The sequence continues at coordinate 29,445 of JBGAHO010000036.1, forward strand.
GCCGTGGGCCGGCGCATCGACGAACTCGGCGAGGCGCAGGTCGCGGCCGTGATGATGGAGCCGAACGCCGGCTCGAACGGCATCGTCGCGCCGGATACGTACTGGCCCGAGCTGCGGCGCGTGACGCGCGAGCGCGGCATCCCGCTGATCGCTGACGAAGTGATGAGCGGCTTCGGACGCTGCGGCGAGTGGTTTGCGTGGCAACGGCACGGCGAGGCGGGCCGCCCGGACCTGATGACGCTCGCCAAGGGACTGACGGGTGCCATGGCGCCGCTCGGCGCCGTCGTGCTCTCGCGCGAGATCTCGGCCCGGCTCGAGGACCAGATGCTCTATGCCGGCCTGACCTATTGCGGCCACCCGCTGTGCTGCGCCGCCGGCGTGGCGGCGATCGACGCGTACCGGGACGAGCAGCTGATCGAGCGCTCGCGGCGCCTCGGGGCCCAGTTCAAGGCGGAGCTGGAGCGCCTGCAGGCCCGGCATCCGGTCATCGGCGACGTGCGCGGCGGCCACGGGCTGTTCACCGTGCTCGAACTGGTTGCCGATCGCACGTCGCGCGCACCGCTCGCCCCATGGCCGCAGACGCCGCCGGCGCTCAAGTCGCTGGTCGACGGTGCGCTCGACGAAGGCGTGTCGTTCGGCTCGCGCGGCAACCTGATCCTGCTCGCGCCCCCGCTCGTCATCGACGAGCACGATCTCGCGCACGCGCTCGCGGTGCTCGACCGCCAGCTCGCGCGCTGTTTCCCCGCTTCCTGACTGGACGGCGACCATGAGTTTTCGACTGACCTACGCGACGATGTTCAACCCGCCCGAGGAAATGCACGGGCGGTTCGAGGCGGCGCTCGCCAGCGTGTCGTCGCGCCTGGGCGAGAGACACCTGCTGCACATCAACGGACAGGATGTCGCCGGCTCGGGTCTCGTCCCGCGCGCGACGCCCATCGACCTGGAACGACGGCTCGGTGAGTTCGCCGTGGCGGACTCCCGGCACGTCGATGCGGCGATGGCGGCGGCGCAGGCGGCCTGGCCCGCATGGCGCAACACGCAGGTCGCCGAGCGCGCCGCGCTGATGCATCGCGTGGCCGACGTGATGGAGTCGCGCGTGTACGAGCTCGCGGCGGCGCTCGCGCTCGAAGTCGGCAAGAACCGCATGGAGGCCCTCGGCGAGGCGCAGGAGTGCGTGGATTTCTTCCGGCACTACGCCGACGATTTCGCGAGCCACGCGGGGTACGAGCACGAGCTGCCCGACGATCCGCTGCCGGGCGTCCGCTCGCGCAATCGCAGCGTGATGCGCCCGTACGGCGTGTGGGCGATCATCGCGCCGTTCAATTTCCCGATGGCCCTCGCGGCCGGGCCGACCGCCGCCGCGCTCGTCACCGGCAACACGGTGGTGGTCAAGGGTTCCACCGACACGCCGTGGGCGGGCCGGCTGCTGGCCGATTGCGTCCGCGATGCCGGCCTGCCGCCGGGCGTCTTCAATTACCTCTCGGGATCGGGGCAGGACGTCGGCGAGGCGATGCTGGCCGATCCGCGGCTCGCCGGGCTGACGTTCACGGGTTCGGTCGCGGTCGGATTGCGGCTGCTGCGGCAGATGACGGGCGGCGCATATCCGCGGCCGTGCATCGCGGAGATGGGCGGCAAGAATCCCTGCATCGTCACGCGCCACGCGAACCTCGAACACGCCGCGGCCGGCATCGTGCGCTCGGCGTTCGGCATGGGCGGGCAGAAGTGCTCCGCGCTGTCGCGGCTGTACGTCGACGCAGACGTGGCCGACGAGCTGCTCGCGCGCCTCGTCGCGTCGACCGAGGCCCTGCGCATCGGCGACCCGTGCCGGCGCGAGAACTGGCTCGGCCCGGTCGTGAACGAACGGGCCTACGCGAACTACGCGCTGTTCGTCACCGAACTGCGGCAGGGCGGCGGCACGCTGCTCGCCGGCGGCCGGCAGTTGCGCGAGGGCGAGCTTGCGCGCGGCTATTTCGTCGAGCCGACGGTGGTCGAGGTGCCGCACGCGCATCGCCTGTGGCGCCACGAGATGTTCCTGCCGATCCTCACCGTGCACCGGGTGCGCGACCGCGAGGAAGCCATGCGCCTCGCCAACGATTCGGAGATGGGGCTCACGGCCGGCTTCTACGGCGCGCCCGGGGAAGTGGCCTGGTTCCACGAGCACATCGAGGCGGGCGTGACCTACGCCAACCGGCCGCAGGGCGCGACCACCGGGGCGTGGCCCGGCTACCAGCCGTTCGGCGGCTGGAAGGGGTCCGGTTCGACCGGCAAGGCGATCGCCTCGTATTACTACCTCGCGCAGTACCTGCGCGAGCAGTCGCGCACGGTCGTGGATTGACTTAAGGCGGCCCCGGGGGCCGCAAGCGCGGGGGTGGCCGAATCCGGTATCCTTGGCGACTTCCAAGAAACCCGGTCCCAGGAGGCCGGGTCCGCGCTGCCCGCGGGGCGGCGGGTCATTCCAGGAGTCCATCGTGGCCAACCCCCACATCAAGACCGAACTGCCGGGGCCCAAGTCCCGTGCCATGCTCGCCCGCGACCTGCCGGTCGCCTCGCCCTCGTACCCGCGCGACTATCCTTTCGTCATGTCGCACGGCCGCGGCGTCGAGGTGTTCGACGTCGACGGCAACCGTTTCCTCGACTTCGTCGCCGGCATCGCGGTGTGCTCGACCGGGCACTCGCATCCCAAGGTCGTCAGCGCAATCAAGGACGCGGCCGACAAGTTCCTGCACGTCTCGAGCGACTACTGGCACGAGAACATGACCGGCCTCACCGAACGCCTCGCGCAGCTCGCGCCGATGGGCGAGCCGGTGATGAGCTTCCTGTGCCAGTCGGGCACCGAGTCCGTCGAAGGCGCGATCAAGCTCGCGCGCTACGTCACGGGCCGTCCGCGCTACCTCGGCTTCCTCGGCTCGTTCCACGGCCGCACCATGGGCTCGCTCGCGTTCACCTCGAGCAAGTACACCCAGCAGAAGGGCTTCGCGCCGACGATGCCGGGCGTGACGCACGTGCCGTACCCGAACCCGTACCGTCCGCTGCTGCACGGGCCCGACCAGGGCAAGGCCGTGCTGAACTACATCCGCATGCTGTTCGAGCGCAACGTGCCGCCGTCGGAAGTGGCGGCCATCCTCGTCGAGCCGCTGCAGGGCGAGGGCGGATACCTCGTGCCGCCGCCCGGCTTCCTCGCCGGCCTGCGCGAGATCTGCGACGAGCACGGCATCCTGCTGATCTTCGACGAAGTGCAGTCGGGCGTCGGCCGCACCGGCAAGATGTGGGCCTGCCAGCACGACGGCGTGCGTCCCGACATCATGACGTCGGCCAAGGGCCTCGGCTCGGGCATGCCGATCGGCGCCTTCATGGCCAAGAAGACGATCATGGAGCAGTTCAAGCGCGGTGCGCACGGCAACACCTTCGGCGGCAACCCGCTCAGCTGCGCCGCGGCGCTCGCCACGCTCGACCTCGTCGAGCACGAGTACATGGGCAACGCCGCCCGCGTCGGCGAGTACTTCATGGGCAAGCTGCGCCAGCTGCAGCAGAGCTACCGCTGCATCGGCGAGGTGCGCGGCCGCGGCCTGATGATCGGCATGGAGCTGATCGACACCGACGCCGACCGCACGCCGGCGCGCGCGCTGTGCGATCGCCTCGTGACCCGCGGCTACCACAACGGCCTGCTGCTGCTCTCCTGCGGCGTCAGCACGCTGCGCTTCATGCCGCCGCTGTGCGTCAGCACCGAGGAGATCGACGAGGCCGTCGACCTGCTGCGCGTCAGCCTCGACGAAGCCCTCGCGGCGAAGGCGAGCTGACCCCGTGCGCCGCCTCCTTCCGGCCACGGCCGCGCTGCTGGTGATGACCGCCGGCGCGGCCTGGGCCGACCGGGAGGCGGTGCTCAAGCAGGTCGATCTCCCGCACAGTTACTACTGGCGGGAGATGTGCATCCCGCAGCTGACGACGGGCCCCTCGTCGGTGGCGTTCACGCCCGACGGCGCGAGCCTGATCTACAGCATGGACGGCTCGCTCTGGCGGCAGCGCATCGGCGAGCGCGCGGCCGACGAGATCACTCACGCCCACGGCGCCTACGATTACCAGCCCGACGTCGCGCGCGACGGCAGCAGTGTCGTGTTCGCGCGCTACGACGGTCGCGGCATCGAACTGTGGCGACTCGATCTCGCGAGCGGACGCGAGCAGCGCCTCACCACGGCCGGGGCCGTGAACACCGAGCCGCGCCTGTCGCCGGACGGCAAGCGCCTCGCGTGGGTCTCGACCGAGGGCACCGGCCACTTCAACCTGTTCATCGCGGACGTCGACGCGGCTGGCCTGCACGGCGCGCACCCGCTGCTCGGCGAGCGCCAGAGCACGATCGACCGCTACTACTACTCGACGTTCGACCACGCGGTGAATCCCGCGTGGACCCCCGACGGCCGCGGCGTTTACTTCATCACCAACCGCGAGGTGGCCTGGGGCTCGGGCGACCTGTGGAGCGTGCCGGTCGACGATCCGTCCGCCGCGCGCAAGGTGCTGGCCGAGGAGACGACGTGGGCCGCGCATCCGGAGCCGGCGCCGACAGGGCCGCGCGTGCTGTACAGCAGTTACCGGGGCCGCCAGTTCCACCAGTTGTGGCTGACGACGCTCGATGGCGCGCCGCCGCTGCCGCTCACCTTCGGTGATTTCGACGCGCGCAACGCGCGCTGGTCGCCGGACGGCAAGCAGGTCGCGTACATCAGCAACGAGCGCGGCAATACCGCGCTGGTGCTGCTCGACGTGGTCGGCGGCAAGCGACGGATCATCGAGGCCGAAGAGCGGCGTTATCGCGAGCCGCGCGCGGACGTCGCGCTCGACATCGTCGACGAAACGGGGAAGCGCGTGCCGGCGCGGGTCGCCATCGTGGCGAGCGACGGTCGGGCCTATGCGCCCGCGGATGCCTGGATGCGCGCAGACGACGGCTTTGACCGCGCACGCCAGCCGATGGAGACGCACTACTTCCAGTGCGCGCCGCCTTGCCGGCTGGCCCTGCCGCCGGGCCCGGCGCAGGTGTGGGTGCAGCGCGGCTTCGCCTATGCGCCGTGGCGCCAGCAGGTGAACGTCGCCGCGGACGGCTCGACGCGCATCGAGGCGCGACTGGAGCGTGACGCCCTGCCCGAGACTTTCGGGCGCTTCGTCAGCGCCGACCTGCACGTGCACATGAACTACGGCGGGCACTACCTCGACAATCCGCAGCGCCTCGTGGCGCAGGCCGAGGCCGAGGACCTCGACGTGGTGCACGACCTGATCGTCAACAAGGAAGAGCGCATCCCGGACGTCGCGTATTTCCGGCCGGATGCAGACCCCGCGAGCACGGCGACGAGCTTGCTGCTGCACTCGCAGGAGTTCCATACCAGCTTCTGGGGCCACCTCGGCGTGCTGCACCTCGGGGACCACCTGCTGCTGCCCGATTTCGTCGCGTACCGGCACACGGCGATGGGCAGCCCCTATCCGCACAACGGTGTCGTCGCCGATCTTGCGCACGAGCAGGGCGGACTGGTCGGCTACGTGCATCCCTACGACTGGAGCATCAATCCGCCGAAGGAGAAGTCGCTGAGCCACGCGCTGCCGGCCGACGTGATGGCCGGCAAGGTCGACTACCTCGAGGTGGTCGGGTTCGCCGACCACAAGTCCACGGCGGAGGTGTGGTACCGCCTGCTGAACCTCGGCTTCCACCTGCCGACGGGCGCCGGCACCGATGCCATGGCCAACTATGCGTCGCTGCGCGGACCGGTCGGGATGAACCGAGTGTTCCTCGACACGGGCGGCGCGCGCGACGTGCCGGCGCTGAAGCAGGCGCTGCGCGAGGGGCGCAGCTTCGCGAGCAACGGTCCGCTGCTCGGACTGGAGATCGACGGCCGGCATCCCGGCGCGACGGTCACGGTCGGCACAGGCGGGCGGACGAGCTATCGCATCGCGCTGCGTTCGCAGGTCGCGGTCGATCATCTCGAACTCGTGCTGAATGGCCAGGTGGTGAAGTCGTTCAAGCTGACGGGTGACCGCCGTCGCCTCGATGCCCGCGGCGAACTGGCGGCGCCGCGCAGCGGCTGGTTACTGCTGCGTGCGTGGAACGACCACGCGGATCCGCAGATCCTGGACATCTATCCGTACGCGACGACGAGCCCGGTGTACCTGCAGGCGGCGCAGCCGGCGCCGGATGCGCGCGCGGACGCCGCCTATTTCGTGGCCTGGCTCGATCGCGTGATCGAGGCGGCCGATGCCCGCGACGATTTCAACGACGCGGCCGAGAAGCGCGCGACGCTCGACTACCTGGGGCAGGCCCGCGCCGGTTATGCGGCCCGGGCCGCGGGCACTCCCGCACCCTAGTGCGTCGGAGTGTAGCGGCCGTATTTCTTCAGCAGCCGCACCAGGTCGGCATGGGGCAGGGCCCGCGCGGCGTGGCCGTCGTTGCCGACCATGTCGCGCGCGGCCACCATCGCGTTGACGATCGCTTCCTCGGTTGCCTCCACGGTGGCGAGAAACAGCGGATTGAGCGCGTCGTTGCCGATCGACGTCGACTCCACCTTGTCGCCCCCGCGCAGGGCCGCGGCATTGGCGGTGCTGAAGGCGATGAAGATGTCGCCGGAGCCGTTGCCCGCATAGCTGCCCATGCGCGCGAGGCCCATGCCTGCGCGCTTGGCGAGACGCTTCAGCTGGTGCGGCAGCAGCGGGGCGTCGGTGGCGATCACGATGATGATCGAGCCGCTGTCGTCCTTGCGCAGCGGTGGATCCTGCGCGATCGGCAGTTCCGTGCCGACGGGCACGCCTGCGATGCGCAGCGTGTCGCGCATGCCGTAGTTCGCCTGCACCAGTGCGCCGACCGTGTACGTCGAGCCGGCGGTGGTCGCTCGCCGCGACGCGGTGCCGATGCCGCACTTGAAGTCGTGGCAGATCATGCCGGTGCCGCCGCCCACGTTGCCTTCGTCGACCGGGCCGGACTTCGCGCCGTCGAGCGCGCGGAAGACGTGCTCGGGCTTCACGTGGAAGCCGTTGATGTCGTTCAACTCGCCGTCCCAGGTCTCGGCCACCAGCGGCAGCGACCAGTAATACCCCGAGGCGTCGGCCGCGCCGGCCTGCACGCGCCACTGGATCACCGCGTCGCGCGCCACGCCGACACTGTGGGTGTTGGTCAGCACCACGGGGCCCTCGAGCTGGCCACCCTCGTCGAGCCAGGACGTGCCGGTCATCTCGCCGTTGCCGTTCAGCGCGAACCAGGCGGCGTAAGCATTGGTCTGCAGCGAGTCCCGGCCGCGCGGCAGGATGGCCGTGACCCCGGTCCGCACCTTGCGGTGGTCCGGCAGGTCCTCGATCAGGGTGACCTGGCCGACGGTGACCCCCGCCACGTCGGTGATGGCATTGAGCGGCCCCGGCACGCCGTCGAACGGCACGCCGAGGTCCCGGGCGCGCTCCGCGGCGCCGGCGGCCATCGGGCAGGCCAGGGCGACGAGGCAGGCGACGGCAGGCAGGCGCTCAAGCATGATTGGCTCCGGAGGGGGCGGTTCGCGGACAATACCGCCTTCCGCCCGGGCGAGGGAATCGAGGACGTGACGGCCGAGGAGTGCGTGTCGACACCCGACGATCTGCGCAAGGCCCGGGCCCTGCCCGTGCAGTACTACTTCGGCGAGGCCGCGCTCGAGTTCGAGCGGCGCGCGGTCTTCGCGCGGTCGTGGCAGCTTGTCGCGCATGCCGCGCAACTGGCCGAGCCCGGGGATCACGTCGTCGAGGACGTGGCCGGCACGCCCGTGCTCGTGCTGCGGGGTCGTGACGGCGCGCTGCGCGCCTTCCCGAACGTCTGCCGTCATCGCGCCGGCCCGCTCGCGCTCTGCAGCGGCAAGGGCCTGCACAACCTGCGCTGCAAGTACCACGGCTGGCTCTACGACCAGGACGGCCGGCTGGTCGCCGCGCCCGAGATGCAGGACGCGCTCGACTTCCGGCTCGAGGATCATCGCTTGCCGCCGCTGCGCGTGCAGCAGTGGCAGGGTCTCGTGTTCGTCGCACTCGACGACGGCGTGCCGCCGCTCGAGGATGTCTATGCGGGCATCGTCGAGCGCATCCGGCCGATGGATCTCGCCGCGATGCGCTACACGCGCCGCGACGTGTTCGACGTCGAGTGCAACTGGAAGGTGTACGTCGACAACTTCCTCGAGGGCTATCACATCCCGATGGTGCATCCCGCGCTGTCGAAGGTGATCGACTATCGCGAGTACCACGTCGAGATGGCGCGCTGGCACTCGGTGCAGCACTCGCCGGTGCGCGACGCATCGGGCGCGTACGGCGAAGGCCACGCGTACTACTACTTCGTCTACCCGAACGTGATGCTGAACTGCGTGCCGGGCCGGTTGCAGACCAACCGGATCCTGCCGCTCGGTCCCGGTCGCTGCCGCGTCGAGTTCGACTACTTCTACGCGACCGACCCGGCCAGCCAGGCGCGCATCGCGATCGACCAGGGGTTCTGCGACGAGGTGCAGGCCGAGGACATCGCGATCTGCGAGTCCGTGCAGAAGGGCCTGGCCTCCGGGCGCTACGAGGCGGGCCGGTTGAGTCCCTCACGCGAGAGCGGCGTGTGGCATTTCCATGAACTGCTGCGCGCGGCTTACGCGCAGGAAACGGCGCGCCGGGCGGGGGAGTGATGCAGGGCGACAAGGAACTCGGATTCTGGATGTCCACCGCGTTGGTGGTCGGCAACGTCATCGGCATGGGCATCTTCCTGCTGCCTGCGTCGCTGGCGCCGTTCGGCTACAACGCGCTGCTCGGCTGGCTGATCACGGTCGCCGGCATGGCGGTGATCGCCCGCGTGTTCGCCGGCCTCGCGCGCGAGTTTCCGCAGGCGGACGGGCCCTACGCCTACATCCGCGACAACCTCGGGGACTTCCCCGCGTTTCTCGCGATCTGGTGCTACTGGGTGTCGCTGTGGGTCACGAACGCGACGCTCGCCGTCGGCGTGGTCGGCTACATTGGCGCCGTCATCCCGCCGCTCGCCGGCGTGTCGCCGGCGCTGGTGGCGCTGGTGCTGATCTGGGTGTTCGTCGGCGTGTGCCTGCTCGGCACCCGCACCGGCGGCGGCGTGCAGGTGGTGACCACGGTGCTCAAGCTGCTGCCGATGGTCGTGATCATCGGGCTCGGCCTGTGGGTGCTGTTCAGCGATCCGGGCGCGTACACGCGGCATGCGCCGGCGACGCCGATCTCGCTCAAGGACCTCATGGCCGCCTCGACCGTGGGCCTGTTCGCCATGCTCGGCATCGAGTGCGCGACCGTGCCGGCCGGGCGCGTGAAGGACCCGGAGAAGACGATCCCGCGCGCGACGATCGCCGGCACGATCGTGACGGCGGCCGTGTACCTCGCCGTGTCGGCGGTCACGCTGATGCTGCTGCCCCAGGACGAGCTGGCGAAGTCGACGGCGCCGTTCGTCGACGTGCTGAGCCGCTACACGGGCGCCGGCAGCGGCCAGTGGCTCGCGGCCTTCGTCGTGATCAGCGGCCTCGGCGCGCTCAACGGCTGGACCCTGCTGGTGGGCGAGCTCACCGCGAGCATGGCCCGTCACGGCGTGATGCCCGCGGCGCTCGGCCGCATGAACTCGCGCGGCGCTCCTGCCACGGCGCTGGTGGTTACGGCCGTACTGGCGAGCCTGATGGTGGCGATGAACTACAGCAAGTCGCTGGTCGAGGGCTTCACGTTCCTGACGCTCGTGGTAACGGCGGCCACGCTGCCGCTGTATTTCTTCTGTGCCATCGCACTCGCGGTCTACTGCCGCAAGGCCGGCCTGACCGCCTCTCGCGATCTCACGCTGATGGGCGTGATCGGCACGGTGTATTCGGTGTTCGCATTCGTCGGCATCGGCAAGGAGCCGTTCCTGTGGTCGCTGGTGCTGGCGGCCGTCGGCCTGCCGCTGTACGCGTGGATGCGCCGCCCACAGAGGGTCACGGCATGAAGTTCGTCGGCCAGGTGTTCGAGGGCGGCGAGGTCACGCTCGACTACAACGAGTTCGTCGACTGCGAGCTGCGCCATTGCGTCGTGCTGTACCACGGCGGCGATTTCTCGCTGGTGCGCACGCGCCTGATCCACGTGCAGTTCGCGCTCGCGGGCGCGGCCAACAACACGCTGTCGTTCCTGCGCCTGGTCCGGGCCAACGGCCAGGCGCTGCTCGACGGCCTGCTCGACGCCGGGCCGCAGCCCGAGCCCGAGCACAGCGTCACGATCAACTGAAGAGGTCCAGGAAGATGCGCAAGATCCTCCCCGGCTCCCCGATCCTCGCCGCGGTGGCGGCCCTCGTGGTCTCGATCGGCGTGAGTGCCGACGGTACGGCGCCGGCCGGCAAGCCCATCTATGGCAGCTGGGGCTACGACGCGGCGGGTGCCGACCCGGGCACGAAGGCCGGCGACGACTTCTTCCGGCACGCCAATGGGGCGTGGCTGGATCGCACCGCCATTCCGTCCGACAAGCCGGCGTACTCGCTGCGCATCGAGATGACCGACCGGACTGAAGCGCGGCTGCACGACCTGCTGGAGCAGGCTGCGGCGAAGGCCGGCAACGAGCCGGCCACGCTCGAGGGCAAGGCGGGCGCGTTCTACAAGTCGTTCATGGACGAGGCGCGCATCGAGCAGCGCGGCATGGCGGCGATGACGCCCGAACTGACGGCTGCCCGCGACGCGCAGACCCCCGCGCAGTTCGCCACCCAGATGGGCCGCAGCAACGTGACCTTCCTGCCGGCGCTGTTCGAGACTTTCATCGACGCGGACCTGAAGGATCCGACCCAGTACGTGGTCTATCTCTCGCAGGGCGGGCTCGGCCTGCCCGATCGCGACTACTACGTCGAGCCGAAGTTCGCGCAGACCAAGGCGGCCTACCTGGCCTACGTGACCCAGGTGCTCGGGCTGATCGGCTGGCCGGATGCGGCCAACGGCGCGCGCGCGGTGGTCGATTTCGAGACCGCGGTGGCCGCCGACAGCTGGTCCAGGGCGGAGCAGCGTGACCTCGACGCCATCTACAACCCGATGACGCCGCAGCAGCTCGCCAAGTTCGCGCCGGGCTTTCCGTGGCAGGCGTTCCTCACGGCGTCGGGCCTCGGGCAGGCCAAGCGCGTGGTCGTCGCGGAAAAGAGTGCCTTCCCGAAGCTCGCGGCGGTCTTTGCGCGCACGCCGGCGCCGACGCTGCGCGCGTGGCTGGCGTTCCACGTCGCGGACAACGCCGCGCCGTATCTCACCAAGCCCTTCACCGACGCGCACTTCGACCTGCACTACAAGACGCTCTCGGGCCAGCAGGAACAGCGGCTGCGCTGGAAGCGCGCGATCACGGCGGTGGGAGGTGCGGACATCGGGCCGGGGGACAACTTCGGCGCGTTTGGCACGCTCGGTTACGGCGTCGGCCAGCTCTACACGGCCCGGTACTTCGGGCCGGACGCCAAGTCCAAGATCCAGGCGCTGGTGGTCAACGTGAAGGCGGCGTTCCGCTCACGGCTCGAGCACCTCGACTGGATGAGCGAGGCGACGCGCAAGGAGGCGCTGCGCAAGCTCGACCAGATCACGATCAAGGTGGGATACCCGGATCACCCGCGCGAATACTCGGGCGTGGTCATCCGCGGCGACGACCTCGTGGGCAACGTGCGGCGCGCGGCCGCCGCGGACTGGGCGTACCAGACAGCGAAGCTCGGCCGGCCGGTCGATCGCAGCGAGTGGATCATGACGCCGCAGACCAACAACGCCTACAACGGTAGCTTCAACGACATCGTGTTCCCGGCGGGCATCCTGCAGGCGCCGATGTTCGATCCGAATGCCGACGCGGCGATCAACTACGGCGCCATCGGCGGCGTGATCGGGCACGAGCTGACGCACGGCTTCGACGACGAGGGCCGCAAGATCGACGCCGACGGCGCGCTGCGCGACTGGTGGACGAAGGAGGATGCGGCGAAGTTCGAGGCGCGCGCGAAGATGCTCGGGGCGCAGTACTCGGCGTTCGAGCCGCTGCCGGGCGTGCACGTCAACGGCGACCTGACCATGGGCGAGAACATCGCCGACCTCGGCGGCCTGACCATCGCGCTCGACGCCTATCGCGCATCGCTGCACGGCAAGGCGGCGCCGGTGCTCGACGGCCTCAGCGGCGACCAGCGTGTGTTCCTCGGCTGGGCGCAGGCTTGGCGCGGCAAGGTGACGGACGACTTCGTGCGCAAGCAGGTCGTCAGCGATCCGCACAGCCCGCGGCAGTTCCGCGTGATCGGCCCGACGCGCAACATCGATGCGTGGTACCGCGCGTTCGACGTGCAGCCGGGCGAGAAGATGTACCTGCCGCCGGAGCAGCGTGTTCGGATCTGGTGAGGCTCTGGTGTCGATCGCCCGGGCTCCGAACGTGCGCCGACCGCCTGCTGCGATCGCTACGGCGATGGCAGTCGTGGCAGCGACGGACCCACCGTGGGCTCCGTCGATGGCGCGACCCATTCGGCAGCTGTGGATGACCGTCGGCACCGTCGGGGCGATCACTGCGCTGGTCGGTTGGCTCGGATTTCGGGCGTCGAGCGGGGAGCCTCCATGGAGGTTTCTAGGCGTCCTTCCATTGCGCGCCGATGCCGAAGCGCCGGTGACAAAAATCTCGTTCGCGCTAATCACTCTCGCGCTGTTTGTATACGGACAGCATCTGGTGCTGATCTGGAGATATCGTCGGCGTCAGCAATTGAGTCTGTCGCAACTGGCGCAGCTGCCCGAGCATGAGAGGCTCGGAATCCTGGAGGGAGGCGGTGAGTGACTCGACTACCCCGCAGTCGGCGCGTACCGGGGCGGCGTCGACTTGACGAGGGTGTAG
>JBGAHO010000037.1:0-42126 GCA_044226195.1 Steroidobacteraceae bacterium
ACGCGACACCGCGCGGCCGCTCAACGCGAGCGTTAGGCGACACACGGGGCTAGACACTCGCGTGAGATGAGGTCGCGCTAAAGATCGACAATGCGGGCAGCCATACTACTAAGCACTATGTGTCTCATATGTGGGGTCGCCGCCTTATTCGGAGTCCCTGCTATCTGGGTTCACTACAACCCGATTACGGGTATTGCCGGTCTGGGCTTGTCGATAGTTTGGGCAGCCGTACCTCCCCTGGTTGTTTTGGGTTGGCGCAGGTTGAAGAGAAGGTGACGCGTCGTCGTGTTAGTCCGTTGCGTGTCGCCTAACTACTCGCTGCAGCGCACCGTGAGCGATAAAGTGCTAGCCCTATGGCCGTTGTGCCCGGCCGCTGATCTCGGGCGTTAGACCTCATGAGGTTTGCAGTCCCAAAGAGCACCGCAGAATTCGAGATCCCAGATGACTGGTGGCAGTTCTGTGACATGAATTCTTGGAGCAGAGGCTCAGACTATTATCCCTACGCCAGCCCCGGTGGCGACATGGAATCGGTCGAGGTTGTTTCGATCTCGGACGTTGACCCCCCGGCACGAAGCCCGGGCGTCCCGTTGCTTCGGAAGTACAAGTTTGTGCCGGTGCTTCTTGCCCTTCAGTCACCAGAGTGCGCACTGCCGCCGATAGCAGTGCATGCCATTACTTCCGGGCTCATGAAGCGGTACAAAGTTCAGAACGGGGTCCACCGATACTACGCATCAGTTGCAGCCGGATACCCGAACATTCCGATAGTCGTTCTGCCCGAGATGCTTTCATAAGGTCCAACTACGCGCAGCACTCGGACGCGCCGGTAGGCGCGAGCGCCAGGCAACGCTATGGCCACGGTGGATGACCAAGTGACGCACTATCATTCATGGAGGCAGTGATGAGCTTTGAAGCGTATCTCACGGCGGTCAAGAACAAGACCGGGCGCACTCCCGAGCAGCTCAAAGCGGACGCAGCGAAGGCTGGGGTGTATGCCCCGGATATGAAGGCCGCCGAGATGCTGGCCTGGCTCAAGAAGGAGCACGGCCTGGGCCACGGCCATTCGATGGCCGTCTGGGCAGTCTGGAAGTCCAAGGGCTGGGTCAGTGCTCCTTCGGGAAAGAAGAAGTGAGCGCACCCGTGAGCACGGACGTCTAGCAACGCGTTTCTGGCGCATCACAGAACATTCGTAGATTGCGAGTCCATGCCGCAACGCTAGCTATCCTCAAGAGCGCAGGCCTGCGGAAGGACTAGAGGACGTCTCATGGAATATCTCGTGGTGGTGGAAAAAGGCAGTTCGGGCTACGGCGCGCATGTACCCGACCTGCCCGGATGTGCCGCGGTAGGCGCGACTCGTCGCGAAGTCCTCAGGCTCATTCGCGAGGCCATCGAACTGCACATCGAGGCATTGCGGGCATCGGGTCAAGCCGTGCCCGAGCCAAACTCGAAGAGCGAAGTGGTCAAGGTGCGCGCCGCCTGACTCGTTGTACGAGTTCACACCCAGCAGGCCGTCACCGTCGCCGACAGCTCGCGTCCACTCGCTCGTCGCGATCTACCCCGCCGCCTTCCCCGACGCACAGTACGCGCTGCGTCCGCCATTCGCCCGCAACAGGTCGACGTAATACGCGGCAAAGGCCTCCGCACGCTGGCGTTCCTTCGCGTCCGCACCCAGCAGCGGCTGCACGGCATCGGCCCACTGCGCGGAGCACGCCTCCTTCGCACTCGTCGAGCCGGCGCACGCGACGAAGCCCGTGAAGGCGGCGCGATACGACTCGAACTGCTCGCGATCCATCGGCGCGCCGTGCCCGGGGATCACCTTCTCGAACTTCGACGCCGCCACTTCACCCAGCGCGCGCTGCCAACCGTCCGGGCAGGCGGTATCGAGGAAGGGCGCCGGCAGCGTGACGAGATCGCCCACGATGGCCACGTGCGTGGCCGGGTCGAACAGCCACACGTCCCCGGCCGTCGCCGCATCCGCCGCGAGGTGCACCTGCACCTTGCGTCCGCCGAGCGACATGGTCGCCGACGATGTGACCGGCACGTCCGGCTCGAGGGCCGCGCCGTTGCGGATCGTCTCGGCGTCGGCGCGGATGTCGTCGCGCATCGTGGCGGGAATCGACTCGTCCGCGAGATACCCGGCCGACTCCCGTTCGCTCTTCGCGAGAAACCCGGCCCGCGCGCCGTCGATGGCGCGACTGGCGTAGACCTTCAGCCCGGGATACGCCGCGCGCAACGCCGGATTGCCGCTCACGTGGTCGAGGTGCCAGTGCGAGTTGACGATGGCCACGATCGGGCGATGGCGTTCCTGCGCCAGCGCGAGGATGGCCTCGCGTTGCCAGGCATGACGACCGGTGTCGACGACAATGAGTCCGTCCGGCGCCTCCAGCACGACGCTGTTGCCGTCCGGCTGGTGGCCGGGCCGGATGCCACCCGGAATCCACCACACACCCTTGGCCACGACGGTCGGCACCGGTGCGGGCTCGGCCGGTGGCGGCTCGGCAGCGTGCGCAGCACCGGTGGCGGCGAGGATGGCGACGACGGCGGACGCATGACGCGCAAGGACGCCGATGCTCGCCCTGCCCGCCCTGCTGTTGCTGACCGGAGCCGCCATCCTCGGCACGCTGCTGGGCCTGAACTACCTGCGGGGCGTCCGCAGCAAGCCGGTGATGATCGGCTTTCACCTGCTGCTCGGCGGCGGCGGACTCGAGGTCATGGCCATGCTGCTGCACGGCACGCCGGATCGACGCATCGTGCCGGGCGGCGGTCTGATGACGGCGGCGGCCGCATGTGTACTGGCCGCCATGTTCACGGGCCTGCTCGCGCCGCTGATCGGGCGGCAGTCGCGCTTGGTGATGAACAGCGCGCTCATCGTCCACGTCACCGTGGCGATCACCGGCTTCACGCTGTTGATCGCCTGGGCGGCCTCGCGCTAGTCGCCCGTGCAGATGGCCAACTCACGGCAACGCCTGGCGAGGATCCCGACGTGACGAAGCTCCGCCCCCTGGCCGTCGCCCTGTTCCTGCTGTCGATCCTCGCGGGCTGCCAGGGCACGCCGGAACAGGCGCCGGAGGCCTGGGACGGACTGCAGCGCCAGGGGTTCTCGGGCCCGGGCACGCTCTACCTGCGCCCCGACGTGTCGTTCCACTCGTATCGAACGGTGATGCTCGATCCGCTGGTGGTGACCGTCGACAAGAACTGGCTGCCGACCCTCGATGTCGCCACCGGCGCCGCCGTCGGTCCGCACCCGGTGACGCCGCGCGAGCTGCAGTACATCCAGTCGGTGCTGGGCAGCCAGTTCCAACGGATCGTCGCCGCCCAACTGTCCGCCGGCGGCTATCGCATCGTGACGAAGGCCGGGGACGACACGCTGCTGGTCAGTCCGGCGCTCGCCAACGTGTACCTGTCGACGCCGGAGGACAGCCTGGACAAGAGCCTGCGTCCGGGCACCATGACGCTGGTGATGGATCTGTCCGACGCGGGCTCCAGCCGGTCGCTGGCGCGTTACATCGAGCAGAAGCGCGGTCGCCTGGGCTCGCTCGAAGTCCCGCTGTCCGTGACCGACAACGCGGAGTACCGGCAGGCGATCGAGGACTGGGCCGACCGGCTGGTCGGGCTGCTCGATCGCCTGCGACGCATCCGCGAACCGCGCTGACGCGCGGCACCGACTCACTCTCCGGCCGCGATCTTCCGCAGTCCGGGCGCGTCCAGCACTTCGATCGAGCCGCGCGCGAGACGCACGAGCCCCTGGTCGGCGAAGCTGCGCAGCACCCGCGTGACGATCTCGCGCACGCTGCCGAGTTCGTCGGCGAGCTGCTGGTGCGTCGCCTCGATGACCTTGCCGCGACCGAGCAGCGCCGTCGCCACGCGACGGTCGAGCTTGTGGAAGGCCACGGCCTCGACGAGGCTCATCATGTCGGCGAGCCGCTCGGCGAACAGCCCGAACACGTACTGGCGGAACGGCGCGTGCGTGGCGAGCAGCTGCTCGAAGGTCGCGCGCGGCAGCACCACCAGCCGCACGTCGCTCTCCACGACCCCGCTCGCCGGGTAGTCGCTGCCGCCCACGAGGCAGCTGCTGGTGAGCACGCAGCTTTCGCCGGGGCCGACGCGATACAGCTGCAGCTCGCGCTCCTCGCCGACTTTGGCGACGCGGATCGAGCCCGCGAGCACCAGCGGAAATTGCCGGCACACGGCGCCTTCGGCGAACAGCTGCGTGCCGGCGGGCAGTTCGACCACCTGTGCCTGGCTCATCAGCCCGGCGAACGCGCGCTCGCCGAGGTCAGCCAGCGCGGGGTACAGGCGCCGGACCTCGTCGGTCGCGACGGCGGTCATCCCGCGGCGTCCTCGAACACGATCAGCAGGTCCTTCGCGTCCACCTGCTGGCCCGGGCGCGTCACCACTTCCTTGATCACGCCGTCGCGCTCGGCGCGCACGCTGGTCTCCATCTTCATCGCCTCGATGGTCACCAGCACCTCGCCCTTCACCGCCTTGTGGCCGGCAATGACGTTCACCGTGGCGATCGTGCCCGGCATCGGCGCGCCGATCTCGTTCGGGTGATCGGCCTCGGCCTTGCGCCGCGGCGGCCGCTTGGCGACCTTGCTGCGATCCGGCACCTTCACCGAACGCGGCTGGCCGTTCAGCTCGAAGAAGACCGTGCGCGTGCCGTCGTCGTGCGCCTCGCTGGTCGTGACGTAGCGGATGATGAGGTGCTTGCCCTTCTCGAGGTCGACCGTGATCTCCTCGCCCGCCTCCATGCCGTAGAAATACGTCCGCGTCGGCAGCACGCTGGTGTCGCCGTAGTGCACGCGGTCGGCCATGTAGTCGCTGAAGACTTTCGGGTACATCAGCCACGACGCGAACTCGTAGTCCGTGATCGCCCGCGGCATCTTCTCCTGCAGCTTCGCGCGCGCCTGCTCGAGGTCGATGGGCGCCAGTCGTTCGCCCGGGCGCGTCGTGTCCGGCACCTGCGAGCCGAGCACCTTCTTCTGCAGCTCCTTCGGGAAGCCGCCCACCGGCTGGCCGATGTCGCCGCGGAACAGCGAGACCACCGACTCGGGGAAGGCCACCTCGACGTTCGGGTCGATCACGTCGCCCGCGGTGAGGCCGCTCGTCACCATCAGGATCGCCATGTCGCCGACGACCTTCGAGGATGGCGTCACCTTGACGATGTCGCCGAACATCTCGTTGACCTGGGCGTAGGCGCGCGCCACCTCGTGCCAGCGCGTGTCGTCGATGCCGAGCGAGCGGGCCTGCTCGCGCAGGTTGGTGTACTGCCCGCCCGGCATGCCGTGCACGTAGACCTCGGACGCGCCCGAGCGCATGTCGCTCTCGAACGCCGCGTAGCCGTGGCGCACCTGCTCCCAGTAGTTCGACAGGATGCGCAGGTTGTCGGGGTTCACGCCGGACTCGCGTGGTCCGTGGCGCAGGGCTTCGACGATCGAGCCGAGGTTCGGTTGCGACGTGAGGCCGCTCATGGCATCGAGCGCGCCGTCCACGGCGTCGCAGCCGGCATGGACCGCCGCGAGCACGCTGGCCGCCGCGATGCCGCTGGTGTCGTGCGTGTGGAAATGGATCGGGATGCCCACTTCCTGCTTCAGGGTCTTCACCAGGTCGTAGGCCGCGCGCGGCTGGCACAGGCCCGCCATGTCCTTGATGCCGAGGATGTGCGCGCCGGCCTTCTCCAGCTGCTTCGCCATGCCGACGTAGTACTTGAGGTCATACTTGGTCTGGCGCGGGTCGCTGAGGTTGCCGGTGTAGCAGATCGCGGCTTCACACAGCTTGCCGGTCTCGCACACGGCGTCCATTGCGACGCGCATGTTCTCGACCCAGTTGAGCGAGTCGAAGACGCGGAACACGTCGACGCCGTGCTTCGCGGCCTGCTCGACGAAATAGCGCACCACGTTGTCGGGATAGTTGGTGTATCCCACCGCGTTGGCCGAACGCAGCAGCATCTGCAGCAGCAGGTTCGGCATGGCCTCGCGGAAGGCGATCAGGCGCTCCCAGGGGCACTCCCGCAGGAATCGCATCGCCACGTCGAACGTCGCGCCGCCCCAGCACTCCACCGAGAACAGCTCGGGCGCGAGGCGCGCGTAGGCCGGCGCGATGGCGATCATGTCGCGCGTGCGGAAGCGGGTCGCGAGCAGCGACTGGTGCGCGTCGCGGAACGTAGTGTCGGTCAGCAGCACGCCCGGCTGGTCCAGCATCCACTTCGAAAAACCCACCGCGCCGAGTTCGTCGAGCTTCTGCTTCGTGCCGGGCGGCGGCGTCGAGATCGGCAGCCTGGGCGGCCGCGCGTCGACGATGCGGGTCGGACGCGCGCGCCCCACGACCTCGGGGTTGCCGTTGACGATCACGTCCGCCACGAAGCGCAGCAGCCGCGTCGCGCGGTCGCGCTTGCGCGCGAAGCGGAACAGCTCGGGTGTCTGGTCGATGAACTTGGTCGTGTATTCGCCCGTGTGGAACGACGGGTGCGCGATGACCTGGTCGAGGAAGCGCAGGTTGGTGACCACGCCGCGCACGCGGAACTCGGTCAGCGCGCGATGCATGCGGGCGATGGTCTCGTCGGGCGTCGGCGCCCAGGCGGTCAGCTTCACCAGCAGCGAGTCGTACGAGCGCGTGATGAATGCGCCGGTGTAGGCCGTGCCCGCATCGAGGCGGATGCCGAAGCCGGCCGGGCTGCGGTACGCGGTGATGCGCCCGTAGTCCGGGATGAAGTTGTTCTCCGGGTCCTCCGTCGTCACGCGGCCCTGGATCGCGTGGCCCGCGATGCGGATGTCCGCCTGCGCCGGCACGCCGCTCGCCGGCGTGCCGATGGTCGCGCCTTCGGCGATGCGGATCTGCGCCTTGACGATGTCGATGCCGGTGACGACCTCGGTCACCGTGTGCTCGACCTGGATGCGCGGGTTGACCTCGATGAAATAGAACCGCCCGGTGTCGGCGTCCTGCAGGAACTCGACCGTGCCCGCGTTGAGGTAGTCGACCGCACGGCCGATGCGCAGGCCCAGCTCGCACAGTTCCTGGCGACGGTCGTCGTCGAGGAACACGGCGGGCGCCCGCTCGACGACCTTCTGGTTGCGACGCTGCACGGTGCAATCGCGCTCGAAGAGGTGGACGAGGTTGCCGTGGCGGTCGCCGAGGATCTGCACCTCGACGTGGCGCGCGCGGCGCACCAGCTTCTCGAGGTACACCTCGTCGTTGCCGAACGCGGCCTTGGCCTCGCGACGCGCGGCGGCCACCATCTCCGGCAGTTGCTCGTCGCTCTCGATGACGCGCATGCCGCGTCCACCGCCGCCCCAGCTGGCCTTCAACATGACCGGATAGCCGATCTCGCGCGCCAGCCGCTGGCTCTCGGCATCGTCGCGCGGCAACGGCGGCGTGGCCGGCATCACGGGCACGCCGGCCGACCTGGCCAGCTCGCGCGCGGTCACCTTGTTGCCGAGCCGGTGCATGATCTCCGACGTCGGTCCGACGAAGATGATGCCCGCGGCCTCGCAGGCATCCGCGAAGTCCGGGTTCTCGGACAGGAAGCCGTAGCCCGGGTGGATGGCGTCGGCGCCCGATTCGAGCGCGACGCGGATGATGTCCTCGATGTCGAGGTAGGCCTCGATCGGGCCCTTGCCCTCGCCCACCAGGTAGCTCTCGTCCGCCTTCATGCGGTGGAGCGAGAAGCGGTCCTCCTGCGAGTAGATCGACACCGTGCGGATGCCGAGCTCGTGCGCGGCCCGCATGACGCGGATGGAGATCTCGCCACGGTTGGCGACGAGCAGGGTCTTGATCTTGCGGGGCGGACGCATGGGGGGCCGGAAACGGATGCGGGCAAAAGGGCCTGCCGCGATAATGTCATAACTTCCGCGGATTTCCCGCAACGCAAAAGCATCAGGACCTCACCATGCATGCCATCGCCATCCACGGCGGCGCCGGCGCCCTCGCCCCGGCCGACCTCACGCCCGAACGCGAGCGGGCCTATCGCCAGGGACTGGAGCGGGCACTGCGCGCGGGATTCGACGTGCTGTCGTCGGGAGGCGCCAGCCTCGACGCCGTGGTCGAGGCGGTGAAGGCGCTCGAGGACGACCCGCTGTTCAACGCGGGCCGGGGGGCGGTGCTCAACGCGGCCGGGGTGGCCGAGTTGGACGCCTCGCTCATGGACGGCCGGGACCTGCGCGCGGGCGCGGTGGCGGGCCTGCGCCACGTCCGCAGCCCGATCGAGCTGGCCCGGCGCGTCATGGAGCATTCACCGCACGTGATGCTGGCGGGGCCCGGCGCCGAGGAATTCGCGCTCGAGCAGGGCATGACCCCGGTGCCCAACAGCCATTTCATCACCGAGCGTCGGCAACGCGAACTGCAGAAGCACCTCGCCGGACTCGCCGCCGCGGGCGAGGAATCGCTGATGGGCACGGTCGGCGCGGTCGCCCTCGACCAGCACGGCAACCTGGCGGCCGCCACGTCGACGGGCGGCACGACGGGCAAGCGCTACGGTCGCGTCGGGGACTCACCGATCATCGGCGCCGGCACCTATGCCGCGAACGACTGCTGCGCGGTCTCGGCGACCGGCCACGGCGAGTACTTCATCCGCGCGGCCGTGGCGCACGAGATCGCGTCGCTGACGCGCTACCGGGGCCTGGACGTCGCGGCAGCCGCCGACGAGGTCGTGATGCGCCAGCTCGTGCGCCTCGGCGGCGAAGGCGGCGTGATCGCGATCGGGCGGGACGGCACCATCGCCCTGCCGTTCAACTCGGCGGGCATGCTGCGCGGTGCGATGGACTCGCGCGGCCGGTGCTACACCGGCCTGCTGAAGGACTGATCAGCCGCCCGGCGCGGCGAGCGCGCGGTCGAGTTCGGCGGCAAGTGCGGCGACGAAAGTGTCGTCGCGCATGCAGAGGTAGTGCTCGCGCAGGCGCTGCGAAAGGCCCCGCGCCAGCGCATCGACCGGCGGGCTCGGCGGACCCATGGCGATGCCGAGGGCACGCAGCCGCGGCATGTGCGGCCGCAACTGGGCCGCGATCAAGCCGCAGCCCTGTCCCTTGGGTTCGACGAGCAAGGCCGGACCATCGTAGCGATGCAGCGGATAGGCCTGGTGCGCCGGCAGTTGCAGCGCGACGTACTGGTCGAAGATGCGCTCGACGGTGTGCGTGTCGAGCTCCGGTGCCACCTGTCGCACGCGCGCGAGGAACGCCGGGAAGCAGCGCTCCGGCGTCAGCGCCGGCACTTCCGCTTCCGGAAAGCTGAACGCGATGCCGGAGCCCAGCTCGAGCAGGGTCGCGAAGCTGCGCACCTCGCCGATCGTCGTGCGGGCCCGCTGCACGCGCGCCTGGAATTCAGCGTCGGTCAGCGCAAGTTCGACGGGCGCATCGTCACCTGCGCGAGTCGGCGCCGAGCTTGCGGCACGCGCGCGCCACCAGCCTTCGAGGCGGATCGCCCAGCGATGCCAGGGCCGGCCCCAGCGCGACTGCATGGCACGGAACCCGAAGCCGGTCGGCGACCCGCGATCGAGACTGAGCGGATCGACCAGCGCGAGCAGCGCGACGGTCTCGCCGGCCTGGCGCAGGCGCCGGGCGATCTCGTACCCGAACGCCCCGGCCGAGGAATAGGCGACGACGTGATACGGCCCGGCGGGTTGCCGCCGGCGGATCGCGTCCACGTAGAGGTCGATCCAGCCGCGGAACCCGAGGGCGGCCTCGCGTCCGCCCCAGACGTAGGGATCGCGCACGCCGATGACTTCGCGCGGCGTGCGCAGGGCACGCGCGAGCTTCTCGTAGGCGCCGAGCGTGCCGCCCGCCGAAGCGATCAGGAACACCGGCGGCAGCGTCGCGTCGGCCGGCGCGCGCATGCGGAACAGGATCTCGCTGCCCGCCTCGCCCCGATCGGCGGACCGCCCGCCGAGCGCACGCTCGATCTCGGCGGCCATCTCGCGCACCGAGGCGGCACGGAAGATCGTCTGATCGGGCAACTGCGTGCGATCGAGAGCAAATGCCTCGCGCAGGCGGTGGACGGCGGCGAAGGCCGTGAGTGACGTGCCACCGGCATCGAAGAAACGGGTGTCGGCGTCGAGCGGCCCCTGCTTCAGGAACTGGCCCCAGATCGCGCCGACGCGGCGCACGGTGTCGCCGTGTCGCTCGTCCGTGGCGACCGCCGACTGCGTCGAGCGTTCGAGGCGCTCGCGATGCTGTTGCAGCAGCTGACGACGATCGGTCTTGCCGCTCGCCGTGCGGGGCAGCGACTCGAGGCCGACCAGTTGCGACGGCGCCATGTAGGTCGGCAGGTGCTGGGCGAGGAACTGCTGCACCGACGTGCGGGCGACCGTCGCCGGTGCGTAGAAGCCGAGCAGCGTCGGGCCCGTCTCGTGGTCGCCTTCGTGCAGGACGACGGCGGCGTGCCGGATCTCCACGTGCTGCAGCAGCGTGCGCTCGACTTCCTGCAGGTCGACGCGGAAGCCGCGCACCTTGACGGTGTGGTCGGTGCGGCCGAGGAAATAGAGTTGCCCATCCGCGCCGCGGCGGACCTGGTCGTGCGTGTGGTACAGCCGCGCGGGCGACGCGGCCGTCGACACCAGCACGCCCGCCGTCGAGGCGGGATCGCGGAAATAGCCGCTGAACAGCGCCGTGCCGCCGAGGTACAGCACGCCGGATTCGCCGTCGGCGACGGGCTGGCCGCGCTCATCGAGGACGTAGGCCTGCACGTCCGCGACCAGGGGATGGCCGAGCGGCAGTTCCTGGTCGGGCCGGTAGGCCTCGCGCAGGTCGCACAGCAGGGTCGAACTCGCTTCGGTGCTGCCGTAGATCGAGCACAAGGATGTGTGCGCGGGCAGCGCCGCGAGGGCGCGCGCCACGAGCCGGTGATGCACGTATTCGCCCATCAGCACCAGCACCCGCAACGTCGGCGCCGCGAATCCGGGCAGGTCGAGGGCGGCCTGCAGCGCCGACGGCACCACGAGCAGGCGCGTGATCGACAGCGCGTTGATCGTGTCCCAGAACGCGGGCAGGTCGCGGGCCTCGGCATCGCTCAGGATCCACACCGGCACGCCGCGCAGCAGCGGCTCGAACAGTTCGTAGAGCGAATGCGTAGTCGTCATCGCCGACTTCTGCACGCACCGCTCGCCGGGTTCGTAGGGATGCTGCGTCCAGGTCCAGCACAGCCGGTGATAGAACGAGCGGTGGCTGCGGACGATCAGCTTCGGCGTGCCGGTCGAGCCCGACGACGCGAGCACGAAGGCCGGCAGGTCGGGATCGGTCACGGCCTCCGGAACCGCCTCGACCGCGCGCGCGTCGAGATCGGCGACGTGCAGTACCGGGGTGCCGTCCGCACCGCTCACCGGCGTGTCGCGACGATCGACGACCGCGTCGAGCTGTGCATGCGCCAGGATCTGCGCAATGCGCGCCCGGGGGTAGGACGGCGGCAGCGGCACGACGGCCGCGCCGAGATGCAGCAGCGCCAGCGCGACCGCGTAGTAGTCGATGGAGCGATCCAGGTGCAGGCCGACGCAGGCCCCGCGCCCGATGCCGGCCTCGTGCAGCGCGCCCGCGAGGTGCCGGGCCCGCGCCTGCAGCCGGGCGTACGTGACCTGCCGGGTGCCGTCGTGCAGCGCGACGGCCTCCGGGGTACGCCGGGCCTGGGCAGCGAAATCGGCGTGCAGCAGGAAGCCGCACTCGGGGTGATCCATGGTGGCTCGCTCGAGACGATCACCCGCAATTATGCGACCCGGCCCACACCGCGACCCCACCCGCGGCCCGGACGTCGCTCACTTCTGTGGAATACTTCAAATGTGGACTCAGCAGGCAAGGCATTGGACGCAGCATCGGGCGGGACCGGCATGGCCGTCGTGCCGCAGTCGCTGTCGTCCCGGCTGCGTATCTGGCGCGTCGACCTCGCTGCCCGGACCCATTCCATCGACCGCGACGTGCTGTCCGCCGACGAACTCGCGCGTGCCACCCGCTTCGTCCACGAGACCGACCGGCGGCGTTATCTCGCGGCCAGGCACGCGCTGCGACAACTCCTTGGCGCCATCGTCGGTCGCGAGCCGGCGGCGCTCGCGTTCGTCGTCGACCGCTTCGGCAAGCCGCGACTGCAGGACGGCGGCACGCTCGAGTTCAACGTGAGCCACAGCGCGGGCGAGTGTCTGATCGCGATCTGCGACGGACAGCCCGTAGGCGTCGACGTCGAAGTCTTGAAGCGCATGCGCGATGCGGATGCGCTGGCACGTCGGCATTTCACGGCCGCGGAGCAGGCCGAACTGGCCCACTACGACGGCGCGGAGCGCACGCGCGCGTTCCTGGCGTGCTGGACGCGCAAAGAAGCGTGCCTGAAGGCGCTGGGCGTCGGCCTGTCGCTGCCGCCGGCGAGCATCGAGGTGGGTTGCGCAACGACGCCATGCACCGTGCCCGCGACCGTCGCGGACCAACCACGCTCGATCGATCTCGCGTCGCTCGCGCTGGACCCGGAAACCGTCGGCGCGATCGCGTTGGTGGCACGCACGCACACGTGAACTGCACGGGAGCGCATGGCTCCCGCGCAGGTCACGCGTTCAGGTGGAGGGGTTCAGCCCGCCGGCAGCGTCAACGCGCGCAGCCGCGCGGTTTCGCTGAGATCCGTCGGGACGCGAAGAGTGGCTGCGGCCGGCGTGGGCGCACTGGACGGAGTCGACGCATACCGGTCGTCGCGCGGGCGCTTGACGCGGTTGAGCCAGACTTCGTACGGATCCCAGGATTCGGTCGCGCTGGATGCGGGGACAGTCGAGTCTCGCATCCCGTGCGAATCACTCTGCATGCTCATGCCTGTCTTGTACTCCCGTGTACTCGCCCACGTTCCATCTGGGCGTTATGTAAAGACCAACCGGGTTGACCGCCCGGATAGCCTGCGCCTCGATTATTACAAGGCACTTACATCCGAATTGGAGGTAATGGTACGCCTGCCGATCGCGTCATGCGAAGAATTTCTGCAGGTAAACATCGAACGGCGTCACATTTTCGGACTCGAGGCGCGCCTGGGCCTCAAGTGATTGTTGCGCCTGCGCCGCAAACTCGTCCTGGCGGCGCTCGTTCGGTGAATAAAGATCCAGGAAATACGCCTTGTGCAGTCGCGACATGCGCAGGGCGAGGTCGAAGAAGGATTCTTCATTCGTGCGCATTTCGGCCAGCGTGCGGGCGGACGGCGTGAGCGCCACGTTGCCGACCTTGGCCGCCTGGGTCTCGAGCGCGGTCGAATAGGGGCGCTGCGCGTCGCCCTCGTCCAGCAGCTCGCACACGCCGCGCATGCCGTCGATGATCTCGTTCGCCCAGTCCTTCAACGCCACGTCGCGACCCTGGCGGCGCAACCGCAGGCCGGGCGCGCGGCCTTCGCGCGCGACGCGCGCGTGGTTGCCGTCGAGCTCGCCCTGCTCGGCGTCCTCGATCGGCCGTTCGTCAGCGATCGCGCAGTAGGTCGCGAACGCCTCGAGGAAGCGCAGCTTGTTCTGGTTCACGCCGACCGGGTCGAACGCGCTGACGTCGAGCGAGCGCATCTCGACGTACTGCACGCCGCCGCGGAGCAGCGCCTTGGTGGGTCGCTCGCCGGAGAGCGTCACGCGCTTCGGGCGGATGAAGCTGTAGTACTCGTTCTCGATCTGCAGCACGTTCGCGTTCAGCTGTCGGTACTCGCCGTCGACCTTCACGCCGATCTGCTGGTACGGCGGATGCGGCGTGCTGATGGCCCGCGTCAGGTCGCGGACGTAATGGTCGAGGCTGTTGACCGAGACGTTGAGCCCGGCCTGGCTCTTGTTGCGGTAACCGAGGTCGCTCATGCGCAGCGACGTCGCGTACGGCGCGTAGAGCGTGCCCGGCATGAGTTCCTGGAGTCCATCGACCTGCCGGCCCTGCAGGAACGAGCTGCACAGCGCCGGGGAGTTGCCGAACAGATAGAGCACGATCCAGCCGTGCCGGCGGTAGTTGCGCAGCAGCGAGAAGTACACGTCGGAGCGGAACGCGGCGCCCGTGTCGCGTGCGGCGAACACGTCGCCCAGGACCGGCCACAGCCCCTCGGGGAACGAATAGTTGAAGTGCACGCCGGCGATGGCCTGCATGACCCGGCCGTACCGATGGCCGAGCCCGACCCGGTAGACCGTCTTCATGCGACCGACGTTCGACGTGCCGTACTGCGCGATCGGGATGCTCGCATCGCCCTCGATGGCGCAGGGCATGCTGGTCGCCCACAGCAGTTCGTCGTCGAGGTGGCGATAGACGAACTGGTGGATGTCGCACAGGTACTGCAGCAGCTCCCAGCTGTGCGGGAACGGCGGCGTGACCAGTTCGATCAGCGCCTCCGAATAGTCGGTCGTGATGTTCTCGTTGGTGAGGGCCGAGCCCAGCTCGCGCGGGTGCGGCGAGCCGGCGATGCGTCCCTTGCCCGTGACGCGCAGGGACTCGCGCTCGACCCCCTTCAGACCGCCCTGCAGCACGCCACGCACCCGGCTGTTCACCAGGGCGGCGAGGCGCTTGTCGAAGGCACGGTCCACGGGCATCGGGGCGAGGCACCAAAAAAAAGGGCGGACAGGTTACCAGAACCGGCCCCGCCGCCAATTCCAGGACCCCATCCGTCGTCCCGGGAAACCCACCGCCGATCGCGGGTATGCTTGGCTCATGCGCTGGATCGCCTGCACGGTCGCGTTGTGGGTCACGCTGGGGGTCGGCCTCGGCGCGCCCGCGCATGCCGAGGATTCGTTGCGCTGCGGCAGCCGGCTGGTCAGCGTCGGCGACGGCAAGGACAAGGTCCGCACCCTCTGCGGCGACCCGACCAGCGTCTCCTACGCCGGCACGGTGCGCCAGCGCGAGCGTTACCCCTACCGGGGTTACGACAACTGGGATTTCGGGCCCGGCTGGGTCGACCTGCCGGTCGAGTGGTGGACCTACAACCTCGGCTCCAGCAAGCTGCTGCGCAAGCTGCGTTTCATCGGCGACGAACTGGTCGAGATCCGCAGCGAGGGCTACGGCTACTGAGCCGGCCGCGGCCCGCCGCTCACTTGCGGGCGTCGATCCACGCGTCGATCCGGCGCTCCAGCGCCGGCAACGGCATCGAGCCGCCGCCCGCCACCTGCGCGTGGAACTCGCGGATGTCGAACCGCGCACCGAGCCGCTGCTGCGCGTGCTCGCGCAGGCCGCGGATCTTCAGCTCGCCCATCTTGAAGGCCAGCAGCAGGCCCGGCGCGGCGAGCATGCGATCCACGTCCGCCTCGACGGCCGCATCGCTGAGCCCGCTGTTGGCGCGCAGGTACTGCACCGCCTGTTCGCGCGTCCAGCCGCGCGCGTGCAGGCCCGTGTCGACGACGACCCGCGCGGCCATCCACAGGTCGGTCATCAGGTAGCCGGCGAGGCTCGCCGCGTCGGTGTAGAGGCCGAGGTCGCGGCCGAGTGACTGCGCATACAGGGCCCAGCCTTCGCGATACGTGAAGTCGTCGCCGATGCGGCGCACCTGCGGCCAGCCGCGCTGCTCCAGCGCGAGCGCCGCCTGCAGGTGATGGCCCGGCATGCCTTCGTGCAGGAACAGCGTCTCCACCATGTACGTCGGTCGCGTGTCGAGCGCGCTGGCATTCACGAACACGATGCCGGGCGTGCCGCCCTCCGCCGCTGGCGGCCGGTAGTTCGCGGCGCCCGCATATTTCGCGCGCACCGGCTCGGTCACGCGCAGCGCGAGCGGCGTCTTCGGGACGTCGGCGAACAGCAGGGGCAGTGCCGCACGCACCTTCGCCTGCACCGCGGCGTATTGCGCGAGCAGGTCGGCCGGCGTCGCCACCTGGTAATGCGGATCGGCGCGCAGGGCCTCGAAGAAGCCGTGCAGGTCGGTCGCGGCGCTGCTCTGGCGCATCAGGCGCTCGGCGTCGGCGCGGATCCGCGCGACCTCGCGCAGGCCGACCTGGTGCACTTCCTCGGGCGTGAGCTGCGTGCCGCTGTAGTAGCGCACGAGGTAGGCGTACCAGAGATCGCCGCTCGGCAACGCGCTCATGCCGAGGGTCGTGCGCGCCTGCGGCAGGTAGTCGTTCTTGAGGAACGCGTGCAGCCGCCGGTACGCGGGCAGCACCTGCTTGTCGAGCTTGGCGCGATACGCGTCGATCAGCCGCCTGCGATCCGCGACCGCGATGCCCGCGGGAAAATTCAGGATCGGCTGCCAGAACAGGCTCTGGCGCGCGTCGGCGACGCCGATCTCCTCGAGCGGCGGCAGCGCGCGCTCGACGACTGATTTCGGGTACACCACGCCCTGCGATGCACCGGTGCGCAGGTCGTTGATCGCCTGGTCGACCCAGGCTACGAACCCGTCCATGCGGGTGAGGAAGCGGTCGTAGTCCGCGGTGGTGCGGAACGGCTGGGTCTCCTGGCCGGTGCCGAGCACCGCGAAGCGCACTGGCAGGTTGAGCGACGGATCGAGCGCGAGCAATTCGGCCGGATAGCGATAGCCTTCCGCCGCGATTTCGCGCCCCGTGCGCAGTGCGTCGTACGTGATGCGTTCATCGGCCGACAGGCGCGCCGGATCGATGCCCGCGAGTTGCTCGAGCGCTTCCTGTTCGCTCGCGAGGCCGTCGGCCATCCAACTCGGACTCGCGTAGTCGCCGAAGCGGTCGTCGTGGCGGTGATCGCCGAGGAAAGTCGCGTTGAGCGGGTGCAGCGCGAGGTAGTCGCTCCAGTACTTCTCGGCGACTTCATTGAGGTGCGCCGCGGCCGGGCTGGAGGCCGGCAGCGCATGCGCCGGGCGACCCGGCTCGGTCGCATGCGTCGAGTGGGGCCGTGCACACCCGGCCAGCAGGGCCACTGCCGTCAATCCCAGCAGCCGGGCGGCCGGACGCATCGCAGTGCCGCTCATTTCTCGACGATGGCCGTGACGCCCATGCCGCCCGCGGTGCAGATGGAGACGAGCCCGCGGCCGCCGCCTCGCTCGTCGATGGCCTTCGCGAGCGTGGCGAGGATGCGCGCGCCGGTCGCGGCGAACGGATGGCCGACGGCGAGGCTGCCGCCCTTCACGTTGAGTCGTGCGCGGTCGATCGCGCCGAGCGGTGCCGACCGTCCGAGCCGGTCGCGACAGAAGTCGGGCGATTCCCACGCCGCCAGCGTGCACAGCACCTGGGCCGCGAAGGCCTCGTGGATCTCGTAGAAATCGAAGTCCTGCAACTGCCGGTTCGCGTCGGCCAGCATGCGCGGCACGGCGTAGGCCGGCGCCATCAGCAGGCCCTCGTCGTGCACGAAATCGACCGCCGCGACCTTGCCGTAGGTGAGGTACGCCAGCACGGGCAGGCCGCGCTCGCGCGCCCAGTCCTCGCTCGCGAGCAGCACGGCGGCCGCGCCGTCGGTCATGGGTGTCGAATTGCCCGCCGTCAGCGTACCCCGGCCGTTCATGGCGAAGGCCGGCTTCAACTTCGCGAGCTTCTCGAGCGTCGTGTCGCGGCGCAGGTTGTTGTCGGCCGCGACGCCCTGGTAGGGCACGACGAGGTCGCGGTAGAACCCGGCGTCGTAGGCCGTCGCCGCGCGCTGGTGACTCTCGAGCGCGAGTCGGTCCTGGGCCTCGCGCGGGATTGACCAGTGCTGCGCCATGAGTTCGCAGCTCTGGCCCATCGACAGGCCCGTGCGCGGCTCGGCGACGGCCGGCAGGTTGGGCTTGAAGTGTCCCGGCCGCAGGTCGAGCCACGGCCCGAGCCGCTCGCCAAGCGTGCGGCCTCGGGCGCTGCGCAGCAGGAGCTTGCGCAGGCGTTCGCTGACCCCGATCGGGGCGTCGCTGGCCGTGTCCACGCCCGCGGCGATCGCGCTGTCGATCTGCCCGTGGGCGATCTTGAGCCCGAGCAGGATGGCCGTCTCGAGACTGGTGCCGCAGGCGCGCTGCAGGTCGAAGGCCGGCGTCTCGGGCGCGAGGTTCGTCGACAGCACCGCCTCGCGGGTCAGGTTGAAGTCGCGCGGGTGCTTGAGCACCGCGCCGGCGCCCACGTCGCCGAGCCGCTGCCCCTCGAGCCCGAACCGGTTGACGAGGCCCTGCAGGGCCGCGGCGAGCATGTCCAGGTTGCTGCACTCGGCATAGGCGCCCATGGCGCGGACGAAAGGAATGCGGCTGCCGCCGACGATGGCGACGCGACGGACCTGGGAACCGACCAGCATGCGGGGCTCCGGGCGAGCGGGGAGGCGATTATAGGGGCGCGGCCGCAAGCCGGGGCGGCCGGGCTGGTATCCTATCCGGCTCTCCCCTTCCCCGCATTCCAGGCCCCGGAGCCGACATGAGTTACCTGCACCTGAGAGCCGCCGACGGCCACGAACTGGCCGCCTACCTCGTCAAGCCGGAGGGTGCCGCGCGTGGCGCCGTGGTCGTGATCCAGGAGGTCTTCGGGGTCAACGCCCACATCCGCCGGGTGACCGAGCAGTACGCCGAAGCGGGCTACCTCGCCATCGCCCCGGCACTGTTCGATCGCCAGCAGCGGGACGTCGAACTCGGCTACGACGCCGCCGCGATCCAGACGGGCATCGGCTACATGATGAAAGCCGACCCGGCCGGCGTCATGGCCGACGTCAGCGCGGCCATCGATGCGGTCGCGCATGCCGGCAACGTCGGCATGGTCGGCTACTGCTGGGGCGGCCGCGTGACCTGGCTCGCCGGTTGCCACACCAACATCGCGGCGGGCGTCGCGTACTACGGCGGCGGCATCGCCGGCGTGCTGAAGGACACCCCGCGCTGCCCGATGATGTTCCACCACGGCGAGAAGGACGGGCACATCCCGCTCAGCGACGTGGAGAAGATCCGCCAGGCTTTCCCGCAGGGCACGTATCACCTGTACCCGGCGGGGCACGGCTTCAACTGCACCGAGCGCGCCGATTTCGAACCGGCCAGCGCGCGTCTCGCGTTCGAACGCACCATCGAGTTCTTCCGGCAGCACGTCGGCTGAGGAGTCTTGCCATGCCCCTGACACTCAAGGATTCCGCGCTTTTCCGCCAGCAGGCGTACATCGACGGTGAGTGGGTCGATGCGCGCAGCGGCCAGACGGTCAAGGTGACCAACCCGGCGACGGGCGAAGTGCTCGGCACCGTGCCGAACCTCGATGCGCTCGAGACACGACGCGCCATCGAAGCAGCCTCGGCGGCGTTCCCGGCCTGGGCCGCGCGCACCGCGAAGGACCGCGCCACGATCCTCCGGCGCTGGAACGACCTGATGCTCGCGAATGCGGACGACCTCGCGCAGCTCATGACCGCCGAGCAGGGCAAGCCGCTCGCCGAGGCCAAGGGCGAGATCGCCTACGCCGCGTCGTTCATCGAGTGGTTCGCCGAGGAAGGCAAGCGCCTCTACGGCGACATGATCCCGGGCCACCAGCCCGACAAGCGCATCCTCGTCATGCGCCAGCCGGTCGGCGTCGTGGCCGCGATCACGCCGTGGAATTTCCCGGCCGCGATGATCACGCGCAAGGCCGGACCCGCGCTCGCGGCGGGCTGCACCTTCGTGTGCAAGCCGGCGATGCAGACGCCCTATTCCGCGCTCGCGATGGCCGAGCTCGCGCATCGCGCGGGCGTGCCGAAGGGCGTGTTCAGCGTCGTCACCGGCCCGTCGACCGTGGTCGGCGGCGAGATGACGTCGAACCCGATCGTGCGCAAGGTGACCTTCACCGGTTCCACCGAGGTCGGCAAGAAGCTGATGGCGCAGTGCGTGCCGACGCTGAAGAAGCTGTCGCTCGAGCTCGGCGGCAACGCGCCGTTCATCGTGTTCGACGATGCCGATCTCGACGCGGCCGTGCAGGGTGCGATCGCGAGCAAGTACCGCAACACCGGACAGACCTGCGTGTGCGCGAACCGGCTGCTGGTGCAGGAAGGCGTGTACGACGCGTTCGTCGGCAAGCTCGCCGACGCCGTGAAGAAGCTGCGCGTGGGCGACGGCCTCAAGGGACCGACCGAGCAGGGCCCGCT
This sequence comes from Steroidobacteraceae bacterium, assembly GCA_044226195.1. GTDB lineage: Bacteria > Pseudomonadota > Gammaproteobacteria > Steroidobacterales > Steroidobacteraceae > RPQJ01. Next base: position 19,881 of record JBGAHO010000037.1, read on the forward strand.
CATCGACGAGAAGGCCGTGGCCAAGGTCGAGGAACACGTCGCGGACGCGCTGAAGAAGGGCGGCAAGGTCGCGCTCGGCGGCAAGCGCCACGCGCTCGGCGGCACGTTCTTCGAGCCGACGATCATCACGCACGTGACGCCCGACATGCTGGTCGCGCGCGAGGAGACGTTCGGCCCGGTGGCGCCGGTGTTCGCGTTCAAGGACGAGAAGCAGGCGATCCGCATGGCGAACGACACCGAGTTCGGTCTCGCCTCCTATTTCTACACGCGCGATCTCGCCCGGGCGTTCCGCGTGTCCGAGGGCCTCGAATACGGCATCGTCGGCCTGAACACGGGCATCATCTCGACGGAGGTCGCGCCGTTCGGCGGCGTCAAGGAATCGGGCTTCGGCCGCGAGGGCTCGAAGTACGGCATCCTCGACTACACCGAGCTGAAATACCTCTGCATCGGCGGCATCGAGGGTTGAACGACCGCTCGCTGCTGCTGCTGCTGGCGGTGATCGTCGCGGTCGGTTCGGTCGCGACCAACCTGTACATCCCGGCCCTGCCCGACGTCCGCGCCCATTTCGGCGCGGACGTCGCGCTCGTGCAGGCGACGTTCTCAGTCTCGCTGGTGACCTACGCGTTCGGCATGCTCGCGTGGGGTCCGATCTCGGATCGGTACGGCCGACGACGCACGGTGCTCGCGGGCATGGGCATCGTCGTCGTGGGCGCGACCCTCGGCATGACCGCACCGTCCCTGCCGTGGCTGGTCGTCGCGCGCGCGATCCAGGCCTTCGGCACGTCCGTCGGCATCACGGTCTCGCGCGCCATCATCAGCGACCGGTTTCCCACCGAGCGGATGGCGAGCGCCATCGCGCAGCTGGCGATCGTCTCGGTGCTGACCAACGGCTTCGCGCCCGTGCTCGGCGGCTTCCTCGCCCACAGCTTCGGCTGGCGGGCGGTGTTCGCGGCGCTGCTGCTGTTCGCCCTGCTGCCGACCTACGTCGCCTGGAAGCACCTTCCCGAGACGCGCGATCCGCAGCGCCGCCCTCCGGACGTGCGCGAGATGGTGCAGGTGGCCGCGAGCCTGATGCGCGATCGGCGCTACCTCGATTGCGCGCTGCACACCTCGTCGGCCTACGCGACGTTCCTCGTGTTCATCTCGCTCGCACCGTACGTGATGGTGTCGGCCCTCGGGCGCCCGGCCACCGACTACGGTCTGTATTACCTGTTCATCGCCACGGGCTACGTGGGCGGCAACCTCGCGCTGCGCACCCTCACCGGTCGGCGCACGTCCGAGTGGATGGTGCGCACGGGCGTGTGGCTGCAGGGCGGCGCCTCGCTCGCCGCACTGGCGTTCGTCGCGGCCGGCCTGACCCACCCGCTGTGGATCTTCGTGCCGATGTTCGTGCTGTACTTCGGCCAGGGCCTGTTCATGCCGAACCTGTCCGCGGCTGCCGTCGGCCGGGCGCCGCAGCACGCCGGCGTCGCCTCGAGCACGCTCGGCTTCACCCAGCAGATCCTGGCGGCGCTGTGCGTGCAGCTGATGGGCGTCACCTCGACCGACAGTGCGCTGCCCATGCTGGCGTTCGGGGCGGGCGCCGCGACGCTGCAACTCGTCGCGCTGTCCTGTATCGTTTCACGTCCGTTGAGATCCCCAGGCGCAGCATGAACGCGTTCATCGGCACCCCCGACTACGAGCACGGCGACGCGAGCCGGGCCGGCGTGCTGCTGGTGAACCTCGGCACCCCGGACGACCCGAGCCCGGCCGCCGTGCGCCGCTACCTCGCCGAGTTCCTGTGGGACCCGCGCGTGATCGAGATGCCGCGCGCCCTGTGGTGGCTGATCCTGAACGGCATCATCCTGCGCGTGCGCCCGAAGCGCAGCGCGCATGCGTACCAGAAAGTCTGGACCGAGCAGGGCTCGCCGCTGCTGATCGAGTCGCGCGGACTCGCCGACGCCCTCGCCGCGCGCCTGAAGGCCGAGTTCGGCGAGCGCGTGATCGTCGACCTCGCGATGACCTACGGCAATCCCTCGATCCCCGCGGCGCTCGAGCGCTTCCGCCAGCGCAACGTGCAGCGCCTGATCGTGCTGCCGCTCTATCCCCAGTACTCGTCGACCACCACCGGCACGATCTTCGAGCGCGTGACGCGTGAGCTGTCGCGCTGGCGCTGGATGCCCGAGCTGCGCTTCGTCAACCAGTACTGGGAACGCGAGAGCTACCTGTCGGCCGTGTCCGACAGCATCGCCGAGCACTGGCGCAAGCACGGCCGCAAGCACCTGCTGTTCTCCTTCCACTCGATCCCGAAGCGCTACTTCACGGCCGGCGACCCCTATCACTGCTTCTGCCGGGGCACGGCGCGGGCGGTGGCGGAGCGGCTCGGGCTCAAGGACGGCGAGTGGTCGATCGGCTTCCAGTCGCGCTTCGGCAAGGAAGAGTGGCTCAAGCCGTACGTCGACGGGCTGCTGCACGAGTACGCGAAGAACGGCCCGAAGCAGGTCACGGTCGTGTGCCCGGGTTTCGCGACCGACTGCCTCGAGACGCTCGAGGAGATCTCGATGCAGAACCGCGAGATGTTCCTGGCCGAAGGCGGCACGGAGTTCGACTACGTGCCCTGCCTCAATGCCAGCGACGCACACGCGCTCGCGCTCGCCGACGTCGTGCAGCAGCACGCCGGCGGCTGGCCGGAGTTCGCGCAGCGCGACGACGCCGCGGAACGCAGCGCCTCGCGACAGCGGGCGCTGGCCCTGGGCGCGAAGAGCTGACGCGCCCGCCGATGCTGCTCGGGCGATTCCTCGAGGTCAGCGTCCCCGCCCCGGATATCCCGGCGTCGCTCGAGTTCTACGAGTCCCTCGGCTTCGTGCAGGCCTCCACCGGCGAGGCCTACACCCACCCGTACGCGGTCGTCACGGACGGCCACCTGTTCATCGGCCTGCATCGTCGCGAGCAGGATGGGCCCACGCTCACCTGGGTGCGGCCCGACGTGGCCCGGCACGCCCCGGAATTCGAGGCGCTGGGCATCGAACTCGCTGCCGCCCGCTTCGACACCGCCGCCCTCAACGAACTCGGGTTCAGCGACCCGGCCGGACAGCGCGTCACCGTGCTGGAGGCGCGCACGTTCTCGCCGCCCGACCTGCCGCCCGGCCACGCGAGCCAGCTCGGCTACTTCGAGGAGTTCGGCGTCCCGACCCGCGCGATCGATGCGTGCCGCGAGTTCTGGGACCGGCTCGGACTCGTGGCCTTCGATCCGGTCGAGGAACCGTTCGGCAAGGTGGTCGTCGCCGGCCGCGACCTCAACCTCGGGCTGTACGACCTCGATCTGCGCAGGCCGGTGCTGACCTTCTCCGCCCCCGCGATGCTCGAGCGCATCGCGAGCCTGCGCGAACGCGGCTTTGCCTTCGCACCGCGGTTGCCGCGCGGGCTCGACGCCTCGCGCGCTGCGATCCTGCGCGCGCCGGAAGGCACGGAACTGCTGCTGCTGGACGAAACGCCCTAGCCCGCCGGACCCGCCCGGAGCCCGTGCACTTCGAACTGCACGTCGACGACGTCCGCGACCTGCACGGCGCCGCCGGCCACCGAGAACGGCGTGATGCCGAAATCGGTCTGGCGAACCTGGAAGGTGCCGCGGGCCGTGACCTCGCGATCGTTCACGTCGAGGATGACGGGCACGTCCAGCTGGCGCTCGAGATCGCGCAGACGCACCTTCGCGTGCACGACGGCCTGCTGGAACGACCCGGTCGCGCCTTCGGCGCGCACGACCACGTCCGGGTAGTGCGCGGCGTCGAGCACCTCGGCGCGCAGCATGTTGGTGCGCGTTCCGGCCCGCGCATCGTCCGGCACGGTCCCCGGAAACTCCGCGCCGGCGGCCGCCCGCGCCGCCGGGTCGTCGACCACGAAGGACGCGACTGGCACGTGGATCTCGAACCCGGAGTCCGCCGGCGTGCGGCCGATCCAGACCACGCCGCGCTCCTCACCGGAGACGATGGCGTGGTTGTGGCCGAACCGGGCGAGCGCACCGGCGCGCCGCACGAGCACCGTCACCGCCGTCCGTTCAGGATCGATCGCATAGCGCCGCGCACCCGCCGGCACGGCGAACGACGGCGCGGCGCCCTGTGCAGGTTCCGGTGGCGCGACGGAAGGTGCACCCGCGCAGCCGGCGAGCCAGGCTGCGGCCCATCCGACCGCGACCGCCCGACACGCCGTCCCCGCGAGCTGAGTTACCATCCGGACATCCCCTTCCCCGACGAGCGGAGCATCATGCCCCTGCGCAACACCGTTGAGAACTACGGCAGCCTCGCGAAGTTCCTGCACTGGACGATCGTGGTGCTGATCATCGTGCAGTACGTGCTCGCGGAGACGGCGGACGAGCTGCCGGACGGTCTCGAGAAACTGCAGGTGCTCACGCGGCACAAGTCCTTCGGCGTGCTGGTGCTCAGCCTCGCGCTGGTGCGCATCGCCTGGCGACTGATGAACCGCGGCCTGCCCGCGCCGGTCGGCGACGGCTGGATGAAAAAAGCCGCGGCCGCCGGCCACGGGCTGCTCTACCTGCTGATCCTCGCCGTGCCGGTCTCCGGCTGGGCGATGTCCTCGGCGGCGAATTATCCCGTCACGTTCTTCGGCTGGTTCCAGCTCCCGGCGCTGGTGGCCGAGAACCACGACCTGCACGAAATCCTCGAGGAGGCGCACGAGGCGCTGTTCTGGGTGCTCGCGGTGGTCGCGATCGGTCATGCCCTGGCCGCCCTGTACCACCACTTCCTGCTCAAGGACGACGTGCTGAAGCGCATGTCGCCGTTCGGAAGGCGCTGAGCCATGCGCGTGCGCGCCACGCTGGCCGGCCTGCTGCTGACCCTGGCGGCCCTGCCCGCCTCGGCCGCGACCGTGTGGACGACCGACGCCGCGCGCAGCACGCTGACCTTCGTCGCCACCCAGGCCGGCGGCGAGTTCGAGGGCCGGTTCCGGCGCTTCACGCCCGCCATCACCTTCGATCCGGCCGACCTCGCCCACGCGCGCTTCAGCGTCGCGATCGATGCGACGAGCGCGGAGACCGGCGAGCAGGAGCGCGATAACACGCTGAAGGGCAAGGACTTCTTTGCGGTGCAGCAGTGGCCGGCCGCGCGCTTCGAGACGCTGGCCTTCAAGGCGGTCGGCAACGGCAGCTACGAGGCCACGGGCCGGCTGACGCTGCGCAACGTCACGCGCGAGGTGCGCCTGCCGTTCACGTTCAAGCCGTCCGGCGACGGGCGCACGGCGGTGCTCGCCGGTGGCACCACGGTCCAGCGGCTCGACTTCGGCGTCGGCCAGGGCGAGTGGCAGGACACGCAGTGGGTGGGCAACGAGGTGCGCATCCGCTTCGAGCTGCAGCTGCGCCGGGCCGCGCCCTGAGACGCTACGAAACGCCCGCCGCTCCGGCATAGAATGAAACGGCCGCGTTCGCGCGGCCCGTCGTCGAGTCCACGTCCACCTAGCCTGGGGGTCACATCATGGAATTGCGGTTCAAGGCGCTGGATCAGCGTCTCGTGCTCACTGTGGCGATCGCGTTCGTGCTCACTGCCTGCGGCAAGAAGGAAGAGCCTGCCGCGACGGCACCCGCGGGAGAGTCCGCCGCGGCCACGACGGCCGCCGCCTCCGATGCGCTCGAAGGCCAGGTCGACATCGTCGCGTGGCCCGGGTACATCGAGCGCGGCGAGACCGACAAGAACTACGACTGGGTGACGCCGTTCGAGAAGGACACCGGCTGCAAGGTCAACGTGAAGACCGCCGGCACCTCCGACGAGATGGTCTCGCTGATGACGCAGGGCGGCTACGACCTCGTCACCGCCTCGGGCGACGCCTCGCTGCGGCTGATCCGCGGCGGCACCGTGCAGGCGATCGACCTCGCGCGCGTGCCGAGCTACGCGAACGTCGACGACCGGATGAAGGAAGGCTCCTGGCACTTCGTCGACGGCAAGCACTACGGCACGCCGTACCAGTGGGGCCCGAACGTGCTGATGTACAACACGAAGGCGTTCCCGACGGCCCCGACCTCGTGGTCGGTGGTGTTCGAGGAGACCAGGCTCGCCGACGGCAAGAGCAACAAGGGCCGCACGCAGGCCTATGACGGCCCGATCTACATCGCGGACGCCGCGCTGTACCTGATGGCGAAGAAGCCGGAGCTCGGCATCAAGGATCCGTTCGAGCTGAACGAGCAGCAGTACGCGGCCGTGCTCGAACTGCTGCGCGCGCAGCATCCGCTGATCCACCGCTACTGGCACGACGCCAACGTGCAGGTGCAGGACTTCACCAACGAGGGCGTGGTGGTCTCGAGCTCGTGGCCCTTCCAGGTCAACACGCTGCAGGCGAACAAGCAGCCGGTCGCGAGCACGATCCCGGCCGAGGGCGCGACGGGCTGGGCCGACACGACCATGCTCGCCGCGAACGCGAAGCACCCGAACTGCGCGTACAAGTGGATGGAGTGGTCGCTCAACGCCAAGGTGCAGGGCGACGTGGCCGCGTGGTTCGGCTCGGTGCCGGCCGTGCCCGCCGCGTGCAAGGGCAATGCCCTGCTGTCCGACACGGGGTGCGCGACCAACGGCTTCGACAAGTTCGACAAGATCCACTTCTGGCGCACGCCGGAAGCGAGCTGCAAGACGCAAGGCACCTGCGTGCCGTACAGCCGCTGGGCCACGGACTTCGTCGCGGTCATGGGCGGCCGTTGACGGCCGCCATCGAGCTGCGCGAGGTCCACCGGGCTTTCGGCGCGACCATCGCGCTCGACAGAGTCTCGCTCGGCATCGCGCCGGGCGAGTTCTTCGCGCTGCTCGGTCCGTCGGGCTCGGGCAAGACCACCTGCCTGCGGCTGATCGCGGGCTTCGACCAGCCCGACGGCGGCCAGGTGCTGCTCGACGGCGAGGACGTCACGGGCGTCCCGCCGTTCGACCGCAACGTCAACACGGTCTTCCAGGACTACGCGCTGTTTCCGCACATGAGCGTGGCCGAGAACGTCGCGTACGGACTGCGCGTGCGCGGCGTGAAGGCAGCGGATCGGGCCGCCCGCGCGCGCGAGATGCTCGAGCTGGTGCAACTCGCCGACTATGGTGAACGACGGCCGGCGCAGCTCTCCGGCGGCCAGAAGCAGCGCGTCGCGCTCGCGCGTGCGCTCGTGAACCACCCCAAGGTGCTGCTGCTCGACGAGCCGCTCGGCGCGCTCGACCTGAAGCTGCGCGAGGAGATGCAGGCCGAGCTGAAGGGCCTGCAGCAGCGACTCGGCATCACGTTCGTGTTCGTGACGCACGACCAGGGCGAGGCGCTCAGCATGGCGGACCGCGTCGCGGTGTTCAGCCAGGGGCGCATCGAGCAACTCGACACGCCGCGCCAGCTGTACAACCGTCCACGCACCGCCTTCGTGGCGAGCTTCGTCGGCAGTGCGAACGTCGTCGCCGCGGAGCTCGCCGAGCGGCTGACCGGACGGCGGCAGTCCTTCGCCATCCGTCCCGAGCTGATCACGATCCTCGCGGGGGACGAGCGCGCACCGGAGGGCAGCGTGCGCTGCGAGGGCACGCTCGACGACGTGCTGTACCACGGCGCGAGCAGCCGCTGCCACGTGCGCATCGACGCGCAGACCGTGCTCGCCGTGGCGCGACCCGAATCGGCCACCGCCGGCTCGGACCTGCGCGAAGGCCAGCCGGTGCGCCTGGCCTGGCGACCCGACAGCGCGGTCTCGCTCGAAGGCTGACGCACCGTGGCGGCCCGCCTCCGCAGCGCCGACGCCCGCAGCACGTTCTATCTCCTGCTGCTGCTCGCCCCGCCCCTGCTGTGGCTGGGCACGGTGTACCTCGGCTCGCTGTTCACGCTGCTGCTGCAGAGCTTCTACGCCATCGACGAGTTCACGGCGAAGGTGGTGCCGAAGGTGACGCTGGCGACCTACCACCAGCTCGTCTCGCAGCCGGCGCACATCGACATCGTCGTGCGCACGGTCAGCATGGCCGTGGCGGTGACGATCGCCTCCGCCGTCATCGCGTTCCCGGTCGCGAACTACATGGCGCGGCACGCGGGCCCGAAGATGAAGGCGTTCTTCTACGTCGGCGTGATGCTGCCGATGTGGACCAGCTACCTCGTGAAGGTCTACGCGTGGCGCCTGATCCTCGCCAAGGAAGGCATCGTCTCGTGGTTCTTCGGCGCGGTCGGCCTGTCGCCCGTGCTCGATCGCGCGCTCGAGCTGCCGGTGGTCGGCGGCCCCTCGCTCGCCTCGTCCTACCTCGGCATGTTCATCGTGTTCGTCTACATGTGGCTGCCGTTCATGATCCTGCCGCTCGCGGCGGCCCTCGAACGCGTGCCCACCTCGTTGCTGCAGGCTTCGGCCGACCTCGGCGCGCGGCCCGGCCAGACGTTCCGCACCGTGGTGCTGCCGCTCGCGCTTCCGGGCCTCGCCGCCGGCTCGATCTTCACGTTCTCGCTCACGCTCGGCGACTACATCATCCCGAGCATCGTCGGCGCGCCCGGCTATTTCATCGGCATGATGGTCTACCAGCAGCAGGGCACGGCGGGCAACCTGCCGCTCGCGGCCGCGTTCTCCGTCGTGCCCATCGTGCTGATCGCGATCTATCTCACGCTGGCGCGCCGCCTGGGAGCCTTCGATGCGCTCTGACCGCCGGCGCGACTGGAACCGGCCGTCGCTGGGCTCGAAGCTCGCGGCCGCGGCCGGGCTGCTGTTCCTGCACGCCCCCGTGTGGGTGATCGTGTTGTACGCGTTCACGACCGAGGACCGTACCTACCAGTTCCCGCCGCCCGGCCTCACGCTGCACTGGTTCACGGTGGCGCTCGCGCGCGAGGACATCTGGGCGGCCCTGCGCCTGTCGGTCGAGGTGGCGGGCGTCGCGACGCTCGCGGCGCTGATCCTCGGTTCGTTCGCGGCATTCGCGCTCGCGCGGCGCCCGTTCCCCGGCAAGGAGACGATCACGCTGCTGTTCGTGCTGCCGATCGCGCTGCCCGGCATCCTCACCGGCCTCGCGTTGCTCACCGGCATCCGCACGGTCGGTCTCGAACCGAATTTCTGGACCATCGTCGCCGGCCACGCGACCTTCTGCCTCGTCATCGTTTACAACAACGTTGTGGCGCGTCTGCGGCGCATCCCGCAGAGCTGGATCGAGGCCTCGCAGGATCTCGGCGCGCGAGGCCCGCAGACCTTCGTCTACGTACTGCTGCCGCAGATCGCGACCGCACTGCTCGCGGGCGGCATGCTCGCATTCGCGCTGTCGTTCGACGAGATCATCGTGACGATGTTCACCGCGGGGCACGAGAAGACGCTGCCCATCTGGTTCTATAGCGAACTGTTCCGCCCGCGCGACCGGCCCGTCACCAACGTCGTCGCCGTGCTGGTGATGACGGTGACGCTGGTGCCGATCCTGCTGGCGTACTACCTGACCAAGCCGGACGAGCACGCGACCGGCGCGTGAGTCCGCGACCACCCCGAAGCGAGGTCCTGACGATGCAGACGAAACTCCTGATCAACGGCAAGCTGGTCGCCGGCGAAGGCGCGATCGAGCAGGTGCTGAATCCCGCCACGGGCAAGGTGCTGGCCAAGGTGCCGGAAGCCTCGCGCGCGCAGATCGACGCGGCGGTGAAATCCGCCGAGGCGGCGTTCGAGGGCTGGTCGCGCACCGCGCCGAGGGACCGCGCCACGCTGCTGCTCAAGCTGGCCGACCGCATCGAGGCCGACGGGCCGGCGTTCGCGAAGCTGGAGTCGCAGAACTGCGGCAAGCCCTACCCGGCGGCGCTCAACGACGAGATCCCGGCCATCGCCGACGTCTTCCGCTTCTTCGCCGGCGCCTGCCGCTCGATGACCGGCGCGGTCGCCGGTGAATACCTCGCAGGTTTCACCAGCATGATCCGCCGCGATCCGATCGGCGTGGTGGCCTCGATCGCGCCGTGGAATTACCCGCTGATGATGGCGGCGTGGAAGCTCGGCCCCGCGATCGCCGCGGGCAACACGGTGGTGCTCAAGCCGTCGGAGCAGACGCCGCTCACCGCGCTGAAGCTCGCCGAGTTGCTGGCGGAGCTGCTGCCGGCCGGCGTCGTGAACGTGGTCACTGGTCGCGGCCACACGGTCGGCGCGCCGCTGACGAAGCATCCGCGCGTGCGCATGGTCTCGCTCACCGGCGACGTCGCGACGGGCGAGAAGATCCTCGCGCAGGCCTCCTCCGGCATCAAGCGCACGCACCTCGAACTCGGCGGCAAGGCGCCGGTGATCGTGTTTGACGATGCCGACCTCGAGGCCGTGGTGTCCGGCGTGCGGACCTTCGGCTATTACAACGCCGGCCAGGACTGCACGGCGGCCTGCCGCATCTACGCGGGCGCGAAGATCTACGACAAGCTCGTCGCGGACCTGTCGTCGGCCGTGAGCAGCATCAAGGTCGGCCTGCAGACCGAGAAGAACGTCGAGATGGGTCCGCTCATCAGTGCCGAGCAGCGCGATCGCGTCGCGGGCTTCGTGTCGCGCGCGAAGAAGCAGAAGCACATCGAGATCACGGCGGGCGGCAAGGCGGGCACCGGCGGCGGCTTCTTCTTCGAGCCGACGGTGGTCGCGAACGCGAAGCAGGGCGACGAGATCGTGCAGCGCGAGGTGTTCGGGCCCGTGGTGTCCGTCACGCGGTTCAAGGACACCGACCAGGCGATCGCGTGGGCCAACGCCTCGGAGTACGGACTCGCGTCGTCGGTGTGGACCAACGACGTCGGTCGCGCGCTCACGGTGGCGTCGCGCCTGCAGTACGGCTGCACGTGGATCAACACGCACTTCATGCTGGTGAGCGAGATGCCGCACGGCGGCCTGAAGCGCTCCGGCTACGGCAAGGACCTCTCGGCCTACGCGCTCGAGGACTACACCGTCGTGCGCCACGTCATGGTCAAGCTGTAGGTCGCCGGGGACGGTCCCCGCCCGGGGACTGTCCCCTCGTCTCGCCCTGACTGAGGACAGCCCCTAGTCCGCGTGGAAACTGCTTATTTGGCTGTTTTTCCAGTGTGCGCGGTCACTTGCGCGACGCACTTCGAACAGGCATCACGAGACGACTTCGGGAAGTCATCCCCCCGTCACATTAATCGCGGTATGGTTCTGCCAGTATCGAACCGTCAAGAGAGTTCCCCCGCGATCTTGACGGTGTGACGAAGGCGACGAGGCAGCATCAGCCGGATAACGGCAGCAAGGACGGATGCGCTAAGCCCTCAACGCCAGTGACCGTCGCCGGAACAGGAATCCCCCCCTGTTCCGGCGTTTTTCTTTGTGCGGGACGTCAGGGATCCGGCCGGCAGGAGCCGACCTGGAACGAATTCGGGTCCGACCCGGCACGTTTCGGCCGGCTTGCGATTACAATTCGCGACCCCGATTGACCGATCCCCTGACCGAGAAGGAACGCTGTGACTCAAGCGCTACACGAAATTCAGTTGAAAGTCTGGAAAGAACTCGCCATCAGCAAGCAGATCCTGATGCGGACGGCGACCGACGTGCTCAAGCTCGACCCGGAGTGCACGCAGGACGAACTGCAGGCCGCCCTCGAAGGCGCACTCGCGAAGGTCGCCCGGGCCGATACCGATCTCCAGGTCGCGAAGGATGAGGCCAAGGCCGCCATCGCCGCCCTCGAAAAGAAGCTGGCCGCGTGCGAACAGAGCCTGGCCGCGGCGCAGAAGGCGGCCGCCGACGCCAACGCCGCGCACGAAGCCGCGCTCCAGCAGCTGGCCAACAAGCGCGAAGCCGCCGCGACGGACCTGCAGAAGCTCCGGGACCAGCTCACCGAACGCGACAAGTCGCTCAAGGCGATCACCGTGGCGCTGGCCGACACCCCCGAGAACGTCCTGAAGAAGATGGGCGTGCTCAAGAAGCAGAAGCAGCAGGAAGCCGAGGCGCGCCAGCAGCTCGAAGCCACGCTGAACGCCCTGCGCGCCGAGAAGCGGCAGCAGGATCAACAGTCAGCCGAGTTGCTGCGCAACGGAGCGACCCTGGCGGGCCGCTATCGCGACCTGCACGCGCTGTCGCTGCAGCTGCTCGAGCAACTGCGGCCGCTGGTTGCCGATGCGGCGAGCCTGCCGGCGATTCCCGAGCTCGACACGAGCCTGCTGGAATCCATCGAGCAGCCGAGCGACGGCAAGACCAAGACTGCCGCCCGCGCAGGCCGCGCCCGGCCCTAGCCCTGATTGCGGCGTCGTTCGCTGCCGCGCGCCGACTGACCCTCGGCGCGCGGCGACTCAGCGTTCGTCCCCGCCGCCGCCCCGGCCATCGCCGGTTCGAGATTGCTCACGAGGACGTCTTTCTTCTCGCGCGGCAGCGTAGCGATGCTTTCCTGACCGTCGCAGATCAGACGGGCGAACAGCTGCGAATCGTCGGCTCTCACAGAAGCGGCGCGAGACATCTTGCCCCTGCGACGTGTCGCCGCAGACCGCCATTCTTGCCCATGAATCTGTGCAAAATTGCAGACACATTTCGTCAATTAACTCATTGACTTTACATCATATTCAGATAACATAACTGTATATATAAACAGCCTCGGAGCGTGCCATGGACAGCCCTCCCGATCCCGCCTTCCGCGAGCTCTCCAACCGCGACCTGGCGGCCTCGATCACCGAGCTGATGGGGCATCTCAACGCGGCCAACCGACGCTGGCTGGCGATGATCGCGGAGTTCGACCGGCGCCAGGGCTGGTCGGATGGGCTGACCAGGAGCTGCGCGCACTGGCTCAACTGGCAGTGCGGCGTCGATCTCGGTGCGGCCCGGGAGAAGGTGCGGGTCGCGCGTGCGCTCGAGGCGCTGCCGCTGATCGGTGCCGCCATGGGCCGCGGCGAGCTGAGCTATGCCAAGGTGCGGGCGCTCACCCGCGTCGCCACCCCCGAGGACGAAGCGTTCCTCGTGCAGATCGGGCTGCACGGCACGGCCCATCATGTCGAAGAACTGGTGCGGAAGTATCGGCGCGTGAAGCAGGTCGAGGCGCTGTCGCGAGAGGCGCGGCAGCAGGCCAATCGCTCCGTGACCTATGCCTATGACGACGACGGCTCGCTGATCCTCAAGGCGAGGCGCTCGAGATCGCGCTCGATGACGTGCCCCTGCCGGACGAGAAGACGTTGACGAGCACGATCAATCGGTGCGACGGCGAGACTGGCGTTGGGCATCGTCATGCCACGGACGTTCCCGCGGAAACGTACGTCACCTACCATGAACGCACGCCGGTCTCGACCCGTCGCGCCGACGCGCTGGCCGTCGTCGCGGAGAGCTTCCTGGCGCACGGCGCCGAGGCGATGAGCGGTGGCGATCGCTTCCAGATCGTGGTGCACGTCGATCAGGACACCCTGCAACACGATGTCGAGGGCCGCTGCGAGTTCGAGGACGGCCCCCACGTTTCCGCGGAAACGTCTCGACGGCTCTCCTGCGACTGCAGCTACGTGAAGATCTCAGAGAACGAACAGGGCGAACCGCTGAACATCGGCCGCAAGACGCGCTCGATTCCGCCCGCTTTGAGGCGTGCACTGAAGTCCCGCGACCAGGGCTGCGTATTCCCGGGCTGCACGTGCAAGAGATACGTCGACGGGCATCACCTCAAGCACTGGAGCCACGGCGGCGAGACGCGGCTCGACAACCTCGCGTCCCTTTGTCGTTTCCACCACCGCCTCGTGCACGAGGGCGGGATCATCATCGAGCGTCTCGACGACGGCGCGTGGCGGTTCGTGAAGCCCAACGGCGAATCGATCGTCTCCACCGCGCCGGGCCATACGAAACCCATGAGTGGCGACTGGCGGACGATCGTCCGGCAGCACGCCGAGCGCGAGATCTCGATCGATACGCACACAGCTCGCACCCGCTGGCGCGGCGAGGAGATGGATTACGGCATTGCCGTCGACATCCTGCTCGCGAAAGAACGTCGGGCCCGCGAGGCTCGCTCCGTCGGCACCGTGGCACCTGCCGCCTGAGGCGCGCTGGCGCCTACAGCAACAGCAGCACCAATCCGACCGCGGCCGGCACCGCCTGGATGAACAGGATGCGCTTGTTGGCCGTTGCCGCGCCGTAGAGGCCGGCCACGAGCACGCAGGCGAGGAAGAACACCTTGATCGCGTGCCCCGCCTCGCCCATCGACAGGCCCCAGAAGAGCCCGGCCGCGAGGAAGCCGTTGTAGAGCCCCTGGTTGGCGGCGAGCACCCTGGTCTGCGCGGCGAACTCGGGCGTGAGGCCGAAGGCCTTCAGGCCGCGCGGCTTGTCCCACAGGAACATCTCGAGCACGAGGATGTAGACGTGCAGCACGGCGATCAGCAGGACGACGACGTTCGCGGCCATGGTTGCCATGCCTCCCCGGGGGCGTTTGGCGCAGATACTACACGGCGCGCCTCGTCGCGACCGGCGAACCCACGGCCGGCGCATTGCAACCCTTTGCCCGCCCGGCGCATCCAACGTCGACAGGCCGCACTTCGCTTCCGACCCGGCGGCCACGGGAGGACTCCATGACGACGATGCACCGCCTCGCCACGCGCGCGCTGGCCCTCGGGCTGTTCGCGGTCGCGAGCCCGGCCCACGCCTGGTGGGACGACGTGAGCTGCAAGTATTCGGCCCAGCGCTCCGCATCGATCGACGCCACCGGCGCCGAACGCGTGGAGATCCTCGCGCGGGCCGGCGACCTCGCCGTGCACCCGGCGAGCGGCGCGACCCTGACTGGGTCGGGCAAGGCCTGCGTGTCGAAGCAGGAATACCTCGCTGAGACCCAGCTGCGCGTGAAGCGCGACGGCAACGTGATCCGCGTCTGGGTCGAGGCGCCGGAGAGCTTCAGCGGCCTCGGGCTCTTCTACGCCAGCCTCGATCTCACCGTGAACGTGCCGACGAACCTCGCCGTCACCATCACGGACAGCAGCGGCGACGTGCAGGTCGACGGCGTGCGCGTGACCCGCATCGACGACAGCTCGGGCGACCTGGTGGCGACGAACCTGCTCGGCGACGTCGAGATCAGCGACAGCTCAGGCGACGTGCGCGTCGAGAAGGTTGCGGGCAGCGTGAAGATCAACGACAGCTCCGGCGACATCGTCGTGCACGGCGCGACGGCGGTCTACGTCGGCAGCGACTCCTCGGGCGACATCGAGATCGAGCACGTCGCCGGCGACGTGAAGATCGACAACGACTCCTCGGGCGACATCACGGTACGCGACGTCGGGCACAACCTGACGCTGGTGGCCGATGCCTCGGGCGAGGTCAACGTGTCGAACGTGCGCGGGGTCGTGAGCCTGCCGAAGGACTAACGCCCGTCGAGCAACCGCTCGATCAACCCGGCGGCGCGCGTGCCATAGCCGCCGCCGAACAGGTTGTAGTGATTGAGCACGTGGTAGAGGTCGTAGAGCGGCCGGCGCGTGCGCGCTCCGGCATCGAGCGGCCAGGCTTGCTCGTACGCTTCGTAGAATGCCGGCCCGAAGCCGCCGAACAGCCGCGTCATCGCCAGGTCGGCCTCGCGATCACCGAAGTACACCGCGGGGTCGAACAGCACCGGCGCGCCACTCGACCGCTCGACGGCCCAGTTGCCGCCCCACAGATCGCCGTGCAGCAGCGAGGGCGCCGGCCGGTAGTCCGTGAAGTACTCGGCGCAGCGATCGGCCAGCGCACGGCCGCGTGAGACGATGCGTGCCGACAGGCCGTTTCGCTCGGCGAGCCGCAACTGGAACCCGAGCCGCTGTTCGGCATAGAACCGCGGCCAGTCGTCGCCCGGCGTATTCACCTGCGGCGTGCGACCGATGGTGTTGTCGCGATGCCAGCCGTAAGCCGGGCCTTCGACGCGATGCAGGGCGGCGAGCTGCTGTCCCAGCCGGGCCTCGGCTCTCGAATCCGTGCCGCCGAAGTCAAGCCACTCGAGCACCAGGGCCGCGTCGCTGGGTGTCGTCACGGTCGCGATGACATCCGGCACGCGTACCACATGCGCTTCCGCCAGCGCACGCAGGCCGGCCGCCTCCGCCTCGAACAGGTCGGCCTCGGCGGCGGATGCGAGTTTCACGAACACCGGACCCGCGTTCGTCTCCCAGCGCACGCAGCGATGGATGCTCCCGCCGTGCACGTCCGCGCCGGGCGCCCGCGCGAACTGCCGTCCGGTCGCGCGCCCGAGTGCGTCGGCCAGCATCGGGGTCAGAGCTTGCGCGCCTGCTCGCGCAGCATGCGGCCGAAGCCCTGCGCGTCGTAGAAGGCGTCGAGCGTCGAGAGGTCGGGCCGGCCGCGCTCGAGCTCGTCGAGCGTCGCCTCCAGCGGCATGTCGCAGGCGATGCCGGTGAGCTGCCGCGACAGGAATGCCGATTCGCGGTGCTCGCGCAGGCTTTCGGCGACGAACGACGAGCCGCGGAACTTCAGCTTGGGGATCGCGGCGAGGTTGTCGTACACGCCCGGCAGCGTGTGGAAGTGCTTGAGCAGCGTGGCCGCCGTCTTGCGCCCGACGCCCGGCACGCCGGGAATGTTGTCGACCGCGTCGCCCATCAGCGCGAGGAAATCCGCCATGCGCTCGGGGATCACGCCGAAGCGTTCCTCGATGTCGTCGTAGCCGTAGCGCACTTCGGCGATCGCGTCGTAGTACGTGTCCTGCGCCGAGATGAGCTGCGTGAGGTCCTTGTCGCGACTCACGATCGTGACCGGCCACCCCGCCGCACGGGCGCGCGTCGCGAGCGTGCCGATGATGTCGTCCGCCTCGTAGCGCGAGCTGCCGTATTGGGCGACGCCGAGCGCGTCGACGACCTCGCGGCACAGCGCGAACTGGCGCTTCAGCTCGACGGGCGCCGGCTCGCGGTTGGCCTTGTAGGCCGGGTAGATCTCGTTGCGGTAGGACTGCTCGAGGCTCTCGTCGAACGCGACGGCGATGTGCCGCGGCTTCTCCTTCTGCAGCAGGTCGCCGAGGAAACGCGCGAAACCGTGCACGGCGTTGACCGGGTTACCGTCGGGGTCGACCACGTCGATCGGCACCGAGTAGTAGGCCCGGAAGATGAAGACGCTGGCATCGACAAGGTAGAGCACGGCCGGCATTCTGCGGGACGGCGGCGGGGATCGCCACCGCAGGAGTGCCCGGGCCATGACGATCGAGATCGTGCCGATCCAGCGGCGACACATCGCCGGCTTCCACGCGCTGCTCGATGCCGTCGCGCGCGAGCGTCGCTATCTGGCGTTTCTCAGCGCGCCGCCGCTGGCGCAGGCCCGCCGTTTCGTGCTCAACAATCTGCGCAACGGCTGCGCGCAGTTCGTCGCGCTCGACGGTGAGCAGGTGGTCGGCTGGTGCGACGTCGTGCCCAAGGGGCAGGAGACGCTGCGGCACAGCGGCACGCTCGGCATGGGTGTGGCCGCGACGCATCGCGGCCAGGGGATCGGGGGTCGCCTGATGGACGCGACGCTCGATGCCGCGCGGGCGAACGGGCTGTCACGGATCGAGCTGGTCGTGCGGGTCGACAACGCGCCCGCGATCGCCCTCTACCGAAGAAAAGGATTCATTCTGGAGGGAACTCTGCGCCGCTACCTGCAGGTGGACGGCGCGTGGTTCGACGCCTGCCTGATGGCGAAAACAGAAAAATAGGGGACATTCCTATTTTTCCGAACCTACGTCGGCGAAAAAGAGGAATGTCCCCTATCTTTCAGGCGCTGGTGCAGCGGGCTCGAGCGCGGGAAGTGCGCGACAAGGTACTCCATCTGGTCGGCCAGCACGCGCCGGCCCTTCAGGTAGATGTACTCGGCGTAACTCGGTGTGAACGGGATGGCGATCAGCTGCAGCTTGGCCTGCTCGGGCGTGCGCCACGCCTTCAGGTTGTTGCAGCGCCGGCACGCCGTGACCACGTTTTTCCAGGTATCCGAGCCTCCGCGCGACAGCGGCGTGACGTGGTCGCGTGACAGCTGGCTCGACGGGAAACGCTGACCGCAGTACATGCACACGTGTGCGTCCCGGCGGAACAGCGTCTCGTTGTTCAGCGGCGGGAGGTAGTCCGCGTGCACATTGCCCGGGTTGTGGCTGTGACCCGTCGTGGCGATGATCGAGCTGACCTGGACCACGGTCCGGGAGCCGGTCCGGGCGTTCACCCCACCTCGCAGGTGGAACAGGGTCTGGCCGAAGGCGTAGGCCACCTGGCCCATGAAATGCAGACGGACCGCGTCCCGGTAATCGATCCACTCCAGTGGCATTCCCGAGACATCCGTGCGCAGGACCTCCTGGGCAAGGGTGTGCATGTGCTGAAGATACGGCACCCCTGTGCAATAATTCAACGGTTTATCCGGACGGACCAGAAACAGAAACCCCTGCCGCCACAGCCAGTTACGGCTGCCGCCGCCCGGGTGTCCCAAGACGAGGGCCAGACATGTCGCTCACGATCGGTGTGCCGCGCGAAATCTTCCCGGGCGAGAAGCGCGTCGCCTGCGTCCCCGAGGTCGCCGAAAAGCTCATCAAGCTGGGCTTCGGCGTGCGCATCGAGTCCGGCGCGGGCGCGGCCGCCAACTTCGACGACGCGTCGTACACCGCCGCGGGCGCCCAGGTGGCCGCCACGGCCGCCGAGCTGTACGCGGGCTCCGACCTGGTGTTCAAGGTGCGTCCGCCGACGCTCGACGAGGTCGCGGCACTGAAGCCGGGCACCACGCTGATCGGGTTCGTCTGGCCCGCGCAGAACCCGCAGCTCATGCAGGCGATGGCGGAGCGCAAGCTCACGGTGCTCGCCATCGACTCGCTGCCGCGCCAGCTCTCGCGCGCGCAGAAGATGGACGCGCTCACCTCGATGGCCAGCATCAGTGGCTACCGGGCGGTGATCGAGGCCGCCAATGCGTTCGGCCGCTTCTTCAACGGCCAGGTCACGGCCGCCGGCAAGATTCCGCCGGCCAAGGTGTTCATCGCGGGCGCGGGTGTCGCGGGCCTCGCGGCCATCGGCACGGCCGCCAACCTCGGCGCCATCGTGCGCGCCAACGACACGCGCGCCGAAGTCGCCGACCAGGTCGTGTCGCTCGGCGGCGAGTTCGTGAAGGTCGATTACGAAGAGGAAGGCTCGGGCGGCGGCGGCTACGCCAAGGTCATGAGCGAGGGCTTCCAGGCCGCGCAGCGCGCGATGTACGCGCAGCAGGCGCGCGAAGTCGACATCATCATCACGACCGCGCTGATCCCGGGCAAGCCGGCGCCGAAGCTGATCACCGCCGAGATGGTGCAGACGATGAAGCCCGGCAGCGTCATCGTCGACATGGCCGCCGAGCAGGGCGGCAACTGCGAACTCACGGTGCCGGGCGAGGCGGTCGTCCGCCACGGCGTCACCATCATCGGCTACACCGATCTCGCCAGCCGCCTCGCGAAGCAGTCCTCGACGCTCTACTCGAGCAACCTGCTGCGCCTGACCGAAGAACTCTGCAAGACCAAGGACGGCACGATCAACGTCAACTTCGAGGACGACGCGATCCGCGGCCTGACGGTGATCAAGGACGGCGCGGTCACGTGGCCGCCTCCGCCCCCGAAGATCCCGGCGGCGCCGGCCGCGAAGCCGGCTGCGGCGGCCGCAGCACCGGCGGCGAAGAAGTCGGGCCACGGACACGGCGACAGCGAGCCGGCCTCCGCGAAGAGCCTCGCGATCGTGTTCGGCGCGGGCGCCGTGCTCTTTGCGCTGATCGGCGCATTCGCCCCTGCGACGTTCCTCGCGCACTTCACGGTGTTCGTGCTCGCCTGCTTCATCGGCTACATGGTGATCTGGAACGTGACACCGTCGCTGCACACGCCGCTGATGAGCGTCACCAACGCGATCTCGAGCATCATCGCCGTCGGCGCGCTCATCCAGGTCGCGCCGCCGCTCGGGGCGGGCATGGAGGGCCGGGCGGACGGCCTGATCCTCGGGCTCGCAGTGATCGCGCTCGCACTCACGGCGATCAACATGTTCGGCGGCTTCGCCGTCACGCGTCGCATGCTTGCGATGTTCCGGAAGTAAGGGGAGCGCAGGCATGACTTCCAGTCTCGTCACCGTCGCCTACATCGGCGCCGCCATCCTGTTCATCCTCAGTCTCGGCGGTCTCTCGAACCCCGAGACGTCCCGCCGCGGCAACCTGTACGGCATCATCGGCATGGCCATCGCCGTGCTGGCGACCGTGCTCGGCCCGCGCGTCACGGCGGGCGGCATTCCCTACATCGTCGGCGCGCTCCTGGTCGGTGGCTCGATCGGTCTGTACGCCGCGAAGAAAGTGCAGATGACGCAGATGCCCGAGCTGGTCGCGCTGATGCACAGCCTCGTCGGCCTCGCGGCCTGCCTCGTCGGCTTCGCCAGCTACGTCGACACCTCGGTGGTGTTCGAGGGCGCGGAGAAGTCGATCCACGAGATCGAGATCTACATCGGCATCCTGATCGGCGCCGTGACGTTCTCGGGCTCGGTGATCGCCTTCGGCAAGCTGAACGGCAAGATCAGCGGCAAGCCCGTGCTGCTGCCGGCCCGCCACTGGATCAACCTCGCCGGCCTGCTGGTGGTGATCGTGTTCGGCGCGAAGTTCCTGCACGCGGAGACGATCCAGGCCGGCATGCTGCCACTCACCGTCATGACCGTGGTCGCGCTGCTGTTCGGCGTGCACATGGTGATGGCCATCGGCGGCGCCGACATGCCGGTGGTCGTCTCGATGCTCAACAGCTACTCGGGCTGGGCCGCGGCGGCGACGGGCTTCATGCTCTCGAACGACCTGCTGATCGTCACCGGCGCGCTGGTCGGTTCGTCGGGCGCGATCCTGTCCTACATCATGTGCCGCGCCATGAACCGCAAGTTCCTCGCGGTGATCGCGGGCGGGTTCGGCACGGGCGGCGGTGCTCCGGCCCCGGCCGCGGGCGGTGCGCAGCCGGCGGGAGAAGTGACGGCGATCAGCGCCGCCGAGACGGCCGAGATGCTGCGCAACTCGAAGAGCGTGATCATCGTGCCGGGCTACGGCATGGCGGTCGCGCAGGCGCAGCACACGGTCTACGAGATCACCAAGCTGCTGCGCGAGAAAGGCGTGACGGTACGCTTCGGCATCCACCCGGTGGCGGGCCGCATGCCCGGCCACATGAACGTACTGCTGGCCGAGGCGAAGGTGCCGTACGACATCGTCCTCGAGATGGACGAGATCAACGACGACTTCCCGGAGACCGACATCTCGATGGTCATCGGCGCGAACGACATCGTGAACCCGGCGGCCGAGGACGACCCGACCAGCCCGATCGCCGGCATGCCCGTGCTGCAGGTCTGGAAGGCGAAGACCTCGATCGTGATGAAGCGCTCGATGGCCTCGGGCTACGCAGGCGTCGACAATCCGCTGTTCTACAAGGAGAACAACCGGATGCTGTTCGGCGACGCGAAGAAGATGCTCGACGAGGTGCAGGCGGCGCTGAAGGCCTGATCGAGGGCTCTTCCCTTACCCCTCGGCGCAGGCCAGGCGAGTCGCCTGCGCCGGGGCCAGCGACTCGCCGGCGATCCACAGCGCGTCCACGCGCGCCGCGCCGAGGGCCAGGCGCGCCAGGCGCAGCGTGCGGCGGCGCTCGCGCAGGTCCGAGCTGCCCAGAGTGCCGAAGTGCTCGCGGTAGTAGCGGTCGGCGTAGGCCAGCAGCCGCACCGCATCCTCCGCACGCCCCAGCAGCACCAGCGTGCGCGGCAGGTTCCACAGCCCGTAGAACCACTCGCGCCAGGCGTTGATGGCCCAGGCCTCGCGGATGCAGGCGCGGTACGACGCGGCCGACTCCACCCAGCGCCGCCGGTCCGCCAGCGCATAGCCCTGGATGCTGCGCGCGAACAGCGCGATGCGGCGCAGCCCGCGCGCCTCGGCCAGCGGGATCGCCTGCGCCAGCAGCTCGAGCTGCTCGTCGACGCGGCGCCGGAAGCCCAGCGCCAGCGACAGGTTGACCATGCCGACGATCGCGCGGTGCTCCAGGCCGCCGGCGCGCCAGACCTGCAGCGCGTGCCGGTGCAGCCGTTCGTTGCGCTCGATGTCGCGCGCGCCATTCATCTCGAGCACCGACATCAGCGACGTGGCGGTGGCCTCGATGTCGGCCAGGCCATGCGCACGGCCCAGGGCCGCGGCCTCCTCGGCCAGCGGGCGGGCACCGTCGACGTCGGCCCGCACGCGCACGCGCAGCCGCGCCGCCACGCGCAGCGCCAACGCACGGGTGGCCGGCGGCATCGCGGGCGGTCCGTCGGCAGCGCGCAGGGCGGCTTCGGCCGTGGCCAGCGCCTCCTCGCCGCGGCCGCTCTCGAAGAGCTGCTCGGCAAGGATCGCCTGCGCCGTGGCGGCCAGCGGCGTGCCGGCCCGGTCGCGCACGGCCTGCGCCACGGCCTGCAGTGCCTG
>JBGAHO010000038.1:0-41778 GCA_044226195.1 Steroidobacteraceae bacterium
GGCTCCCGCCGGGCACGGTCCACGTGACCGACGGGATCGGCAGGTAACCGTCGGCAAGGCTCGCCTCGGAGGTCACGCTGGCCCAGTCGTGCCACTGCCCGTCGACTGCGAGTCGCGGTTCGAGCGACGCCCCGCGCTTGCGCAGCTCGAACGCGGCATCCTCGTCGAAGAGACCCTCTTCCGCGCCGCCGTCGGTGCCGACGATCGTCCAGTAGCTCTGTTCGCCGACGTAACCGCGGGGGAACGCACCGCGCGGCGCCCGCTTCGCTACCGCGGCCATGAAGTCGTTGACCGACTTGTCCGCGAGCCCGGTCTCCACGCGCGCATCAGCGAGCGCGTAGTCGCGCTTGCCGGCCGGCGGCAACTGCAGCCGCACGAATCGCGCAGAGGCCTCGGGCAGGTAGAGCGCGTGCTCCGTGCGCACGGCACCGCGCACCTGGCGCAGGGTCGTCCATTCGCTGCCGTCGTCGGAGGCGAGCACGTCGTAGTCGGGCGCGACGTGATCGGCCAGCCATTGCAGCGTGAGTCCACCGAAAGGACGGGGCGCGCTGAGGTCGATCGTGAAGTTCACGCCGCCCGCAGGCACCCTGCCGGAATGCCACGCCGAGGTGGGATTGCCGTCGACCGCCGCACCGGGCGTGCTGCCCGCATCGGTCTGCGACGCGGTGGCGACCGGCGCGGGCCATTCCGCCGGCGGTGGCGCCTTGGGCTTCAGCGTCAGTGCACCGATCTCGATCTCGCCCGCCCCGCCACCGCTGCCGGCGCTGACGACCACTTCGATCGAGGCGATCGCGTGCAGGCGGCGGTCCGGCGTCGGACCCCAGGCGAACTCGATCTGTCGACGGTCGATGCGCAGCGTGCGCCAGTCGGCCGGGAACGCGTAGTCGGCGCGTCGGAACCACCACACGTTCTCGCCGCTCGCATCGAGCAGCTTGACCTGGAAATCGTTCGCCGGCGCCTGCCCCTTCAGCTGCAGCGTCAGCTCGAAGTTCTCCGGCAACGTGATCGGCAGCGCACGCCGGGCGATCGCGTAGCCGTTGTGCCCGCGGAAGTCGAACTGCAGGCGCAACGTTCCGGACTGCGAGCCGGCGCCGACGCGGGCCACGACGTCGTCGGAGCCGGCGCCCTGCCATGCGGACAGGTCGTGGAAGTCGTCCAGCACCTGCGCATGCGCCGTCAGCGCAGCGAATCCCAGTACGACGAGCCACGCGGCCCGCTGCATCGCCTGCCCCATGATCGTCATCCCTTGACGCTGCCGACCAGGATGCCCTGGATGTAGTAGCGCTGCATGAACAGAAAGAGCACCAGCACCGGCAGCACCGTCACCACGGAGCCCGCCATCATCAGCTCGCTGTCCTGTACGTGCTCGCGGGAGAGCCCGGCGAGCGCGACCGGCAGGGTCTGCATGTCGCGGTCGGACAGCACGATCAGCGGCCACATGAAGTCGTTCCACGTGGCGAGGAAGGTGAAGATGCCGAGCGTGATCAGGATCGGCGCGAGCAGCGGCACGATCACGCGGCGGAAGATCTGCAGCTCCGTCGCTCCGTCGATACGTGCCGCGTCGAGCAGCTCGTCGGGAATGGAGAGCGCGTACTGGCGCACCAGGAAGATGCCGAAGACGCCGGCCATGCCCGGCACGACCGCGCCGGCATAGGTGTTCACGAGGCCCATCATCTTCATGAGCCCGAACAGCGGGATCATGGTCACCTGGCCGGGGATCAGCAGGCCGGCGAGCAGCAGCTTCATCAGGCGCTCGCGGCCGGCGAAGCGCAGCTTGGCGAACGCGTAGCCCGCCATGCCGTTGAACAGCAGCGACAGCACGGTGGTGGCGAGCGCGACACACACGCTGTTGCGGAAATAGCCGCCCATGTTCTGCTGCGAGAACAGCTCGACGTAGTTGGCCAGTGTCGGCGCGCTCGGCAGCATCGGCGGCGGGAAGCTGCTCGCCTCACCCGTCTGCATGAACGAGGCCGCGAACATCCACGCGAGCGGCAGCACCGCGAACGCTGCCAGCAGGAGCAATGCCCCGTTCACCGCCACGCTGGCGAGCGCCCGCGACCTCATGTCGGCTCGTCCTGGCGCAGCACGCGCAGCGGCACGACGGTGACCGCCAGGATGATCAGGAACAGCACGAAGGCGACGGCCGAGGCGGACCCGAGGTTCCACCACTTGAAGCCTTCCTCGTACATGAAGTACAGCACGCTGACCGTGCTCTGCAACGGCCCGCCGCGCGTCATCACGTACGGCTCGGCGAAAAGCTGGAAGTAGCCGGCCACCGTCAGCACCGTGACGAGCGTGAACGTCGGCCGCAGGCTCGGCAGCGTGATGTGGCGCAGCTCCTGCCACAGCGACGAGCCGTCGATGCGCGCGGCTTCGTACAGGTCGCCCGGGATGGCCTGCAGCGCCGCCACGAAGATGATCATGTTGTAGCCGAAGTTCTTCCACACCGCGAGGATCACGATGGCCGGGATCGACCAGTGCGGGTCGCCCATCCAGTCGACGGGTCCGAGGCCGAGGTGGCCGAGCGCGTAGTTGAGCAGGCCGTAGCGCGTGTGCAGGATGAAGCGCCAGACGATGGCCACGGCGACGAGCGTGCTCACCACGGGGGCGAAGTACGCGGTGCGGAAGACGGCCGGCGCGCGGGTCAGCTTCGAGTTCACCAGCAGGGCCGCGCCGAGCGAGGTGCCGATCGAGAGCGGCACGCCGAGCAGCACGAACCACGCCGTGTTGCCGAGCGCTTTCCAGAAGAGCGGCGTGGTGAGCAGGTGCAGGTAGTTGTCGAGGCCGACGAAGCGCACGTTGCGCACGTCGGCGAGCGCATACAGGTCGAAGTCGGTGAAGCTCAGCGCGAGCGCGGCGATGACGGGCAGCAGGAAGAACACGCCGATCACGGCGAGCGCCGGCGAGATGAACATCCACGCGGCGCGGGCCGGGCTCACTTGCGCGCCTCCCGGTCCAGCATCCAGCGGCGCTTCTCGAGCAACTGGTCCACCCGCGCGTCGAGCTGCGTCACCGCCTCGTCGATGGTCTGCGTGCGGTGGCTCACGCGCTCACCGGCGAGGCGCATCTCTTCCATGATGCGCTCCCACTCGGGCACCTGCGGCACGGGGCGCAGGCGTTCGAGCTGCACGCGGAACGCCTGGGTGTACGGGTCGTCCGTGAGTTCGCGGCTCGTCCACGCGCTGCGTCGCGGCGGCAGATCGCCGGTCAGGGCGTGGAAACGCTGCTGGATTTCGGGCTGCGACAGGAACTCGACGAAGGCCCAGGCCGCGTCCTTGTGCTTCGAGCGGCGGAAGATGGCGAAGCTCGAGCCGCCGGCCGAGGAGACGCCCGGGCCATCGGGGCCCGGCATGGGCGCCGTCATCCAGCTGTCCTGCTTGTCGGGCGGCAGGCGACGGCGGAACTCGCCGATGTTCCAGGGGCCGGTGATGTAGAACGAGTAGTAGCCGCGCGCGAACTCGAGCCAGACGTTCGAGATCTGCGTGTCAGTGACGGCCGGCGCGAGCTGCTCGTTGAAGAGGCTGGAATAGAAGCCGAGCGCGGCCCGGAAGCTCGCGCTCTCGAAGTTGCCGTAGCGCCCTCCGTCCCGGAGCAGCGGCTCGGGCTGCTGCAGTGCGAGCACCAGCAGCGGCTCGAACTCGTTGAGCGGCAGCAGCACGGCGAAGTTGCCGGGCCCGGCCTCGCGCTTGATGGCGCGCAGCATCTCGTGCCACTCGGCCCAGGTCGTCGGCGGATGGTCGTACCCTGCCTTCGCCAGCAGGTCCTTGCGGTAGAACAGCAGGCGCGTGTCCACGTACCACGGCACGCCGAGGACGCGGCCGCCGAGCACGTTGGTGGCCCAGATGCCGTCGAAGTAGTCGGTGCGATCGATCACCTTCGATGCCGCGATGCGCTCATCGAGCGGCTCGAGCGCGCCGAGCGCACCGAACTCCGGGATCCAGGTGTTGCCGAGCTGGCAGATGTCGGGCGTGGCGTCGCCCGCGAAGGCGGTCAGCAGCTTCTCGTGCGCCGCCGTCCACGCGAGCTGCTGCACCTCGATGCGGATGCCCGGGTGGGACCGCTCGAATTCAGGGACGAGCGCGGTGACGACTTCCGCCTCGCGGCCCATCGCCCAGAAGCGGATCACCTGCTCCTTCGATTCGCGCGCACCGCAACCCGCCAGCAGCACACTCGCGAGCATCGGCACCAGCCAGGCGCCGCCACAGGCGAGGCGCCGCCGCCAGGTCATTGCAGCCAGCCACCCGTGAAGCCGGCGCGCTGCAGGCCCGTCCGCAGGTAGGCGTTGCGCTTCATCACCTTCCACACCAGCTCGGTGCGGTAGTTCTCGATCATGGTGATGACCGGGCCCTGGTCGAGGCCGAGGTAGTCGGTGTCGGCCCAGCCGCCGCCCGCCAGCTTGCGCCCGAGCGTCGGCGGCAGGTCGAAGCTGTAGCTCGGGTTGAACGAGTCGACGAAGCCGTACTGGCCGTAGATGTCCGCGCCCCAGCGCCGATGCATCTCGAGCACCGCGGGGATCACGATCTCCGGCGCGAACGGCAGCGAGCCGAGGGCCGCGTACGGCGCGATCGTGCCGTCGTCGTAGTTGTGGCTGGAATCGAGGTTCACGCCACGGGCAGCATAGCCGAGGAACGTGCGGGTCTGGCCGTTGTAGACGAGGTTGGCGTCCACCGGGCCGTCGCAGGCCGTGAAACCCCAGACATTCGGACCGTAGCCGACCCAGCCGAGGCGATTGGCGGTCGCGTACGCGCGCTGCGCGTAGGTGGCGCGACGCGAGTTCTCGAAGTAGTCGAAGCCCTTGGCCGCCATGTAGGCGTCCTTGATGCCGCGGAAGTCGATCCACACGGCCGCGAACTGGTGGCCGAAGAGCGGACCGAAGGTCAGGTGCGTCTGGCCCTCGAGCGTGCCCCAGTGCCGGTCATACGTACTGGTCCACTCGTTCCAGGCGTCCGTGCCGACCGGGTGCGTCGGCGAGGCGAGCGCGAGCAGGTAGACGAACATGGCCTCGTTGTAGCCGCGCCAGTC
This sequence comes from Steroidobacteraceae bacterium, assembly GCA_044226195.1. GTDB lineage: Bacteria > Pseudomonadota > Gammaproteobacteria > Steroidobacterales > Steroidobacteraceae > RPQJ01. The sequence continues at coordinate 5,023 of JBGAHO010000038.1, forward strand.
GCTCGGGATGAAGCCCGACTCCGGATGCCACCCATGCGAGATCGCCGGCGGGTTCGGCTGGGCCCATTGCCAGTCCGCGCGACGGTACATGTCGTCGGCCAGCTGGCGGATCTCGACCTCTTCGACATTCTGCTGGTCGAAGTACGTCGCCGAGAACAGCGCGCCCATCAGCAGCAGCGCGGTGTCCACGGTCGACAGCTCGGAGTTGCGGTAGCGCGTGCCGGTGCCGAAATCGAGAAAGTGATAGTAGAAGCCCTTGTACCCCGCCTTGCCGGTCGCCTCCGGCCCCTGCGGGGCGTCGTGCAGGTAGCGCAGCGTGGTCAGCGTGCGCGTGCGGGCCTCGGCGCGCGTGACGTAGCCGCGCTCGACGCCGATGGCATACGCCGTGAGCGCGAAGCCGATCGCCGCGACGCTCGAGAAGGACGGCGTCGGGTAGCGGTCCGGCACGAGGCCGCGCGAGTCCGCCGTCTCCCAGTAGAAGTCGAAGGTGCGGCGCTCGATGTCGTCGAAGAGCGGGTCGAGCGGCGGCGGATTGAGGGTGGGGGAGACCGACGCCCCGCCGCCGCCCGAGCCGCTGCAAGCCGACAGCAGGACGAGCACGATGCTGCAAAAGAAGACGAACCAGGGTCGGGAGCGGAGGGTCATGGCTTACTCCCCGAGCAGCACGTCGAGGTGCTGCTCGCGTCCGGTGGCGACGAGGGGCACGAGGACCCCGTGGCCGTCGAGGCTGAGATCGGCGCCGTCGAGGCGCGCCGACACGATGCGCACTGCCTTGCGCTGAGGGTTGCGCACGTCGATGCGCAGCGTGGTCCGTTCGTCGACGCGATAGCTCAACGTGAACGACGGCCACGCATCCGGGATGCGCGGGTTCAGGCGCAGCGCGCGGCCGCCTTCGATGGCGAAGCCGAGCACGGACTCGACGGCCACGCGATACAGCCAGCCCGCCGAGCCCGTATACCACGTCCAGCCGCCGCGACCGACGTGCGGCTCGGCGCCGTAGACGTCCGCCGCCACGACGTAGGGCTCGACCTTGTACTTGTCGGCCTCCGCCGTCGTGAGGCCGTGGTTGACCGGCAGCAGGCTCTCGAGAATCTCGGCCGCGCGATCACGCCGGCCCGCTTCGACGAGGGCCCGCACCACCCAGGTGGCCGCGTGCGTGTACTGTCCGCCGTTCTCGCGAACGCCCGCAACGTAGCCCTTGATGTAGCCCGGGTCGTGCGGCGTGTCGACGAATGGCGGCGTCAGCAGCCGCACGATGCGCGCCTCGTCATCGACGAGATGCACATCGAGCGAGTCGAGCGCGAGCTCGATACGCTCGGGCGACGCGGCCCGCGACATCACGGCCCACGCCTGCACGAGAGCGTCGATGCGGCACTCGTCGCCCGTGTGCGAGCCGAGCACGGTGCCGTCGTCGTACCAGCCGCGACGGTACCAGCGACCGTCCCAGCCGTCGGCATTGAGCGCCGCGCGCAGCAGCTCGCGATGCTCGGTGTAGCGCGCGACGCGCTCACGATCACCGCGCAGTTCGCAGACCGGCAGGAAGTCGCCGAGCACCGTGTACAGGAAGAACCCCATCCACACGCTCTCGCCGCGACCACCGATGCCGACGCGGTTCATGCCGTCGTTCCAGTCGCCGCAGCCGAACAGCGGCAGGCCGTGGGCCCCGCGCACCAGCGAACGGTCGATGGCCTTGCAGCAGTGCTCGTAGAGGTCGCCGGACTGCGCGGTCACCTCGGGGCGCGTGAAGATCTCGGCCTCGCCCGCCTCGACTTCGCGCGTCGTCAGGTAGTGCGCGCGCTCGTCGAGGATGGCGTGGTCGCCACTCACCTGGAGGTAGTAGGCCGTGAACCACGGCAGCCACAGCAGGTCGTCCGCGAACTTCGTGCGCAGGCCCTGGCCGAGCGGCGGATGCCACCAGTGCTGGACGTCGCCTTCGAGGAACTGGCGGCTCGCGTGCAGGAGGATCTGGGCGCGGGTGAGTTCGGGCTGCAGGTAGACGAGCGCCGCCGCATCCTGCAACTGGTCGCGGAAGCCGAACGCACCGCCAGACTGGTAGAACGCGGTGCGGCCCCACAGCCGGCACGACAGGTCCTGGTACGTCAGCCAGCCGTTCAGCATGTGATTCAGCGCGGGCGACGGCGTCTCGACCTGCAGGCGCGTCAGCGTGCGGTTCCAGTGCGCGCGCGAATTGCGCAGCGCCGTCTCGATGGCGCCTGGCGCCCGGAAGCGCGCGAGCACCGCGGCGATCGCGCGCTCGGATGCGCAGGCGCCGAGGAGGAAACTCACTTCGTCAGTCGCGCCCGGCGCGATCTCGAGGATCACCTGCAGCACGGCGCAGGGATCGTGACCGGAGGTGCGCGAGAGCTGGCCGCTGCCGAGCAGCGCCGCCGGCGCTTCCGGCGAGCCGGGCACGCCGAGGAACGCCGCGCGGTCCGCGCACCAGCCGTCGACCAGCGTGCGATCCGTCGCGGCGAAGGCGATGCAGGCATGACCGTCCGGCGGCGCGTCGTTCTGCGCCATGACGGCCTGGAAAGCCGGCGAGAACTCGGCACGCACGGTTGCGCGCGTGAATTCCGGCGTCGAGCCGAGCACCCAGCGGTTGTAGCCGTAGACCGCGAGGCGGCGCGGATGCTGGCCGGTGTTGCGGATCTTCAGCCGCATCACGCGCAGCGGGTCCTCGGGCGGGACGAACAGCGTGAGCTCGTGCTCGAGCCCGTCGCGCTGCTGCCGCCACGTCGTGTAACCGAGGCCGTGACGCACCTCGACGTCGGCGCCGAGCGGCGCGGGTCCCGGCGTCGGGCACCAGAATTCGCCGGAGGCGACGTCGCGCACGTAGATCGCGTCGCCGTGCGGATCGCTGACCGGATCGTTGGCCCAGGGCGTGAGGCGATGCTCGCGGCTGTTGCCGCTCCAGGCATTGCCGGCCCCCGACTCGCTGACCAGGCAGCCGAACTTCGGATTGGCGATGACGTTGGTCCACGGCAGCGGCGGCAACTGCGGACGGTGCTGCGCGTCGCAGCCGACGCGGATGACGTACTCGCGTCCGTCCTGGCTGAAGCCACCGTAGCCGTTGAAGAACTGCGGTGCCTCACGCTGCGTCGGCGGCGAGACCGTGGCGGACGCCGGACGTCGCGCGCGCACGGCCGGCGACGCGGCTCCGATGCCCTGCGTCAACTGACGGATGAGCTTGCCCTGCGCCGTGGCGAGTGACAGCGCCGGATCGAGCGTCGTCTCGATCGTCGGCCGCGCCAGCTCGGCGCGCAGCGGCGTCTTGCGCAGGCCTTCGACGTCGCTCCGCAGCCGGGCTTCGTCGTCCCCGGCAGCGAGCACGAAACGCACCGCGACGGATTCGCCCGGCGCGACGCGCAACACCGTCCGCAGGCTCATCGCGGGATCGAGCACGTTGCCGTGCACGCGACCGAGCGGCGCGGACGTGGCGAGCGCGAGCGGGTCGGCGGTGGTGCGGCCGCGGCCAATGAAGCCGAGGCGTTCGGTCGTGAACTCCGTGACCGTCGCGTCGAACAACGCATGCAGCAGCACCGGCCAGCGCTCGTGCGCCGAACGCGCGCGCCGCGAGGCGCGCAGCACCGGGTCCGCGCCGACGAGCGACGTCTGCACGAACAGCTTGGCGAATGCCGGGTGGCCTTCCTGCGCGGCCGGCGGATTGAGCACGACCTCGACGTAGCTGGTCAGCTCGATCTCGCGCGCCCGCTGGTCGGTGTTGGTGATCCGGCAGGTGCGTTCCTCGAGGCCGAACGTGTCGTGCACGCGGACCTCGACGGTCGATTGCCAGGGACCCTGCTGGCGTTCGATGACCAGTCCGTCGCTGGTCGCCCGCACGTTGCCCGGCGCCTGCCCGGGCGCGGCCCGGCCGCACAGCGTCCACGCTTCGTGGGTACCGGGTTCGCGTGCATAGATCAGGACACCGCCGCCGCCTTCCACCGGATCGGGGCGCCACGAGGTCAGCAGCAGGTCGTCGAGCGCGGAGAACCCGTCGCCCAGTGGCGTGACCGTGACGGCATACCGGCCGTTGGCGACGCACTGAAACGCATTCCGGTTGGCTGGCTGCACTCGCGAATTCATGACGGACAAGGGATCCTCGGTTCGAGCCGACCGCGTGCCGAGCACCCGGCCGGGTGCATTACGCGGCGGGAGCCGGGCAGTGTCGCGCGATGAACTGCTCGTGCGGCGGCATCATCTGCACGCAGTTGGCGATGACTCCGCGCACGCTGCTCTCGAGCTGCAGCAACTCCTCGTCGCCGACCAGGTCGACGGCCGGATGGTAGCCGGTCGGCACGCGATTCTGGCCGACCAGCACCTGCACCCAGCTCGTGACGGCGAACATCTCGTCGGCGTCGCGGAAGAACCGGCCGCTCTCGAGGAACAGCTGGATCACTTCCTGGAGCCGCTCGGGGATCGACATGGTGCCGCAGTACTGCCAGAACGGACTGTCCCGGCGGTCCGTCGCGTGGTAGTGCAGGATGATGAAGTCGCGGATGCGCTCGAACTCGAACGCCGCCTGCTGGTTGTAGCGCTCGGCGAGCACGGTGCTGCAGTGGCGGTCCGGGAGCAGGTTGATGAGCCGCCCGACGCCCGACTGGATGAGGTAGATGCTGGTGGACTCCAGGGGCTCCAGGAAGCCGCTGGAGAGTCCAATCGCCACGCAGTTCTTGTTCCAGATCTTCTTGCGGCGACCCGTGACGAACTTGAGCAGGCGCGGGTCCGCGAGCGGCTTGCCGTCGAGGTTTGCGAGCAGGGTGCCCGCCGCTTCGTCTTCACTGACATGGGCACTCGAGTAGACGTAGCCGTTGCCGACGCGGTGCTGCAGCGGAATGCGCCACTGCCAGCCGGCCGGGCGTGCGGTCGAACGGGTGTAGGGGGTGGGCGGCCCGACGGCCTCGCAGGGCACGGCGAGCGCGCGGTCGCACGGCAGCCAGTGCTGCCAGCTCTCGTAACCGGTGTGCAGCGCTTCCTCGATCAGGAGGCCGCGGAATCCCGAGCAGTCGACGAACAGGTCGCCCTCGATGCGCTCGCCGCTCTTCAGCACGACCGCGTCGATGAAGCCGTTCTCCGGCTTCAGCTGCACCTGGGTGACCTGTCCCTCGGTGCGCACCACACCGCGCGCCTCGGCGAACTTGCGCAGGAACAGGAAGTAGCGCCCCGCATCGAAGTGGTAGGCGTGCGCGATGTGCGCCAGCGGGGAGTTCGGCGGCACGTCGCTCGCCGAGGTCATGAACTTGCCAAGCGGCGCCGCGGCCGTGTGGATGGAGTAGGCACCGATGTCGGCCGCCTTGCCCATCTGCCGCAGCTTGAGCCAGTACTGGTGGAACGGCAGGAAGCCGTACTCGGGCCCGATCTGCCCGAAGCCGTGGATGTACTTGTCGCCCATCCGGCCCCAGTCGCAGAACTGGATGCCGAGCTTGAAGGTGCCCTGCACGGCCTTGAGGAAGTCGACCTCGTCGATCTGCAGGGCGTCGTTGAACGCCTTGAGGTGCGGGACCGTGGCTTCGCCGACGCCGACCGTGCCGATGTCGTCGGACTCGACCAGGCGAATGCTGCAGGTGTTCCCGAGAGTCTTTGCGAGCGCTGCTGCCGTCATCCAGCCGGCGGTGCCGCCGCCGACGATGACGATGCTGCGCAGTCGTGAGTCGGTCACGGCTGAGTCCCCACCAGTGTCGCCGTCCACGGGCCGCGGCTCGAGGCCGCGGCCCGTGACGACGAGGTTACGTCGACGGCGCGATCAGAACTTCGCGCCCACGGTCAGCCGCATCGTGAACGGCGTGCCCTTGATGTTGCCGTCCGGATTGAACCGCACTTCGTTGAAGATGCCCGTGCCGTTCGTCGACCGCCACTGGTAGTCGACGAGGTTGGCATGGTTCGTCACGTTGAGCAGGTCGAGACGGATGTAGGCGCCGGCCGTGTCGAAGAACGTGAAGTTCTTGGTCACCTGCAGGTCGAGGCTCTGGTAGCCGCCGTTCGTCGGCGTCAGGCCCACCTGCGTGCACGGGCTGCCCGTGTTGAACGACACGCCACCCGTGTTGTAGCAGGTGATCGCGTTGCCCGGCACCGGCGTGGCGAGCGTCAACTTGGCGCCGACCATGAATTCCCACGGCAGGGCGTACGAGAACGTGCCGACGAAGCGGTGCTCGGGCGCCGCGTTCGAGAGCACGTACGGATACTGGCTGATGTTCGCTTCGTCGAACGAGTAGTGCTCGTTGATGTCGCGGTTCTGCTTCGCATCCGTATGGGTGTACGCCAGCGTCGCGCCCCACTTCGATTCCTGCGTGAACGGCTTCTCGGCCGACAGCAGGATCTGCGTCGAGCGGGTCTCGATGCCGTTGCTGCCGATGATGAGGTTGCCATTCAGTCCCGGCGGCGGGTACAGCCACGGCTGCGCCGGACCACCCCACGGCACCGGACCCCAGAACGAGCCGTCCGGACGACGATTGCCGAGCGTGAAGACGAAGCCGTCCTTGCTCTCGACGTACGAGATCGCGGCGCTGGTGTTCCAGTCACCCAGCTTGTTGCGCATGCCGACGCTGAACTGGTCGGAGTACGGCATCTTCAACTTGTTGTTCATCAGGTTGACTTCGCCGATCGAGCCCGCCGTCAGCGCCTGCAGGTGCTCGACGCCGTTCAGGTAGATCGGGTCCCAGGCGATGCAGTTGCCGGTGCCGACCGCGCACGGGTGGTCCGTCGTGTCGAAGCGGAACTCCGCCTGGCCGAGCGCGAGCTTGGTCTGCTCGAGCTGCAGGTAGTCGTACAGGTTGCGGTCGTACGAACGGCCGTAGCCGCCGAACACCACGTGCCGCTCGTCCGCCTGCGTGTCGTACGAGAAGCCGATGCGCGGCTGCCACTCGTCCTTCGGCGCCTTGCGGTTGTGGCCGTTCGAGATGTAGTTGTTGACGTTGTAGGCGATGTCCGGATCGTTGCTGAGGCCGAGCGTCTCGCCGTAGGTCTTGCCGTCCGGCGTGACCACGGTATTGAACGCGTCGATCACTGCCTTCGGCGTCTTGTAGTTCAGGTACGACGGATTGTACTCGTAGTCCCAGCGCAGGCCGAGGTTCAGCGTCAGCTTCTCGTTCACCACCCAGTCGTCCTGGATGTAGATGCCGTACTGCTGGTCGTCGGACTCGACGCGCTCGTCGAAGCCAGGCACCGGGTTCGCGAACACGGCCTTCCACGGGATGGTGTTCGTACCGGCCAGGTTCACGTTGTAGTAGAACACCGGGTTGTTGATGATCGCGTCCTGCGCGTGCAGCTTCACTTCCTTGAACTTGAAGCCGGCCTTCACCGTGTGGTCGCCGTTCCAGCTCAGGTTCGGGAACGTGATGTCTTCCTGGACGCCCCATCCCTTCTGGCCCTTGTCCTGTCCGGCGCGCGGGTCGGCGCCGTTGGTGACGAGGATGGTCTGGTCGTTGCCGCCGTTCAGCCAGGTATAGACCGCGCCGTTCTGGCCGGCGTTGTTCACCTGCGGTTTGAAGTTGGCGTCTTCGTACGTGAAGATCAGCTCGTTGAAGAAGCTGTCCGCCGTGTGCTGCCAGCGCAGGTCGTAACGGTTGTCGTCGTTCTTGGTCTGCAGCGACGCGGATGCAGCCGTGCCGGCGCCGGCCTGGTCACCGAGGCTGTCTTCCTGGCGGATCTTCGCCGAGAACGCGATGTGGTCGCTGTCGCCGAGGTCCCAGTCCAGCTTGCCGAAGAACAGGTCTTCGTCGAAGGGCAGGGTCGCCGGACCGAGCTGGTCGAGCGCTTCCTGCGGCATCTGGTTGATGATGCTCTGCGGCGCGCCGCCGGTCGGCGTCACGGTCACCGGCGTCGTGTAGCGCTTCGCTTCGTAGGTCACGAAGAAGTGCAGCGCGTCCTGGATGATCGGACCGCCGATCGCGATGCCGTATTCCTTGGTCTCCGACTTGGTCTTCTTGCCCGCCGCCTCTTCGGCCGGCGTCTTCGAGCGCATGCCGTCGTCGGTGTAGGTGTAGAACGCGTTGCCTTCGAACTCGTTGGTGCCCGAGCGCGTCTCGGCCGTGATGGCCGCCGACGACACCTGGTCGAACTCCGCCTTGTAGTTCGAGGTGATGACCTTGTACTCGCCGATGGCCAGCTGCGGGAAGGGGTTGCCCTGCGAGTTGTCGGTCTGGCCCGACAGGCCGCTGCGCACGTAGCCCTTCTGGCCGACGCCGTCGATGTACACGTTGACGGCGTTGTCGTTCTGCGCGCCGCCGCGGATCGAGGTCTTGCCCTTGGCGTCGACGCTGAAGATCACGCCCGGCACCGTGTCCGCGAACTCGAGGAAGTTGCGCGTGATCTGCGGGACGGACTCGATCTGCTGCAGCGAGACGACCGTGCCGACTTCCGAGGTGCGGACTTCCTTGAGACGCTCGCCCTTCACCACCACCTCCTCGATCTCGCCGCCGGCGAAATTGAGGGTCGAGGTCGAGGCGACGCTCAGCGTGACGACCTGCTCGGTGCCCGGGCCCGCGCTGACGGTGTAGTTGCCCGGCGGCAGGCCGACCAGCACGTAGGTGCCGTCTGCGCTGGCCTTGGCACGACGCACCGCGCCGGTGGCGTTGTTCTTCGCCGTGACTTCGGCGCCGGCAGCGGCCTGGCCACGCAACGTGGCGTCAGCCGACTGCGTCCAGCCTGCCGACGGGGCGGCGAGCGCGGCAGCGACGGCTGCGGCGATCAGCGTCTTGTGGCGATGGCGGAACAATCCCCTGGGTATCCGAGTGCCGGTCTTCATAGCTTGCGTCCCCTATTGAGTCTGTCGCGAGTCGGTCGGGTCGTGTGGTTGGAGGATGGAGGTCTCATTCGTTCGCCGCGGGCTCGTCGTCCGCGGCAACGGATCGGGATGCGACGCGGACGAGTCCGCGTCGCGTCACTTCGGTGCGGTGCAGACCGCAGGAGCGGCGCACGATCAGTTCGGTCGGCAGGACCTGGTCGAGGGCCTGCGTGTCGTCCGGGTTGTCGATGCCGGCGGCGAGGCGCTCGAGCGCGATGCGGCCGAGGTCGGTGATGCGCACGCGCACGCTGGTGAGCGCGGGCGTGACGTAGCGGGCGATCGGGATGTCGTCGTAGCCGGCGATGGCGACGTCCTTCGGCACGGCGAGCCCGCCCTGGTCGAGCGCGGTGATGCAGCCGATGGCCATCATGTCGTTCGAGGCGAAGATCGCGGTGGGGCGATCGCGCATCGCGAGCACCTGCTGGCCCGCGCGCCAGCCCGCTTCCTCGGTGAAGTCGCCGGGCAGGATGATCGGCTCGCGGCTCGGCAGCAGGCGCGCGAGCGCCTCGCGGTAGCCGCGCGTGCGTTCCTGCGCTTCGCAGTTGTCCTCGGGACCGGCGATGAGCGCGATGCGGCGATGCCCGCGACCGACGAGGTGACGCACCATCGCGACCGATCCGCCGTAGTTGTCGATCGAGACCGTCGGCCGGCGCGCGCCGCCCGCGGGACGATTCATGAGCACGACGGGCGTGCCCTGCGGCAGGTTCTCTTCGAGGAAGTCCGCGTCGGCCTGCGGCGAGAGCACCAGCATGCCGTCGACGCGGCCGTGCATGGCGCGCAGCGCGAGCGCCGACTCGACGGCGCCGCCGTGCGAGCTCGACACGAGCAGGTGCAGGCCGCGTGCGCGCGCGGCGATGTCGATGCCGCGGATGAGTTCGGAGAAGAACTCGCCGTGCATGTCGGGCAGCAGGATGCCGACGGTGTTGGTGCGGCGAGTGATGAGGCTGCGTGCGGCGCCGTTCGGCGCGTACTGCAGCTGGCGGGCGGCACTCAGAATACGGCGACGCGTGGCCTCGGACAGTCCGCCCGTGCCGTTGATCGCACGTGAGACGGACGCCACCGAGACTCGCGCATAACGAGCCACGTCTCTGATCGTCGTTGCCAACTTGCCCCCGAGCACTGCCCCCGCAGTGCTTTCACGCAAACGTTTCCTCACGTAGAGTAAACGTTTACGCGAATACTCTAAGCATCGGCTCGGAGCCCTGTCAATCCATCCGCGCGCGATTGGACCGGGTCTCGCGAGCCGACGAACCGGGGGCGAGCGATGAAGCGATCACTGCTGGCGGGATTTCTGTGCAGCCTGGGCCTGCTGCCGGCTTGTGCGGTGCAAAAGGATCTGCCGGGTCAGCACGCACAGATGCTGCATCGCCGCATCACTCGCACGGTCGAGTTGCCGTACCTGCTGTTCCTGCCGCAGGGCTACTCCGCGCAGGCGAGCCAGCGCTATCCCCTGCTGATCTTCCTGCACGGCTCGGGTGAAGCCGGCACCGACCTCGAGAAAGTGAAGATCCACGGACCGCCGAAGCTGGTCGGGCAGCGACCGGACTTCCCGTTCATCGTCGCCTCGCCGCAGATTCCCGATGCGGAGACGGGTTTCGATCCGGTGCAACTCGACGCACTGCTCGATGAACTGCTCGAGCGATTGCCGATCGATCCGGACCGCGTGTACCTGACGGGCCTCAGCCTCGGTGGTGAAGCGACGTACGCCTGGGCCGCGCTGCGGCCGGAGCGCTTCGCAGCCATCGCCCCCGTGTCGGGCAACTGGACGCCGGAAGTCGCGTGCCGGCTGAAGAACGTGCCGGTGTGGGCGTTCCACGGTGCGCACGATGACGTCGTGCCGCTCGAAGGCGACCGCGCGATGGTCAACGAGATCAATGCCTGCGGCGGACACGCGCGCCTCACCGTGTATCCCGACGCGGGGCACGACGCGTGGACGGCAACCTACGCGAGCGACGAACTGTACGCGTGGCTGTTGAGCCAGCGTCGCGCCGCAAGCCATCGATGAGCACGCGGGCAGCGTGGGGTGCCCTCGCACTCGCAGCGATCGCGCTGCCTTGCGCAGCGGTACTGGCGGATACGCAGTTGCCGCCGCGCAGCGAGTGGCGCGTCAGCAGCTCGTCGACCGACGTGCCGGAGATGTCGACGAAGTTCGCGGTCGACGGCGATCCGAAGACGCGCTGGGGCGGCGCGTTCTCCGCGAACCACTGGCTGCAGCTCGACTTCGGTCGTGGCGTCGACGTCGGCGGCGTCGTGCTGCGCTGGGACAGCGCGTTCGCCAAGGCGTACCAGCTGCAGGCCTCGGACGACGGCACGCACTGGCGCGTCGTGTACGAGACGGCCGATTCGCAGGGCGGCGTCGACTACGATTTCTTCCCGCACACGAACGCGCGCTACCTGCGTCTCGCGAGCCTGCCGCGCACGGCGGACTGGGGCGTGTCGCTGTTCGAATTCGAACCGATCGCTGCACAGGGTGCGCCGCGCATCGAGGGCCTCGCGTCACGCCAGGACGCGGCCGAAGCGTGGAGCACGGGTGCAGCGCACGCGCTCACCGCCCCGGTGTCGCACGATGCCACGCATGACGTGCTCGTTACGCTGCCGCACGAGTTCGCGACCGCCGGACTCGAAGTGACGTGGAGCGGTGCGCGCCGCAGCGCCCGACTCGAGGCTCGCGGGTCCGACGGCGCGTGGCGAGTGATCGCGGAAGATCCCGAAGCCGCGGGCACCGTTTCCTACCTCGCCGCGCGCGAATCGTTCACCGCGCCGGCTCTGCGCCTGCGCGTCCAGGCACCGGCGGGCACGACCCCCGCCATCGCGCGGCTGCGCCTGCTCGATCCGTCGGCGGTGCTGACGCCACTGCGCCGCTACCAGGTCGCGGCCTCGCGCGATCACGCCGCGCTGTTTCCGGCGACGCTGCACGACCAGCAGATCTACTGGACTGTGGTCGGCATTCCGGCCGGCCGCCAGAAGTCGCTGCTCGACGAATACGGCAACGTCGAGCCGTGGAAGGGGTCGCCGCTGGTGCAGGCCGTGTGGCATGGCGCCGACGGTCGCAACGGCAGCGCGTACTCCGGCGACGTGACGCACGCGCTGCGCGACGGCTGGATGCCCTTGCCGTCCGTCGAGTGGTCACCCGCGCCGGCACTGCGGATGCGCACGGAAGCTTTCGCCGTCGAACAGGGCGGCGCGCCGGTCACGCTCGTGCGCTATCGGCTGAGCAACACGGGCGCGCGCGTCGTGCGCGGCACGCTGTCGCTGCTGCTGCGACCGCTGCAGATCAATCCGCCGTGGCAGCACGGCGGCACCTCGCCGATCCGCACGGTGGCCATCGAAGGTTCGCCATCGGCCACGCAGGTGCGCGTCAACGGTCGCGTGCTGTTCCATTCGCTGACGCGCGTCGGGGCGCGAGGCGCGGCCGGCTTCGGCGCGCACGGTGAGAACGAGATCACCCGCGACGTGGCGCGCGGTGCCGTGCCGTCGAACCTGCGTGCCGAAGATGCGGACGGCCTCGCCGCCGCCGCGCTGTCGTATCCCGTGCGGTTGCGGCCGGGCGAGACGCGCGATGTCGTGATCGCCTTTCCACTGGGCACGACGCGCATCGACACCGAGGCGACGACATTGCCGGCGGCACCGGAGCTCGATCGGGCGGCGCTGCTCGCCGGTCGCAGCGAGAGCGCGGCCTTCGACGCGCTGGCGGATGCGACGGCCGACGCGTGGCAGACGCGACTCGGCAAGGTCGAGATCTCGCTGCCGGACGCTTCGCTGGTGCAGATGCTGCGCGCGCAGACGGCGTACATGCTGCTCAACCAGTCGGGGCCGGCGCTGCAGCCGGGGCCGCGCAACTACAACCGCTCGTTCATCCGCGACGGCTCGGCCACCGCGGTCGCGCTGCTGCGCATGGGCTTGCCGCAAGCGGCGCGGGACTACCTGCACTGGTACGCCACGCACGCGGTGCACGAAAACGGCCTCGTCTCTCCCATTCTCAACGAGGACGGCAGCGTCAATCGCGGCTTCGGCTCCGACCTCGAATACGACAGCCAGGGCGAGTTCCTCTGGCTGGTCGCGGAGATCGCGCGCCTCGACGGCGGCGCCGAGACGGTGCGCGAATATGCCCCGCAGGTGCGACGCGCGCTGCACTTCCTGCAGGAGTTGCGCCAGCGCACGCTCGTGCCCGGCTATCTCGCCGATCGGCCCGCGCCGGAGCGCTTCCGCGGCATCCTCGCCCCGTCGATCAGCCACGAGGGCTACGCGGTCCCGACCCACAGTTACTGGGACGACTACTGGGGCCTCAAGGGCTGGCACGACGGCGCGTGGCTCGCCGAAGCGTGGGGTGATGCCGTCACCGCGGAATGGGCCCGCGACCAGTACGCCGCGCTGCGCGATTCGGTGGCGGCCTCCCTGCGCGCGACCATGGCGTGGAAGGGCATCGACATCATTCCGGCATCGGCCGACGCCGGCGACGGCGATCCGTCGGGCGTCTCCATCGCGCTCGATCCCTGCGGCCAGCAGGACTTGCTGCCTGCCGACGCATTGTCGAACACCTTCACGCGGTACCTCGCCGATGTGAAGGCGCGCGACGTGCCCGGGAGTCTCTACGCCTACACGCCGTACGAGTTGCGCAACATCCTCACCTACGTGCACCTGGATCGTCCGCGGGATGCGCAGGCGCTGCTCGACAGCATGCTGCAGGGACGCCGGCCCGCCGAGTGGCAGGAGTTTGCGGAGGTGGTGCACTCGCGGCTGCGCCATCCCGGCTACGTGGGCGACATGCCGCACACGTGGATCGGCTCGGAGTACGTGCGCACGATCCTCGGCATGCTGCTGCAGGACGACGACGACCGGCTCGAACTGCTCTCCGGTGCGCCGCCGTTGTGGGTAGCCGGACCCGGACTGCGGATCGGTTCGCTCGCGACGTCGCACGGCACGCTGTCGTATTCGGCACGCACCGAGAATGGCGTGCTGACAGTGACCCTGGGCGACGGGCTGCGCGCAGATACGCGCATCGTCGTACGCTGGCCGGATCGCCAGCGGCCGGCGCGCGTCGTCGTCGACGGACGCGAGGTCGCCGAGTACACGGCGGAGGGCGTGATCCTAGAGCGCCCGTTCCGGACGCTGCAGGCGAGCGAGCCGGCGAACTGACCGGGAGCGGGAGTCAGCGGCGTGCGGCGGGGTCCGCCAGCATTGCCGCGCTGCCGTCGCGGCCGGCAAAGAGCGCGAGCAGCGGCCCAGTCATGAAGGTGGTGAGAATCGCCATGATCATGAGCATGGTGAAGAGGTCCTGGCCGATCACGCCGGCATCGAGGCCGACCTTCATCACGATCAGCTCCATCAGCGCGCGCGCATTCATGAGCGAACCGACCGCGAGCGACATGCGCCACGGATAGCCGGCCATGCGCGCACCCGCCGCGCCGCCCAGCACCTTCCCCGCGACCGCGGCCACGAGCACGATGATCATCCCCGAGAGGCCCGCGCCCACGAACGCCGCCGGCGTCGTGCTGAGACCGGCCAGGGCGAAGAACACGGGCATCAGCACGATGATGGCAACGTGCTCGACGCGTTCGATCAGCGAGTGCAGCAGCCGGTCGTCGCGCGGCAGCGCGGCACCGAACAGGAAGGCGCCGAATACCGGGTGAACCCCCAGCCACTTGGTCGCGTACGCGCAGGCGAAGGTGCCGATCAGCAGCATCGCGAGCATCGGCGCCGCGGGCTTGCCGTCGGCCGCGTAGCGGGCCGTCATGCGCGCGAGCAGCGGACGGGCGATCACGAAGATGGCGGTGGCGAGCGCGAACAGGCCGAGCAGCATGCGCGCGAACCGGCCCCAGTCCTGGTGCGAATCCTCGAGCACCACCACCATCGCCAGCATGATCCAGGCGAACACGTCGGCGATCGCGGCCGCGGTCAGCGACAACCGGCCGAGCAGCGAATGCGTCATGCCCCGCTCCTTGAGGATGCGCGCCATGATCGGGAACGCGGTGATCGACATTGCCGACGCCATGAACAGCGCGAAGGTCGGGAAGTCGATGCCGGGCGGCGCGCACTGCTCGTACAGCAGCCACGCGGCGCCGATGCCGAACGCCATGGGGACGAGCACCGAGAGCACCGCGATGTAGCTGGCGGCCACGATCTGCGGCCGCGCGCCGTCGGGCGTGCGCAACTCGGCCCCGACGATGAACATGAACAGCACCAGGCCGACCTGCGACAGTCCTTCGAGCGCAGGCAGGGTCGCGGGGGCGAACACCTCGGCGTGCCAGACGGGGAACAGGGCGCCCAGCACGATCGGCCCGAGCACGATGCCGGCCGTCATCTCGCCGATCACCGGGGGTTGGCCGATGCGCGTCATGACGAGGCTCAGCAGCCGCGCCGTGCCGAGGATCAGCACGAGTTGCAGCAGCAGCGGTGAGTGAGGCATGGCTCGCCTTCTTGTCGCGGTCGGTGCCGGTGTTCCCCGGCCCGGACGGTGCCACAGGCGCGGCGCGGCTGCCAGTGGGTCGTGACTGCACGCGGTGTGCGCGGCGAAGGTGGCGCGGGTCCCGACGCTGACGACAGCGAGGCCCTACAGGCTGCTGTCGCCACCCCACTTGTCCACCACCTGCAGGCTGGTGAGGACGTCGTGCGCGTCGAAGTTCAGTTGCAGGAGACTGGACTTGGTGACGGTGCCGCCGGCCCCGCCGCCGTATCCGCCGACGAACCAGATCGCCCGCACCATGGTCCAGCGGTACCCGAGCTGGCGCTCGTCGCTGGACGCCACGTCGGGCTCGCCGAGCTGCAGCAGGACGTCTTCCTTGGTCGTCACGCCCGGGCGTAGGCCCGCGGCGGTATCGGCGGTCACGTTGTGCCGCGAGGTCGGCGCCGTGTAGTCGGTCGGGATGACGAGGCAGCCCGCGAGCAGCAGCCCGACGACCGCCGGGGCGACCCGGCGCCACGACGGCAAGCGATCGTGAAGGCGCATCACTGCACCGTGACGAGACTGTGCTTCAGCAGCGTGCCGTTGGCGTCGAAGACCAGCACGAGGCTGTAGCGCACGTAGTTCCATTGGCTGATCGTCGACGGCGTCTCGACGAAGTAGCCCGATTCCTCGTGATAGCCGAGCCGATAGGTGAGGATGTGCTCGGACTGGAACGTCGCGGACGGCTGGCCGAGGCGCAGCATCGCATCGTCGCGCGTGGTCGTGCCATCGGTGAGGAACGACAGCAGGGTCGCGTCGCCCGGCGGATAGCGGTTCGTCGCGCAGGAGGTGACGAGCACCGCGACGAGCAATGCGACGGCGACTGCCCGGAGAGTCCCGTGAGTGCGCATGGGTTCGACCTCCTGCCACACGTGGACGAGTCCACCGTAGCGCAGGCGACGCTGCCGTCAATGCGCATTGTGAGCAGGCCGGGCGAGCCGGCGGAGTGCCACTCGTTCGCGTTTACTGTGCCGCGAAGCCGCCGTCGATCGGCAACGCGACGCCGTGCAGGTTCGCGGCGCCGGGCGAGCACAGGAACACGACCACGTTCGCCACGTCCTCCGGCTTGCCGACGCAGCCGCGCGGATATTTCGCCGCGATGCGCTCGGCCCATTGCTCGTCGGTGAAGCGCTTGCGGAAGTCGAAGTACATGTCGGTCTCGTGGGCCGCCGGACAGACCGCGTTCACGCGCACGTTCTTCTTCGCGTATTCGATCGCCGCGGTCTTGGTCAGCCCGATGACGGCGTGCTTGGACGCGCTGTACGCCGCCTGGCCCGCGTTGCCGTGCAGACCGTGGATCGAGGAAAGATTGACGATGGCGCCGCCCCCGGCCGCGATCATCGGCGGGATGCAGTGCTTCATGCCGAGCCAGGTGCCGCGCACGTTGGTCGCCATCACGGCGTCGAACTCGGCTTCGTCGATCTTGCACAGCGCGGACGCGTTACCCATGATGCCGGCGTTGTTGACGAGCACGTCGATGCGCCCGAAGCGCGCGAGGACCTGCGCGACCAGCGTCGCCCAGTCGCTGCTGCTCGAGACGTCGCTCGCGACCGGCAAGGCCTCGACGCCGGCCTGGCGAAGCTCGGTCACCAGCGAGTCGAGCGCCGACTGCGCGCGGGCGGTGACGACGACGTTCGCGCCCTCGGCGGCGAACGCCAGCGCAATCGTACGGCCCAGTCCCCGGCTCGCGCCGGTCACGATGGCCGTCTGCCCCACGAACGTCCTGTCCGTCATGCCCATCCCCCGCGAAAGCACACGCCCCGAGGATCGCTCCCCGGGGCGCGTGTCGGCAAGTCCCGGGCGGCCCGCCGCGATCTGGTAAGGTGCGCCCGTCGGTCGCTCAACCGGGGGGTGTGCGATGTCGAAGGTGCGGGTGGCGTACTTCGCGCTCTCGCTCGACGGATTCGGCGCGGGTCCCGACCAGGACCTGCAGAATCCGCTCGGCGTGCGCGGTCAGGAAATGTTCGCGTCGTACTTCGCGACGCGTGCGTTCCAGCAGATGCATGGCGGGGAAGGCGGCGAGACCGGTGTCGACTACGCGGCCGCCGTGCAGGCGTTCGAGAACGTCGGCGCCTGGATCCTCGGACGCAACATGTTCGGCCCCGTGCGCGGCCCCTGGCCCGACGAGAGCTGGACCGGCTGGTGGGGCGACGAGCCGCCTTACCACGTGCACGTCTTCGTGCTGACGCATCACCCGCGCCCGTCGCTGGTGATGGACGGCGGCACCACGTTCCATTTCGTCACCGACGGCATCGAGGCGGCGCTCGACCGCGCGCGCGAAGCCGCCGCGGGCCGGGACGTGCGGATCGGCGGGGGCGTGTCGACCGTGCGGCAGTACCTGCAGGCGCGCCTGATCGACGAGCTGCATTTCGCGGTCGCGCCCGTGCTGATGGGCCGCGGCGAGAGTCTCTTCCGCGACCTCGACCTGCACGCGCTGGGGTATCGTTGCGTCCGACAGGTTGCGGGCGAACGCGCCACGCACGTCTACGTCGAACGCACGGCGTGAGGCGCGATTCGGCCGGTCGCATTTCCAGAAGGAGTTCGTGCCATGACGATTCAACCGGCCCGCCGCGGGTCTGCGCTGCGTTCGATGCTGGCGGCAGCGGCTCTCGTCGCGCTGCTCGGTGCACCGGCGTCGCGGGCAGCCGACGTGCCGACGATGCAGGTGGAGATCTATCGCATCGCGCCCGGCCAGCACGTGGCCTTCCTGAAGCTGATCGCGATGTACGACGCGGCCAACGTCGAAGCCGGCCTGCCGCCGCGACAGCTCTTCGTGCATCAGGACGGCGCGAACTGGGACTTCCTGATCCTGCAGTCGGCGGAAGACTGGACGGACGAGCAGCGCACGAAATTCCGTGCCGCATTGAAGCGCATGGGCGCGCCGACCGGTGCCGACTTCTTCATCGAGATTCGCAAGTTCATCGCCGAGCACACCGACACGGTGGTCTCGGGCCCGACCACGGCCGCGGACTGGCTGAAGACGCTGAACTAGCGTCGAGGCAGGCCCGGCGGCGGGAGGTCAAGCCTTGCGCCGAGCCGGGCGGGCGCGCGTTCGTGCTGCTGCGCTCAAGCCTGCGACCGCCTCGGCAACGACGTCGGCCGCCGCCTGCGGCGACAGGCCCGATTCATGCGCGAGCGAGCGCCACGTGTGGAAGCCGAGGCCCGCGTTCAGCAACGCCGCGGCGCGCGCCCCAAGGCCGGCGCCGAGCACCTTGCGGTAGTTCGCGAACACCGGTCCGAAGCGCAGGTCCGTGATCTCGCGCGTGGGCGCGTGATGCTCGGCGTCCCGCAGCACGCAGGCCGCGAGCGATTCGTTGCGCGCGTACCAGCCGTAGAGCGCCGCCAGCCCGTGTGCCACGCGCGCGCGGACGTCCGTGATCCCCGACGACGCGCTCGCGTCCGGCAACGAGTCTCGCTCGAGCGAGAGCCCCGAGCACGCCATGAACAGGCTGCGGTCGTCGGGGAAGTGCGCGTACAGCGTGTGACGTTGCACGCCCGCGCGCTCGGCGATCATGCTGCGCGTGGTCGCGGCGGGTCCGATCTCGCCGTGCAGTTCGACCGTGGCCTCGACGATGCGGCGCTGGGTGTCGGCCTGCTGGTCGGCGCGCTTGCGCAGGGTGTATTTGCGGGGCATCTTATTTCAATACACGGTTGTGTGCAGTCATTATTGACGCCCGCTCATTTTACGTGCACAATCCTGTGCATTCAAATTCTGCCACCGACCTGGCCTTTGGAGGATCCACCGATGGAAACCACGGTCACCGAAATCGCCGCCGGCGTGTATCGCCTCTCGACCTGTGTCGCGGAGATCGCGCCCCCGGCCGGCTTCACGTTCAACCAGTTCCTGGTCACCGGCGACGAGCCGCTGCTGTTCCACACCGGCCCGCGGCGGATGTTTCCGCTCGTGCGCGAGGCCGTGGCCCGCCTCCTGCCACCCGAGCGCCTGCGCTGGATCACGTTCGGCCACGTGGAGGCCGACGAGTGCGGCTCGATGAACGAGTGGATGGCGCTGGCACCGCACGCGCAGGTGGCACACGGCGCGATCGGCTGCGGCACGCAGCTGATGGATCTCGCCGACCGACCGCCACGCCAGCTCGCGAACGACGAGGTGATCGACCTCGGTGGCGGCAAGCGGGTGCGCTACCTCGACACGCCCCACACGCCGCACAGCTGGGATGCGGGCGTGCTGTACGAGGAGTCCACCGGTACGCTTTTGTGCGGCGACCTGTTCACGCAGGTCGGCAACGACACCGCGCTCACGAACCGCGACATCGTCGGCCCGGCGATCGCTGCGGAGGACCTGTTCCGCTACTCGAGCTTGCATCCCGGCATGGGACCGACGATCCGTCGACTGGCGACGCTCGCGCCGCGCACGCTCGCGCTCATGCACGGGCCGTCGTTCAATGGGGACACGGTCGGAGCCCTGACGGCACTCGCGGAGGATTACGACCGGCGGATCCGGCAGGCAGCGCGTCCGGAGTTGCGCGTCGCATGAGGACCTAGCGCGCGGGCCGCGCGGCGACGAGTCTCGTGGCCCTCGCCGTCTCCGACGGCGACTCGCCGAACGCCGAGCGGTAATTCGCGGCGAAGCGCCCGAGGTGACGGAAGCCACAGTCGAGCGCCACGGTCGCGACCAGCGTCGGCGACGCGCGACTCTCGAGACGGTCTCGCGCCGCCGTGAGCCGACGCGACATGACGAACTCGATCGGTGTCTGTCCACGCAGGAGCAGAAGCGACTTCTGCAGCGAGCGCCGGCTCACGCCGATCACGCTGCAGAGCTGGTCGAGCGACAGCTCGTCGCCGAGATGCGCATCGACCCACTGCTCCAGCCGCACGATGCGGTGCAGGTTGGCTTCGGCCGTCGGTTGCGCCCCGTCCGCTGCTAACAGCTGCTCCGCCATCCAATCAGCGACCGCCGCGTCGAATCCGTCGGAGTTGCCATAGCCGCCCCAGGACCCGCCCGGCGTGGCGGCCGCTCGAACGTGCGCGAAGAAGTCCCTGATCTGTACATGGGTCGACGCCGTCATGGGCAAGGGCAGGTTGCGCACGACCCAGCGTCGCAATCGTCCCCGGCGCCGCTCGTCGATTGCGCGTTCGAGCAGGTGTCGGTCGATGCGCAGCACGGTGCCCGGCTGGGTCGCTGGGCCCTGCCGGACGTACTCCTGATCCGGCGCGGCGAAGAAGGCGCGCGACGCGTCGGGGGAAAACGTGCGCCGACCGGTGCGCACGACTTCGCTCGGCTCCGGCGTCAGGAACAGTGTGGGCTGCTGGACCGCGGCCCGCAGCGTCTGCGACAGCCAGCGCACCGTGCGCGCGGTGATCACGCGATCCGTGCCGACGATGTTCGCCTCGTAGAGGAACGGACCTCGTCCGTGGATGACGCGCGAGTGTTCGCCGTAGTTGCCGCGGACGTGGGCGCGGGTTTCGTCGATGTCGTGCGAGCGGAACCGGTTGACGGAGACGCCGTTGCGCAGCGGCACGGTTTCGCCGTTGGCCGGCGTGCGGCGAAGATCGAGGCGCGGCTCCGGGAAAGCGTCCATGGCGCGGCGTGCCCATTCCCTTGGTCGGCTGGCTGGCCGTATTGCGCATCGTACCGGCTTGAACGACGGATGCGAGCACTCGCCGTCCTCGCACGACCCGAACCGGACGCAAAGTGGATAGTGCCTGCCGAGGACGGCTGCTATATCAGCGGCACGGAGCGAGTGCCGGTCAAGTCGAGTCGGCGGGCGTAAACCACCCCCCATCACGGAGCGCCCGTCGGCTCGCATTCTCCCGCGACGGGTTCCTCGCAGGCCGCGGCACCGAATCCACCCGGACGGTCCGCCCGAATGCAGTGCGGCCGCTTCGAGCGACGTCCATGTCCCCGCCCTCCCCGCCGCGCGCCGCCTGCCGCCGCACCCGGTCCCGCCATGCCTGAACTGTGTCACCTGGTGCTGGTGCTGGGCGACCAGCTCGATGCGGACGCTGCCGCGTTCGACGGATTCGATCCGGCGCGCGATGCGGTGTGGATGGCCGAGGTCGCCGAGGAATCCACGCACGTCTGGTCGAGCCAGCCGCGCATCGCGCTGTTCCTCAGCGCCATGCGCCACTTCGCGGCGACACTGCGGGGAGCGGGACGTCGTCTGCACTACACGGCGCTGGACGACACCGACAACCGCGGCAGCCTGCGCGCGCAACTGCAGGCCGACATCGAGCGCCTGCGACCCCAGGGACTGGTGATGACCGCGCCGGGCGACTGGCGCGTGCTGCAGGTCCTGCGCGAAGTCGCGCAGACGAACGGACTGCCGCTCGACGTGCGCGAGGATCGTCACTTCTACTGCAGCGTGCGGGAATTCGCCGCACACGCGCGTGGACGCAAGTCGCTGCGCCTCGAGTACTTCTATCGTGAAATGCGTCAGCGCCATGGCGTGCTGATGCGCGGCGACGAACCGGAAGGCGGCCGGTGGAATTTCGATGCCGAGAACCGCGAGTCGTTCGGCACCGCCGGGCCGGGTGCCGTTCCGCCCCGCGCCGTATTCGCTCCCGATGCAATCACGCGAGAGGTCATCGCGCTGGTCCGGTCGCGCTTCGCCGATCATCCAGGACAGCTCGAGAGTTTCGCGTGGCCGGTGACGCGCGAGCAGGCATTGGAATCCCTGCATCGCTTCGTGAGTGAGCGCCTGCCGTCGTTCGGTCGCACGCAGGACGCGATGTGGCCGGGCGAGCCGTGGCTGTATCACTCGCACCTGTCGGCGGCGCTCAACCTGAAGCTGCTGAATCCGCGCGAGGTCGTCGATGCAGCGGTCGCTGCCTATCGGTCCGGCGCGGCGTCACTGGCGAGCGTCGAGGGCTTCGTGCGGCAGATCCTCGGCTGGCGCGAGTACGTGCGGGGTCTCTACTGGACGCGCATGCCCGGCTATGCGGACCTGAACGTTCTCGATGCCCAGGAAGACCTGCCTGCCTGGTACTGGACGGGAGAGACGGACATGGCCTGCCTGCGCGATGCCCTCACGCAGACGCTGGCGCACGGCTATGCGCATCACATCCAGCGCCTGATGGTCACGGGCCTGTTCGCGTTGCTGTACGGCGTGCAGCCGCAGCAGGTGCACGCGTGGTACCTCGCGGTGTATGTCGATGCCGTGGAATGGGTGGAGTTGCCCAACACGCTCGGCATGAGCCAGTACGCGGACGGCGGCCTGATGGCGAGCAAGCCGTACGTCGCCACCGGCAAGTACCTCCAGCGCATGAGCCCGTACTGCACGGGCTGTCGCTACGATCCGGCGCAGCGCACGGGCGAATCGGCGTGTCCGTTCACGACGTTGTACTGGGACTTCCTGATGCGCCACGAGGCACGGCTCGCCTCGAATCCGCGCATGGCGCTGCAGGTGAAGAACGTCGCGCGGCTGGACGAGGCCGAGAAGATGCGAATACGCGAAGCGGCCGCAACGATTCGCGGGCGGACGGTGCCGCGGGCTTACTGATGCCAGTTGCGGATGAGGCCGCAGCTGTCGAGATCGTCCGCGACGGGGCTGCCGCCCTTCCACTCCTTGGGGTCGATGCCCAGTGCCTTCATCTCGTCCGTCGGGGTGTTCACCTCGAGGACGCGGATGTGGTCGATGGCCCGGATCGCGGCCAGGCGCACATTGGCACGGTCGGCGTCGCTCGGCGGGCCGTCCGCCGGATCCAGCAGGAGGAACGTCGACCAGGCATCGCGCAGGCGGATCGTCGTCTCGAGTGCGATGTCCACGCCAGCCTCCATCTGGGCGAGGCTGTTCATCTGCGCCTGGCCATAGCGCGCGAGGGCCGCGCGGCGCACTTCGGGATCCCACTCGGGCATGTTCATCCACGGCAGCGCAGGCCGGCCGATGCGCTCAGCCGGGAGGGTTTCGCCATTCGCGGCCGCGCGTGAGACTTCCTTCACCCGATCGATCAGGCAAGGCCCCACCGTCGCCCAGAAGTTCATGCTCTGGGCACTCCGCAGCGCTGCCTCGCGCGCCTCACGGAACTGGGCCTCGGCGGCGCGTGTGAGCCGCCGATCTTCCGCCCAGTCGGCCGCTGCCTGCGCCGCCATGACGCCCAGCAGCACGACGATGAACTCGAACAGGAACAGACCCGCGAGATGCAGGACCTTGTGCCGGTCCAGACCTCTCTCGGTCCCCGCGCGTGTCAGCTTGAACATGAGGCTCCCCCTGCGTCGCGAACTCTACTACAGGGGTGACCGATTCGGTGCGAGTCGAAGCAGCGACTCACCGACCAGAAATGGCGGCATGTCCGCAATCACAGGCAAGACGACGGATTGAACAGCGCACGGAGCGTGCGGGCTCACAAATGCCGAAAAGCACCGATGATTGCGACGGACAGTCTTGTGCGCGCCAAATATTGTTGCTTACTGTAGCAACTGATCGCCTGCGCCAGGCCTATCCCAATTTAGCGTGCGAAGCGGGATGTTGCTTACCTGGACCGATAGCTTATGTCACATGGCTTCGACATCGAACGGGGCAGTCGAAGTGGAGCGTATACGCCATACGTAACATTCAGGACTGACGACTCGCTAGGCTTTGCCAAACACCTTCTTAAACTTCACATGCCGGGCGGCGCGCCAGGTCGCCGGCAGATCGCCGTTCTCTTCCAGCGCTTCGAAAATCTCCTTTATGACTGGCGTATCAATCGCCTTTGCGTTCAAGAGCGCTTTTAGAAGCTCATAACCGTGCCAGACGCGAATTTCGAATTCCTTCGCAAGAACATGCATCGCTAGATCGTCCGTCGTCACGATGCAGCCTCTGACGTAGCCATGCGCTAGAACGCGGCAGTCGACGGAACTCGGAGGCGACCTGCCGCCTTCCATAAATCTCAAGGGGTCAGATAGAACAGCGTCGTGCAAAACGTCCGACGCGAGTTCGATCCCCTCCTTTTCGGCCTGCGTCAGTCTGATTCTTGCTGCAAGACGTTCGTCGGCCAGCACCTGCTCATCAAACCATGGAAACTTGAATCGTAACGTCGGGTTACGGTGAACCTCAGTTTCCACATCCTTGAGAATTGCCAGCACATATTTCTTCGGTCCGAATTCCCGTCCAAGCATAGGCCGGATCCGCTTCGCCAAGCGCAGGTAAGCGTTGGTGTCCAGCAGAACGGTCGTCAAACAACGAGTGCTCCATGGATAGAAATAGAGTCCTTTAACGGCAAGTCGAGGATCTGCTGCACATACCCCGCGCCAACTCCGCGCTCCTTCACGAGCCGCTGAAGTGCTGAGAAGAAATCGGACTGGAAAATCGAGTTAGCGACAGCGATGTAGCTTGCGGCGTCGGGAGGCATCGGGTCGAACAAAGCCTCGCTGACGGTTTGGCCGATTCCACTGTTACGAATCTGGTGGATGGTCTTGTCTTGTATTGCAAGAGGCTCAAGACCAGCCTGCTCCGCAAACCGCTTGGCTTGCTGGTAGACGGTATTCAGCGACACCGCATGCTCTTGTGCATGGCGAGACAGCACACTGATAACGGCGCCCGTCGGCCGCCCTATGGATTCACGATACGTAGCCTCCGCGCATTCATGCGGAAATAACAACGCACCGGCAAACGCGTCGGCGAAGTCTTCCCCCGCATCCGTTCCAGCAAGATCCGGGGTGTATACGTGCGCCAGTTCATGCGCCATCCAAAACTTGAAGTCCTCAACTCGCGTATCGAGGTTTAGGAAGACGAAGGTCACATCTTCTTCGGGCAGTCGAATGTGCAAAGCATTTTCATGGTTGCCCTTCTTACCCCATAGGACCGGCACGAGGATGGCAGCATTCTTCTTGAACTGGCCAATTAGGTGGCTGTACGACATTACCGCGTGTTGACCAATTCCAAGTTCCGCGCGGGTCTGTTCGACCGCTATGCGCAATTGGCCGTAGTCACAACTCGGCGAAGTGATCAGCGTTCGAAGTTGTCGAGTCTCAGGCAGCACTGAGACCAGCGGCTTCAATAGGTACCCTATGCCGCGCGCCTTCTTTATGTGTTGGTCAGTTGTCTTGGCACCGGCTTTCTTGCGGAAAGCGATCAACGGCTCGGCAGTCCCAGCGTCAACGAGTTTGTCTACCGTAAGGCCGAGTGTGATCGCGAGCTTGAGTAAAGCTCGAGGTCGAGGGAAGTCTCTTCCCTTTAACCAGTTCGTGACGCTCTGATTACTGACACCGACGGACGAAGCCAGGTCGGCCTGGGTCCAGCCCCGCTCCTGCAATCGTCCGTTGATTGCATCGATACGAAGGGTCCTTGCCATTCGCACAATATACTGCGGCCACCGGCGGCAATCAAGTTTCATCAACTTTGGATGCCTGCAGCCGAGGGCATTATTAGCTTTGGTAGCGATTACGGACGTCCAGATGGCTTCGGTACGCCGGGCTTTCCCATGTCTGCCAGGCTCTGGAGAGGGGCTGCGGATTGGGTAGCTACAGTTGTTTGGTACCGAAGCTGGACTCGAGCCTCAGCCAGACGTACATTTCCGCTCGATGCGTATCCCCTATAGGGGCCGCTGTCCGATCGCCCTGTCGGCATTGCTGCTGGGTGCCCGAACGTTCACCGATAGGTGGCGGGTCGGGGACACCAGCAGGATTTCCGAACAGGCGATTGTGAAGGTGCGACACCGTGCGGTGTCGTGCTCTTCGCCCGGTCAGGTTGACCTGCTGGGTTCCCGAACGTCCGTAATCGGCGGTCGGGACTCAACCACTCTCGGCAGGAGAACCGACCATGGCCAAGTCCCTTTCCAGTCTCCGTTTGCAGGCGTACCGAACCCAAGGCGGTCGCTGCGTCTATTGCAGCGTCATCATGTGGACCGACGATTGCGTCGATTTCGCCAAGCGCCACGGATTGAGCGTTCGGCTGGCGCGGCTGCTCGAATGTACTGCGGAGCATCTGCAGGCACAGCGAGACGGCGGGCGCGACTCGCTTAATAACATCGCGGCTGCGTGTCGGTGCTGCAACCACCGTCGGCACGCAAGACGTGGGAAGCCGCCGACCCCTGAGGCATATCGCGAATTAGTGCGTCGTCGTGTCTTACGAAAGGCTTGGCACCCCATTCAGGTCTTCGACCGAGGGCTAATCTAGTCGGGCTGTGAACAGGCTTCCAAGGTTGACCAGTCCGACCGCGCGGACGATATGGTCAAGCAGTAGGTTGTGATGCCGGCACGCGCCCAAGACGTTCGCCTGTTCACACCTTAGGCAACTCAACATCTGGGTTGGCTTGCCGAGGGTATAACGCATGGAATGGCGGCGGGCATCCTCCCAGACAGGAACACCGCTGCCCAGTGCGCTTGCGCTTCTGACCGGGCGGTGCCGGCGGAAGCTGTCAGCCCGCAATCGCACGGACCTCCGATGTGGGTGCATCAGCGCACGCTCCAGTCCTTCCTCGTGAGGCGAGAAATCCTGTCGCCACGAGGTGGCCGGACTCAAGGTCCAGCGGCACTGCATCCAACAGCAGACCATCTTCCAGGTCAAATGTCTCCAGCGGCTGAGAAAACGTCGGGGTTAGGGGGAAAACCAATGCCAACTGACCGAGGCCACGACGATAGCGCCGACCATATGCGAAGAGCTGATAGAAATCGCTTTGATTCAGCCCGTAGTTGTTCTGCGCGTCGTTCGCGTCGAGCAGCTTCCACTTCGCATCCACCACCCACACTGAGTCCTCGCTTTCGATGAGGAAATCCGGGCGCAGCTGGAAGATGTTTCGTTCACCTTGTCGGCAGAGGAACCGACTCGCCGCTTGGGTCCTCAACCGGGATCCCGCCGGGAGGACTCGACGCAGACAGGCTCCCACATAGGCTTCGAACACCTTCTCCATCGGGAACAGCAGACTCCGGCCGAACCATTGGCCCAGCGCCGACATAGGATTGCGTTCGCTCAGGATGAGTTCGCACCAAGTACGGATAGTGCCGTAGTGACTCATCAGCCGGTCGTGACTCCAGCGACGGAAGTCACCCGCAACATCCCGGCTGTGCTGTATCTCGGCTAACTGGTGCTCCAGTTCGCGTGCCAAGCGCCAGTTGTCCGGATCGCGCGTCGCCCTCGCCACCTTGGCCAGTGCCGATGTGACAAGCCGGTTCTCTGGCCGACTCGGATCGAACACATGGTGTTCGACCTGGAACAGATGCTGACGGCCGACCGGTTGTTGCAACTGACGTGCCAGCTGCAGTCGTCCGCGCAGAAAGCGAACCTCGTCCTCCACCAACCTGTAGTCGAACCGCAGTCCACGCCGCACCAAGGCATCCAATTCCTGCAAGAACTGGTGGATGATCCATTCGCTCACGGGTGCATCGAAGGTCTGCAGCGTTGTCGGGCCGGAGTCGCGAGTTGGAAGGTGCAGGGCCAGGCGCAACATCCGAATAAGCACCCGTCGAGCTGTGGCGATGTTCGTTTCGCCGTGGACATGCTTCGGCAGAATCTCGATTCTTGTCCCGCATGGCGTCTCAAGAACGCCTACATAGTTGTCCAGACGGAGCCAGTGGCGATCCTCCACTTGCACCAAGGGAGCCCCACCAGCACGGTGACGTTGTGCCTCGCGGCAGAGCCAGTCGAACGCAGAGGGCGGGACGCTTGCAACATCCAGACTCCCTCCAGGCACCGGCCCGATGGTCAGCCGTGCGTGTTCGCGGACCGAAACGACGTTCACGCGCTTGTGCTTGAGGCGTCTATGGTCGCCAGAAACGCCTCCGGCGATTGGAACGCGCTGGCATTGATGTGCCAGAGGTGACTTTCACGCGGAAGCTCGACGTCGGCGCCCAGCAACTCTGCAATCCCCGCATCAGCCTGTTGCAGGAACCGAAGCGACTGAGTCTTGCGATGGTCGTTGAGCACCCAGGCGATCTTCTGCCAATCCTCGAAGAAGTACTCCTGCAGAAGCGGCAGCACTTGTCGCCGGAAGATGCTGGCCAGATTCGCCAAGGTCGGTGCCTCGCGCAGGCACATAAAGTTTGCGTGCCCCAGCATGAAGTCGCGCCCCAGCAGCACCTCGATACGGCGGTTTATCGTCGCGAGTAGCGAATCCACTTCGATACCCTCGATCACCACGCCTCGCAGGGCTTCCGTATCGGGCAGCAACTCCACGAACTCGAAGCGCCGCCGCAATGCGACATCCAGCCCGGCAAGCGACCGGTCCGCCGTATTCATGGTGCCGATGATGTGCAGGTTGCGCGGCACGCCAAAGCGTTCCTTCGAGTAGGGCAGAGTGATCTCCAACGCTTCGGCGCAGCCCTGCCGCTTGCTCGGCTCGATCAGCGTGATCAGTTCGCCGAAGATTCGCGACACGTTACCGCGGTTGATCTCGTCGATGATCAGCACGCGGTCTTCTGGACTTTGAGGCTCGCCCACTTCTTCCGGCGCCAGCAGTCCCGATAGCCGTTCCAGGTTGATCGAGCCCGGGCGCAGCTCGTAGATCGTCATCTGACTGAAGCGATTCTCCATCAGGTCGGCATAGGGACGAGGCGGATCGTACTGGCGCAGCCACCGCACCGGACGAGCCTGCACGTAATGCTCGCCGCCCTCGGCTTCCTTCCTGAAATAGTCGCCGATCACCTCGCCGATCGCACGGAACTTGAGATTACCATGCGTGACTACGATCAGGTCGCCCTTCGACATCCGCCGAACGAACAGGTCCAGGGCGGTGACCGCATAGTCGCCTGCGTCGATCTTGCCGCCCGCGGCGTGGATCCGCTCGAGGATCTCCTCCCGCGACGATACGCCAGCCAGGTCGGCGCCGTAGCCGAAGCCAGCCAATGCAATGCCTTGATCCATGCACTCGTCGAAGACATGGCCCTCGGTATTCGCGTCGCCCAGAGATAACTTCCAGATCCGGCGCCCGTTGATATCGATGCTGGACCCAGCTTCCACCACCGTCCGGCTGCGCGCTGCCTCACACAACTGCTTGAATACGCCGTCTTCGACCTCGTAGCGCAGCGCGCCAGTCGCCTCATTGGTATTGGCGCGGATTCCTTCTACGAAGTCCTCGTAGCTAAAGCTTTGGTGAAAGGTTACAAAACGCACGCGGCCGGCTTCGGCAAGCGCGTCGAATCGCGCTTTGAGCGCCCCGCGGTCGCCGGCATGATCGATTAGAAACGTGGGGTCCAGCAGTTCAAGCGCCTCGTTGACAACGCGGTAAGTCTTGCCGGTGCCCGGGGGGCCAAACAGAATCTTGTTGACGGGTGTCACGCTTCGCCCCTGTTGTGCATCTCTCGTTGTCGCCTTGTCGCCATCAACCGTCTGAGCGGAGACCGCAGGCAGATGGAAGATGTGGTACTGACCTTCAGCACGCTTCTCGAAACGCAAGCTGTCCCCCGCTTTGACATGCCTACTCTTGTAGTACGCACGAGCGGCCGACCGGTTGTGCAGATAGCCAGTATTGGCGTTGCGATAGATATCGGAGTCGAACTCGGTGCCGGCGTCCGTGATGAAGTGAGCTGACGTGGCCGGTCGGTCCGGGTCCTTGGCCCGAATCATCGATGAAGGGAAGAAGCCATCATCGAAGCCCCTGACGGGGAAGAAACTATTGCCCGGCCTGATCGCTCCCTCGGACAGCTCGATGGTCAGCGAGGGGAACGCCGCGCCGATCTGGCGGATCGACATCTTGTATGTGCTAGTCGCGGCCGGGTCGGGGTAGATCTCCCAGACACCGTGCACCTCCGGGTCATAGGGCACGTAATACGCTTTCTCGCCAGCACCCACCTTGAAAAGCCGGTCGTAGGGACTGCCGGCATCGGTGCGACGCGGCTCGCGGCCGATGTAGTAGGACGTGCGCGAAGCCGAGTTGACTGAAACCGCGTTGAGGTTGGCGCCCACAGTGCTCACGGGAAGATCCGAGCGCGAGCGCTTCAAGTACTCCCAGACCTCGTGCTTCGTGGCCTTACCGCCCAGTGCGACGACCGCGTCGGCGACTTGGTCCCACTGCGGGTTCTGTGTCTCTTCGTTCATGCCCTGATTGTGTCCTCTGTTGCTATCCACTCGCGGCCGATTGTCGTGCGCAATTTTAGTTAGTCTGCAAGACTGCTGGCCAACGGACCTTGAGACTGACTATCGACGCTTATCGTCGCGCGAGATTGGCGTGTGTTCACAAGCTCGGTGTCCCCGCTGTCTCCCTGCGCGGTTCGGCAGGAATTGCCGCTGCCGCACAATCCGATGAATCCGCCGAGATGCAGAAGCTCCTCGACGCTTGAGGGCATGTAGTCGGTCAGGTTTGCCGAGCGCACGATGATCACCCGCCACTTGGCGCGCGATACAGCCACATTGATCCGGTTACGATTCAACAGAAAGCCCATGCCGCGCGGCACGTCACCGTGCGATGACGCGGTCATGGAGACGATGGCGATAGGGGCTTCCTGGCCCTGAAACTTATCCACTGTTCCCACCCGCGTGGCCCCGAATCCCGCGCTTTCCAGGTGCTTGCGGATCGATGCCACCTGCGCGTTATACGGCACCACGACAAGCACATCATCGGGCGCGAGCGGTCGAGGAACGGATTTCGCATCCTCCTGCCACGTCTTGCCCAACAGGGCCCGCACTTGGCGGACGACTTCCTGTGATTCCTCTATGGACTCCGTTCGGTTTCCAACGTGGGGCACTTCGACTACGACAATGCCGGGATCGACGCCGGCAAGTTTGCGATCGGACGCCTTGGCGGCGGACCTGAGTCTGCGCTCGTAAGAAAGCGTTGAGACCCGCTCGCACAACGCCGGGTGCATGCGATAAGAATCCGGCAAGAAGTAGCCGTACTTCGCCGGCAAGGTGTCGTGACCCCGCATCAGCCAGCCAAGTGCCGATTCGTCCACGAATTCGGCATGAGTGGCTTGGCTAACTTGCGGCAATTGCTGAGGGTCGCCGAGCAGAAGCAGACGATTTGCAGCCACCGAAGCGGCCATCGTCATGCAGAGGGAATACTGACCGGCTTCATCGACTACGAGCAGGTCGAATGCTCCGGCCAGCTCCGGATTTGAGAAGGTCCAAGCGGTACCGCCGAGCACGCAGCCATTAGCACGGTGCCATCTCAAGAAATCCGCGCGCTTCTCTGCGGAATCTGCAACCTCGACCCACCCGAACGTTTTCGTCTGCGGATTACTCTTGCCGACCAGGTCGCGGTTTAGACCGGCCTCGACAATGCCATCGAGCATGTTCTCGACCACCGCATGCGACTGCGCGACCACCGCGATGCGCCAATGGTGCTGCTCCACCAGTTCCCGGATGATGCGGGCACCTGTGTAGGTCTTGCCGGTGCCCGGTGGACCCTGAATGGCGACGTAGGAATCGTGCATAGCCGTCAGTGCAGCGACGCAGTCTGCAACCAGATTGCCGCCGCTGGGGAGCCGGGTGCCAGGGAGCCGTGGCGATCTGCGCAGCAGTAGGTCGAATATTGCAGTGTCCGGCACGCACTGTGATTCGGCGGCGGCTCGCGCTAGCTGCTCGATGGCGGCTTCCAGGTGCTTCGTTTCCAGCGGCTTGCCGGGCGCGAGGGCCAGGGGAAGGTCACTGAAGGTCTGATCCTTCGCACGAGATAGGGTCAGCCGAACGGTGCGCGGGTCATCTTCGTCTGCCTCGATTTCGCCCATGGCAGCCCAGTAGAGCGCGCCATCCACGCCGGGCTCTACAAAGGGGTTAGGGGCGTTAAATACTGCAAACACCTTGTCGCGCGGCCGGCTTGCAGGAGCCCAGTCGCCGACCAGTTCCAGAACGCGCCGGTGATTGCGTGCCCTTCCCGAGGGGCGTTCCCAATCTTGGACGACACTAGCCTTTTCGACTGCGAACACATCTCGCGTTTCCAGCCATTCATCGATCGGGGACTGCAAGCGGTTGAAGTGTTCCCACCAGCTGACATTGCGCTCCCGTCGGAAATAGTTGAGTGCGGAGGCGAGCATTGCGTAGCACTGTTGCTCAGCGGTTCGCGCGTTCACGTTGGTGTCGCCGGAGAGTGTCATGAGGCGCTCAGTCAGGCGCTGTTGGGCCTCGGCGATTGCCGGATCGGACTTGCCTTCTTCCGCGGTCCTGGCTCGCGAGTCTTTGGTGCGGGACGCGATCAGATGCTCGACTTTCGCCTCGCGCGCGCGCTCCAGCAGCCAGTCGCGCAGCCGCTGTGTCGAAAGGCAATCGTAGTAGTTGTATTCGTCCAGCCGGTCGAGGTGCGCCTTGGCTGCGGCGGGATCGTTCGCCACCTGTTCGCGATACAAGTGGTACGCATGGATCGAGTCGCCACCGGAGGTCACGCCGTCCTGGTTACGGAGTTGTTCGCCCATGTAGAGTGGTTCCAGCTTCTTGATGCTGTAGGAGTCGGCGGATATCCGCACCGAGCCGCGCACCGTGGCGTAAAGGTCGACAAGAACTTCATCGCGCAGAAGGGTGTCCAGTTCGTCCTGCTTGACCAGGTACTGGCCCGCGAGGCGCTTGAGCGCCGTCGTCTCGTAGGGCGCGTAGTGGTAAATGTGGAGGTCCGGATAACGCTTGCGACGCTCGGAGACGAAATCCATGAACTCGATGAACAATGTGCGCTCCTGCTTGCGGTCATGCGCCCAGCGATGCTGAAACGGGAGCTGGCCTTGCGTATCCATGACGCCCCACAGGTACTCCAGACCGCATTGCGCCGGGTCGCCCTCGTCATAGAGCGGATCCCCCTCGAAGTCGAAGAACAGGTCACCTTCTGAAGCCGCCGGCAGTAGTTGCAAGGTCTGCGGCGCCGTCGATGTCAGTTCGTGGCGAACCCGCGCGGTGGGACCGTCCTGCATATACTCCCACTGAAGTTTCGCTTGGGCGCGCAGCTTGTCGAAGGTCGACGGCGTCATCGTTGCCGGAGCGGTATCGGCCTTCGCCAATTCTCCGATAGTGGTGATGCGCTCGGCCCGCAGCTTCCGCCGCTGGTCCATCCGCAGACCGGCCACCAGCAACACGTCGTTGGCCTGCATCGCAGCGTGCGCGCACTCATGACAGCGTCCACAGGCCGTATACCGCTCGTCACCCCAGGCGACGGGCGTTTGCTCGCGGTGATGCGCGATCAGAATGCGGCGTAGCCGGTCGCGTCGTTCGCGGAACACGGCCAGCAGGTCGTCTGTGGGAAAATCCACGCGCCTGCCATTGCTGAGCAGCAACGAAACCGTGTTCGCCAGCGGCAGGCCCATACCCGCGATCTGTTCCGCATAGGCGCCGAGCTGCAGCAGCGCCTTGGGCCTGGCGGAACGCGCTAGCTTGGCATCGCTCACCACCCAGCCGCTGGCGGATTTCTCGACGAAGTCCGCGTAGCCGTGAAACTCACCGTCGAAGAATCCGGCCTGGTAGACCACCAAAGGTTGACTGTCGAATGCCACCCGGGTGGTTTCATGCATCGCCTTGAGCGCGGCGACGGTGTACTTCCCTTCAACTTTGCTGAGCTCTGCGGTTGCGCCACGCCTTTTGTGCTCTTCCAGCAGCCGCTTCTCGTGCCGGTCGCCCATAATCGCTGCCTGCTCCATCAGCAGGTCATTCGGCGTCGCAATCTCCTCAGCCCACTCAAGTCGGTAGTCGATCGTGCGCAGCAGTCGGTACTCGCACTCTGCGGCAACGGTCAGGTCGGACGCGGTCCAGATCAGCTTGTTCTGTTCTTTGAGCAGGAACATTCGACGGCACTCCTTCAATACTCCAAGTGCGCCCCGATTTCACTGGCTTTACCTAAGTGTGAGCAGGCGCCCGATTCGAGCGCCGACCGGCGTCGCAAGCCATTGATTGAGTTGAGCGACGGACGCAGGAATCTGGTCAAACTCAAGCGCCTGTTCACAATCCAAGAAAATCAGAGACTGGGACTCGCGATCTAAAGATCACCCCGCTCCCATTTCTCCTCAAACGCCTTCTTAGCCCGGATGTGGGCGTTCCCACATTCAACCTGCGTGTCCCAGTCCGGCGGAGAATTGCAGACCGCCTTCGGCTTGAAGAAGGCCTGCCAGGCCGCCTCCTTCCGCTGTGCAGCTTCCTGTTCCGCCTGCGCAGCGAGAAGACTGGCGCGGGCCGCTTCCCGCTCCTCCTCGGCATGGGCTTTAGCAGAATCCGTCGCGGCACGCGCAGCCTCAACAGCTCGATCTTGTGCGTGCTTCGCTGCCCGCTCAGACTGACGCTGCATCGAGGTTGAGAGGCCGTCGGTCGCGTGCGTGACAGCACGT
Organism: Steroidobacteraceae bacterium; assembly: GCA_044226195.1. Lineage (GTDB taxonomy): Bacteria > Pseudomonadota > Gammaproteobacteria > Steroidobacterales > Steroidobacteraceae > RPQJ01. The sequence continues at coordinate 39,352 of JBGAHO010000038.1, forward strand.
GACATCACGGTGTAGTAGAACAGTCCAAGCGCTGCGGGCATAACGATCACGGTGACAGCAAATTTACTGATCGGGTTCATTCAGTTGCCCGGCGTTCTTAAGAAAGCGATAGATAGACTTCGCAGGACTACCGTAGAGCGCCAACGACCGAGACGATCGCTGCCACCAAAGCCAATGCAGCCGCAACCCACGCTGCCATTGACGTGGTTCCGAGTTGTTTCTTTATCGCCTCAACTGAGTGGTGTGCCGCGTCAACCTTGGCGGAGATCGACTGCTCGAGACGTTCGAGGGCGGCAGCCTGCGCGCGAGCCGCGGCTTCAGCTCTAACTGGAGCCGCTTCGACGGCTGAACGAATTGGATCGAGCGTGGCGCGCGATGCTTCACCGAGTTGGACGGCCTGCTCAAGGCGAGCACCGACCGACCCGAGTCGAGCGTCGAGCGCTGCGACTGACTGAGAAATAGCGTCTGCTCGATTGAGGATAGCGCCCGGGTCAGAAGACTTCACAACATCGACAGCGGACTGGAGGACCGGACCCGTTTGACCGACGGTGATCGTCAGGGCTTTCAGTTGTTCGCCCACGGTCGTCAAGGTGGTCGCCACGCTGGACATCTGCTCGACGGCGGCGCTTTGCTTGTCCGCAAGGCGCTTGACGTGCGACAGCGATTCGATGATCTCCTGGATCTCACGCAGCGACTGATCAACGCGTGAACGAAGTTCCTGTTCCAGAGCCATTTAGACCACCCTTTCCTTTCTCTCTTTTACGCTGCGAGGTTGGAAGCCGCAGCTCGTAAGCTCGCGACACCTTGTTTGAGCCTTCCCAGCAAGGCGAGATCACCCACGTCGTCGGGGGCAACAGCGAAGCCTCGCCGAGCTAGCGAGTTGAGACCGAGGTCCGGGTCCTGCGAGGCGTACCCTGTGTCTTCCATCGCCAGCAGGAGCGCGGGGAACAGCCGGGGCGTGCGAGCTTCCGCGGTCTGGGCGATGAGCGTGATGGCCGTATCCATCGTCTTTCCGTCGACGGTGTACTTCAGCGCAGACTCGGTGAGCAGCGTTCGCAGCGAATCAAGCACTACATTGTCGTCGCAATCCGGGGAGAGGCTCTCGCTCATTGCACGCAGGGCAAGCAACACGGGGTGGTCGGGATACGATTCGAGGAAGCGAATTGTGATGCCTCGCAATTCGCCCGCCTCGACGTCGTTGTTGGTCTTTGCGAGCATATCCTTGCAACAGGCGAAGTCGATGGTGGGGGCTTCGACCAACCGTTGGAAGGAGTCGGGATCCATGCCTTCCTGGAGGTAATCCAACAGGCGGCGCCGGAAATTCTCGGCATCTCGTCCTTGCTTCGCAGCCTCCATCGCTTCGAATATCGAGCGTCGTCGCGCGCGCTCGATCGTGTCATAACAGAAGGCGACGAGGACGCCAATGAGCCGGATGGTTGCTTCGTCACCTTGGTCGCCCTTCACGATGCGAGCCAGCTGACCCTGGACATCCTTTACTCGTCCGCTGTCAGAACGCCTCACGTAATCGATCACGCGAGCGGCGACGGACTCTGGGTCCTTGGAACCCCCGACGACGCGAATCTTCTGACTGCCCCAGTCCAGCTCGTAGTCCGCCAGGTAACCGACTTGAACAAGACGGAAGAGAGCCTTCTCCTCGCGCTTTCGAACGTCCTCCTGCTTGAAGCGCTCGCTTGCCCGGGCAAAGGGCAGTTCGATACTTTCTCCCGGCTGCAGCGACGATAGACGAGCGACCATCGAGCGAACATCGCCGAGCTCCTCATCCGACCCCGCAAACGAATTCAGATGGAAGAACAGCGCTGAGCCCAAGTCGCCGCGTCCGTTTCGAGGGGCCGCTTCGAATGCGCTCCTTAATTCATCCAGCGAGCTGCGGATCACGTCCAATTTCGACTCGATCTGCGGTTCGGGCCGGGAGTACAGCACGACGCATTGGGCGGGTCGGCGGTCGCGGCCGGCACGACCGGCTTCCTGGTAGAACGCCTCAAGGGACCCTGGCATACCGAAGTGGAGGGTGTACCGGATATTCGCCTTGTCGATGCCCATGCCGAAGGCCTTCGTGGCAACCAGTACCGCGGCCTCGTTTTGCATGAATCGCTTCGCGTTCGCGCGCTTCTCCTCATCCCAAGCTCGCTTATCGATTCCTGCGTGAGGTGCGCCGCCGGCGTAAATCGTCACCGGCGCCCCGGTCGCTTGCTTGACTTGATCGCGCAAGTCCAGCACGCCTCCGACTCGAGATTTCGCGAACGAGGTGAATACGATGCCGCTGAACGTATGCTTGCCAGCGGGCGTATAGAAGTCGGCAGGCGTGCGTTGGAAGTCCCTCGGCAACGCCATCAGCACACCTCGCAGGTCGGCTTGCGCGTTGCGACCATCCGTCTCGACAATACGAAAGCGTAGTTCCTTCCGATC
>JBGAHO010000039.1:0-39793 GCA_044226195.1 Steroidobacteraceae bacterium
GGGAACCGAGATGCCGGCGCACCACCGAGCCGCCCCGGAATCGGGAGCCGAGATGCCGGCGCGCCACCGGACCGCCCGAAGTCGCAAGCCGAAACGCCGCCGCCGCGCCAAACGGCCCTCGCGGCATGCCCTTACTACCCGGCCAGCCACCCCGCCGCCGATAATCGCCGCCAAGCCACGAACCGGAGCCCGACATGAGCCAAGCCGCCCTCCAGGGACTGTCCAACTCCAAGCTCGCCATCGAGATGACCGACGAGCAGCGCAAGGCGCTCGCCGAGGTGATGACCGTCCGCGACCTCGCCGCCGGCGAGGTGCTCGTGCGCGAGGGCGACGTCGACGACCACCTGTACGTCGTGTCGAACGGCATGATCGGCATCATCAAGGCCGCCGGCACCGAGAACGAGGTGACGCTCAACACGCTGCGCCCCGGCGACGTTGCCGGCGAGCTGTCGTTCCTCGACGGCGCCACCCGCTACGCCTCGCTGATCTCGATGAACCCCAGCCAGGTGCTCGGCCTCAGCCGCGGCGACCTCGAGAGCCTGCTCGACAAGAACCCGCAGCTCGTCTATCGCGTGATGCGCGCCATCGTGCGCGTCGTGCACGACATCCAGCGCCGCCTGTCGATGCAGACCGCCGAGCTGACCAACTACCTGTACAAGACCCACGGCCGGTACTGATCCGGCCCGCCGGGCCCCACCCCGCGCGCACCAAAGTTGACCACGGGCGGCCCCAGGGCCGCCCGTTTCGCACCCGGACGGGGCAGTCACCCGGCCGCGCGCCCCGAATCGCGGCTTGGCACGAAATTCGCTTGGGTCCTCCGGCAGGACAGACCCATGGACCGCAACCAGGCCACCGCCCCGTACGACGAGATGTACACCTCGCGCGGGGAAGTGCGATCGCACTATTCCGTGTACGCCGACTGGCTCACGCGCCAGCCGGACGATGCGTTGCGCCAGAAACGCGCCGAGGCCGACAGCCTGTTCCACCGCGTCGGCATCACCTTCGCGGTCTACGGCGAGCAGGAAGGCAACGAGCGCCTCATCCCGTTCGACATCGTGCCGCGCATCCTCTCGGCGGCCGAGTGGCAGAAGCTCGCGGCCGGCCTGCGCCAGCGCGTGCGTGCACTGAACGCCTTCATCGGCGACATCTACCACGGGCAGGAGATCCTCAAGGCCGGCGTCGTGTCGTCCGAGCAGATCTACTGCAATCCGCAGTACCGCCCCGAGATGCAGGGCATGGACGTGCCCGGCGGGATCTACGCCCACATCGCGGGCATCGACGTGGTGCGCGCCGGCGAGGGCGAGTTCTACGTGCTCGAGGACAACCTGCGCGTGCCCTCCGGCGTGTCGTACATGCTCGAGGACCGCAAGATGATGATGCGGCTCTTCCCCGAGCTCTTCGCGCTCAACCGCGTCGCGCCGGTCGAGCACTATCCCGACCGCCTGCTCGAGAACCTCGCGTCCGTCGCGCCGGCCGGCGTCGCCGATCCGGTGGTCGTGGTGCTCACCCCCGGCGCGCACAACAGCGCCTATTTCGAGCACGCCTTCCTCGCCCAGCAGATGGGCGTCGAGCTGGTCGAGGGCCAGGACCTGATCGTGCGCAGCGGCTTCGTCTACATGCGCACCACGCGCGGCCTGCAGCGCGTCGACGTGATCTACCGGCGCATCGACGACGACTTCCTCGACCCGCTCGTGTTCCGCACCGACTCCGTGCTCGGCGTGCCGGGCCTGATGTCCGCCTATCGCGCGGGCCACGTCACGGTGGCGAATGCGATCGGCACCGGCATCGCCGACGACAAGTCGATCTATCCCTACGTGCCCGAGATGGTGAAGTTCTACCTCGGCGAGGAACCGCTGCTCAACAACGTGCCGACGCGCGTGCTGCGCCGGCGCGACGACCTCGCCTACACGCTCGAGCACCTCGACGAACTCGTGGTGAAGGAAGTCCACGGCGCCGGCGGCTACGGCATGCTGGTCGGGCCCACGGCGTCCGCCGCCGAGCGCGAGGACTTCCGCCTGCGCATCCTCGCCTCGCCCGAGAAGTACATCGCGCAGCCGACGCTCGCGCTCTCCACCTGCCCGACCTTCGTCGAGCAGGGTGTCGCGCCGCGCCACATCGACCTGCGGCCCTTCGTGCTCTCGGGCCGCGACATCACCATCGTGCCGGGCGGCCTCACGCGCGTCGCGCTGCGCGCCGGCTCGCTGGTGGTCAACTCCTCGCAGGGCGGCGGCACCAAGGACACCTGGGTGCTGGAGGACTGACCGGATGCTCAGCCGCACCGCCGACCACGTCTACTGGCTCGGGCGCTACGCCGAGCGCGCCGAGAACCTCGCGCGCACGCTCGACGTCGAGTACCGGCTGTCGCTGCTGCCGCAGGAAGTGCGCGCCGACAACATCGGCTGGCGGCGCATGCTCGCCACGCTCAGCATGGATGCGGCCTACGCCGAGCGGCACGACGAGGTCGAGCCGCACCGGGTGATCGACTTCCTCGCGTTCGACCGCGGCAACCCCTCGAGCATCTTGAACTGCCTGCGCTCCGCCCGCGAGAACGCGCGCGCCGTGCGCGGCTCGATCTCCTCCGAGATGTGGGAGACCTTCAACTCGACCTGGCTCGAGGCCCGGGCCACCGCGCCGTCGCGCTTCACCACGCGCAACGTGGCCGAGTTCATCGACTGGGTGAAGTACCGCGCCCACCTCGCCCGCGGCGTGGTGCTCGGCTCGATGCTGCGCGACGAGGGCTACCACTTCATGCAGATCGGCACCTTCCTCGAGCGCGCCGACGGCGTCGCGCGCCTGCTGCAGATCCGCCTCGCCTGCGAGGGCTCGGCCGGCGATGGTGCGCCGGTGACCCACGACTACTACCCGTGGAGCGTGCTGCTGCGCGCGCTGTCCGCATTCGAGATCTTCCGCCGCGTGTCGCGCGACACGGTCACGCCAATGAGCGTCGCCGAGTTCGCGACCTTCCGGCGCGACGTACCGCGCTCGATCTACCGCTCGGCGGAACTCGTCTACGAGAACCTGCTCGCCGTCTCGGCACCGCAGTCGGCCGAGACCGAGCGGCGCGCCGGCCAGCTGCATGCGTCGCTGCGATTCGGCACGCCGCAGTCGATGTTCGGGGGCGGCGTCGAGCGCTTCCTCGGGGACTGCCTCGCCCGCACCGCCGACCTGAGCGACCGGATCGGCCGCGACTTCCTTGGCCACACTGCCGCCGCGTGAACCCATGCAACTGCACATCCGCCACGAGACGCACTACGTCTACGAGTCCTCGGTCAGCTACTCGATCCAGGCGCTCAAGCTGACGCCGCGGGCCGAGCCCGGCCAGCGCGTGCTGAACTGGAAGGTGAGCGCGCCGGGCGAGCGCATCGAGCAGGTCGACCCGTACGGCAACGTCACGCACATCGTCACGGTGGAGTTCCCGCACCGCGAACTGCGCATCGTGGTCGAGGGCACGGCCGAGATCGGCCAGGGCGCGAGCGCCGTCATCGACGAGCCGGCCGGCCTCTCGCCGATGGCCTTCCTCTCCCCGACCGGCCTGACGCGTCCGGACACCGCGCTGCGCGACCTCGCCGACCACTACCTCGGCCGTCATCCGCCGACGCGTCATTCGCTGCTCGACCTCGTGCGCGGCATCTGCCAGCGCGTCGCCTACGAGCCCGGCACGACCGACGTGACGCACAGTGCGGCGGAGGTGCTCGAACTCGGTTCGGGCGTGTGCCAGGACCAGGCGCACGTGCTGATCGCCTGCTGTCGCGCCGCCGGCATCCCGGCGCGCTACGTGAGCGGCTACTTCTACGCGGGCGACGCGGGTGGCGTGGCGAGCCACGCCTGGGCCGACGTGTGGCTCGGCCCCGACGAGGGCTGGTGCAGCCTCGACGTGACGCACGCCGAGCAGGCCGGCGGGCGCCATTGCCGGCTCGCGGTCGGACGCGATTACCTTGACGCCGCCCCCGTGCGCGGCGTAAGACGCGGCGGCGGGCACGAGTCGATGGCAGTCGCCGTCCGGGTCTGCAGCGGACAGGCACAGCAACAATGACGTATTGCGTAGGCATGGTCCTCGACGCGGGCATGGTGTTTCTCGCGGACTCGAGGACCAACGCGGGGGTCGATCAGGTCAGCACGTTCCGCAAGGTCAAGGTGTTCGAGAAGCCGGGCGAGCGGGTGATCGTGCTGCTGTCGGCCGGCAACCTCGCGCTCACCCAGGGCGCCACGAGCATCCTCGCCGAGCGCATGGCCGCGCAGGACGGCGAAACGCCGGGCCTCAGCACCTGCCCGAACATGTTCGAAGCCGTGCGGCTCGTCGGCGAGGCCCTGCGCGAGATGCACGCGCGCGACTACGACGCCCTCAAGTCGCAGGGCGTCGACTTCAACCCGAGCTTCATCGTCGGGGGCCAGATCAAGGGCGAGGCCCCGCGCCTGTTCCACGTCTACGCGGCCGGCAACTTCATCGAGGCGACGCCCGACACGCCGTATTTCCAGATCGGCGAGTCGAAATACGGCAAGCCGATCATCGATCGCGTCACGCGCCGCAGCATGCCGCTCAGCGAGGCGGCCAAGTGCGCGCTCATCTCGATGGACTCGACCATCCGTTCGAACCTGTCGGTCGGCCCGCCGCTCGACCTCGTGATCGTGCGGCGCGACGAGTGCCGCGTTGCCTGTCACGTCGACATCGACGGCGAGAACCGCTACTTCCAGATGATCCGCAACGGTTGGGGCGAGGCGCTGCGCGAGGCGTTCAGCGCGCTGCCGAACCCCGACTGGCTGGGCGTGCGCTGACGCGGCCGGCCCTCCCGCCGGGCACCCCATTGCTGGCATAGTCACGCCCTCGACCGGCGGGAGTGACCCATGCTGATCCGTGCCTGCATCGCCAAGATCCACCGCGCCACCGTCACCGAGGCTGACCTCAACTACGTCGGTTCGATCACCATCGACGAGGCGCTGCTCGAGCAGAGCGGCATCCGGCCGTTCCAGTACGTCAACATCACCAACGTCGCGAACGGCGTGTTCTGGCAGACCTACGTGATGGCCGGACCGCGCGGGCGCGGCGACATCTGCCTGAACGGCCCGCCGGCGCGGCACTTCCAGAAGGGCGACAAGATCATCGTGCTCGCCGAGGGCTGGTTCCAGCCCGAGGAGATGGCGGGGATCGACCCGGTGATCGTGATCGTCGAGGACGACCGCAACCAGAAGACGAGTATCATCCGGCCCGCCCGCCAGGGCTGAGCCGGCCGCCGCGCACGGACGCGCCAACGAGGGTTCGCATGCTGTTCGTCATCCTCTCCTACGCCATCCAGCTCGGGCTCGTGGTGCACGTGCTCAAGACCGGGCGCAACATGACCTGGATCTTCATCCTGCTGTTCTTCCCGGCGATCGGCGGCCTCGCCTACTTCATCGTGGAGTTGCTGCCGGAGCTGACGGGCAGCCGCACGGCGCGCAACCTCGGGCGCTCGATGTCGAAGGCCGTCAACCCGAACAAGGACCTGCAGCAGGCGGCGCAGAACCTCGCCGTCGCCGACACGGTGCAGAACGCGATGCGGCTCGCCGAGGAATGCCTCGACAAGGGCCGCTACGCCGAGGCACGCGACCTGTATGCCGCGCGGCTCAAGGGCGTGCACGAGGACGACCCCGCGCTGCTGCATGGATTGGCGCGCGCCCAGTTCGGCCTCGGCGACTACGCCGCCGTGATCGTCACGCTCGAGAGGCTCAAGGAAGCCAATCCGGGCTACCGCTCACCCGAGGCTCACCTGCTGTATGCGCGGGCGCAGGACGAGAGCGGCCACCGTGCCCAGGCCGAAGAAGAGTACGAGGCGCTCTGCGGCTATTACCCGGGCCCCGAGCCTTTCGTGCGGCTCGGTCTGCTGTTGAAGGCCGACGGGCGCGCCGATCGGGCGCGCGAGTGTTTCCAGCGCGTGCTGGACGAGAGCCGGGTGGCCGGCCGTCACTACAACACTTTGCACAAGGACTGGGTGGCCACGGCCAAGCGCGAACTCGGCGCCTGACCGCGCCACCGGGGAGGTTTCGATGCACGGCGAATCCGCTTCCTCAAACTCGTTCACTTGCCCGTCCTGCCGTGCCCTCGCTGCCGACCGGTATTGTCATTCGTGCGGGGAGCGACGCCCCAGCGCGGGTCCGCCCTCCCTGCGCCACTGCCTGGACGTCGCCGCCGACCTGTTGACCAATTTCGACACCAAGGGTGCCCGATCGCTCTGGTACCTGGTGACGCGCCCCGGGCACCTCAGCGCCGAATACCTGCGCGGCAGCCGGGTCCGCTACGCGAAGCCGCTGGCGCTGTTCCTCTCGATCAACGTCGCCTATCTCCTGTCGATCGCGTGGATCGGCGCCAACACCTTCGCCACTCCGCTGGCCGTGCAGATGCACGGCAACGATTACTACGGGGCCTTTGCCACGAGCGAGGTCGCCCGCGTCCTGCACGGCCGTGGCGTCGACTACGCGACGTTCGAGGCGCTGTTCAACGAGCGCAGCAACCTGCTGGCGAAGACGCTGGTGTTCCTGTTCATTCCCCTCTACGCGGCGCTGCTGTTCGCGCTGTTCCGGACGCGGCGCCGGTTCGTGATCGAACATGCGGTGGTCGCGACGCACTTCTGGGCGTTCCTGCTGCTGATGCTGGCCGTACTGGTACCGGTGATCGCAGGCATGCTGATGTGGTGGCAATCGGCACCGAGCGCCGCGGCTGCGCTGGCCGAGAACGACGGCGCGGTGTCGACCTGCCTGCAGGTCGTCGTCGCCGGCTACCTGGTGCTGATGTTGCGGCGCGTTTACGCTGCACACTGGGCCTACGCAGCAGGCGTGGCCGCGCTGATCGCCTGGGCGTTCTTCCACATCGTCTGGCTGTATCGCTTCGTCCTGTTCGAGATCGCGCTGCACACCGTCCTGCCCTGACGCGATCGAGGGAGCATTCCGCATGCACAAGAGCAGACTGGTCGGCTTCATCATCGACTGCGACACGCCGGATCTCGCCGGCGCCGCGCGGTTCTGGAGTGGTGCACTCGGCATGCCGGTGAAGGCCTTGCCGGGCGCCGAAGGCGAGAAGTACGTGCGCCTCGTCGATCCCGAGGACCGCCTGCACATCGAGGTGCAGCAGGTCTCGCACCCGAGCCGCGTGCACCTCGACATCGAGGCGGACGACATCGAGGCCGAGGTGCGTCGGCTCGAGGCGCTCGGCGCCAAGCGGGTGAAGCGGGTGCACACGTGGTGGGTGATGGAAGCGCCGACCGGCCAGCGCTTCTGCGTGGTGCGAGCGCAGTCGAACCAGTTCGCCGCGCACGCCAACACCTGGACGGATGCCGGAGACGCCTCGTGAGCGCTCCCGTCGCCTATCCGCGGCAGGGCGGCTGCGACTGCCGCGCCGTGCGCTACCAGCTCGAGACCGCGCCCCTGTTCGTGCACTGCTGCCATTGCCGCTGGTGCCAGCGCGAGACAGGGGCGTCGTTCGCGCTCAACGCCATGATCGAGGCCGATCGCGTGACGCTGCTGTCCGGGACGCCGGAGATCGTCGACACGCCGTCGCAGAGTGGCAAGGGCCAGCGCATCGCCCGCTGCCCGACCTGCCGGCTCGCGCTCTGGAGCACGTACTCGGGGGCCGGGCCGAGGATCCGCTTCGTGCGCGTCGGCACCCTCGACGATCCCGATGCACTGCCGCCCGATGTCCACATCTTCACGGCGAGCAAGCAGCCGTGGGTCGTGCTGCCGGCCGGCATCCCGGCGTTCACGGAGTATTACGATCGACGCGCGTGCTGGCCGGCGGAAAGTCTCGCCCGTCGCGAGGCCGTGCTTGGAAAATAGTTGCACCGGCGCGGTGCACACGCCGCGCGGACGCTAGCCGCATCGGTAGAACACCGGAGAGCGCGGCCCGGGCGCGTCGCTATGATTCGGCCTGCCTTCCCGTTTGCAGGCTTCCCATGACCCTCCTCCGTGCCCTGCTGCTCGCCTTTCTCGCGCTGATCGCCGGTACCACCCTCGCCGAGAACCGCGACCCGCAGTCCGACGACTTCTGGTTCGGCACGGCCGCCGACGGCTCGCCGACCGTGCGGCTCTACTACTTCTACTCGCCGACCTGCCCGCACTGCCAGGCCGCCAAGCCGCTGGTGAATGAGTTCGCCGCGCGCACGCCGTGGCTGGAACTGCAGGCCTACCCGGTCAAGGACAACCGCGACAACGCGCGCTTCTACTTCAACACCGCCAAGGCGCTCGGCGTGGAAGCGCTGTCGGTGCCGGGCTTCGTGTTCTGCCGGCAGGTGCGCATCGGTTACGACAGCGCGGAGACGACGGGCGCCGAGCTGATCCAGGCCCTCGAGCAGTGCCACGCCGACCGGCTGGCGCATCCCCAGCCGACGGCGGCCGCCACGACCCCGCTGCAGGGCACGCGCGGTGGCGCGCGCGACCTCGAGGAATCGACCGCCGGCACGACCATCCACCTGCCCTTCGCGGGCACGGTGAACGCACAGGCGTTCTCGCTGCCGGCGCTGACGCTGGTGCTGGCCGGCATGGACGCGTTCAATCCCTGCGCGTTCTTCGTGCTGCTGTTCCTGCTCAGCCTGCTGGTGCACGCGCGCAGCCGCACGCGCATGGCGATCGTCGGCGGCACCTTCGTGCTGTTCTCCGGCATCGTCTACTTCGTGTTCATGGCCGCGTGGCTCAACGTCTTCCTGATCGCGGGCGAACTGCGCATCATCACGCTGATCGCGGGCGTGATCGCGCTGCTGGTCGCCGTGCTGAACGTCAAGGATTACTTCTGGTTCAAGGAAGGCCCGAGCCTCTCGATCCCGGACGCCGCCAAGCCGGGCCTCTTCAAGCGCATGCGCGAGGTGGTCACCGAGGGCGCGATGGGACCGATGCTGGTCGGCACCGTCCTGCTCGCGATCGTGGCGAATTCCTACGAGCTGCTGTGCACGGCCGGCTTCCCGATGGTGTACACCCGCGCCCTGACCCTCGCGAAGCTGGAGTCGTGGCAGTACTATGCGTGGCTGGCGGCCTACAACGTGATCTACGTCGTGCCGCTGCTGGCCATCGTCGTCGTCTTCACGAAAACCATGGGCGCACGCAAGCTGACCGAATCCGAAGGCCGCATCCTCAAGCTCGTCTCGGGCCTGATGATGCTCGGCTTCGGCCTCGTGCTGCTGTTCGCCCCGAACCTGCTGACGAACGCGCTGGCTTCCATCCTCGTGCTGGTGGTCGCCGTCGGCGTGGCGCTGGTCACCGCGAAGTTCACGAGCCCGCGTCCTGCCTGACGGCCTCGCGCCCCGGGAGCCGATGACGACCGCGACGACGAGCCTCGCTCCCGCCCTCGAGCAGCTGCACCGCGCCCTCGGCCCGGCGGCCTGCCTCGACGCGCCTGCGGACATCGAACCCTACCTCACGGACTTCCGCGGCCTGTACCACGGCGCCGCGCCGCTGGTCGTGTGTCCCGCATCCACCCGGGAGGTCGCCACGGCGCTCGCGATCTGCCACGAGCATCGCGTCGGCGTGGTGCCGCACGGCGGCAACACGAGCTACTGCGGCGGGGCCACGCCGGGTGTGCACGGCGACGAGATCGTGCTGTCGCTGCGGCGCCTGAACCGCGTGCGCGCGGTCGACGCGGACAACTTCTCGCTCGCCGCCGAGGCGGGCTGCCTGCTCGCCGACGTGCAGGCGGCGGCCCAGGCGGCGGACCGATTCTTCCCGCTGTCGCTGGGGTCCGAGGGCAGTTGCCAGATCGGCGGCAATCTCTCGACGAACGCGGGTGGGCTGAACGCCTTGCGCTACGGCGTCACGCGCGACCTCGTGCTGGGGCTCGAAGTCGTGCTCGCCGACGGCCGCATCCTCGATGGACTCACCAGCCTGCGCAAGGACAACACGGGCTACGACCTGCGCGACCTGTTCATCGGCGCGGAGGGTACGCTCGGCGTGATCACGGCAGCGAGCCTCAAGCTGTTCCCCGTGCCGCGCACGATCGAGACGGCGTTCGTCGCCGTGCCGGACCTGCGCGCGGCGGTGCAGCTGCTCGGGCGCCTGCGCGCCGCCACCGGCGACCTCGTGACGAGCTTCGAGTTCCTGCCGCGCATCGCCGTGGAGTTCACCACGCAGCACATCCCGGGCGTGACCGATCCGCTCGCCGGGACACACGCGAACTACGTGCTGTGCGAGGTCTCGACCGCACGCGACGATCCCGCGCTGCGCCCCCTGCTGGAACAAGGATTGGCCGACGCCCTCGCCCAAGGGTTGGTGAGCGACGCGGTGATCGCCGAGTCGATCGCCCAGCGCCAGGCGCTGTGGAAGCTGCGCGAGTCGGTGCCCGAGGCGCAACGCCACGAAGGCGCGAGCATCAAGCACGACGTGTCGGTGCCGGTCGCGAGCCTGCCGGCGTTCCTCGAGCGCGCCTCCGCGGCGGTGCTCGCGATCGTGCCGGCAGGGCGACTCGTCGCCTACGGTCACGTCGGCGACGGCAATCTGCACTTCAACCTGAGCCAGCCCGTCGGCGCCGACCCGCGCGAGTTCCTCGCGCAGACGCACGCCCTCGAGAGGACGGTGTACTCGATCGTGCGCGAGTTCCGCGGCAGCATCAGCGCGGAGCACGGCATCGGCCAGCTCAAGCGCGCCGAGCTGGCACACCACCGCAGCGCCACGGACCTCGCCGTCATGCGCGCGATCAAGCAGGCGCTCGATCCGCACGGCATCATGAACCCCGGCAAGGTCCTGCCCGATCCGGCCGGCTGAGAAGGACACGACGATGCGCGCACCCCGGTGCCTGACGATGCTGCTGGCTGCCCTGGTCGCGGCGGGTTGTGCCCGGCAACCGTCGGAGCCGCCGGCCGCGCCCGCACCGGCAATCCAGACTGCGCCCAAGCCACCGCCGGCGCCCCCGCACGCGATGCCGACCGAGGCCAACACGACGTCGCTGGCCCCGGACCACGCCACGATCCGCTACCGCGTGTACGGTCGCGGCGAACCCGTGGTCGTGCTCGTCCACGGCTGGTCCTGCGACTCCGGTTACTGGGATTCACAGCTCGATGCGCTCGCGGTCGCGCACACCGTGGTGACGCTCGACCTCGCAGGGCACGGCAAGTCCACGACCGGCGGACGCAAGGACTGGTCGATGGAGAATTTCGGTGCCGACGTTGCCGCGGTGGTGCAGGCCGTCGGCGCGCAGCACGCCGTGCTGGTCGGGCATTCGATGGGCGGGCCGGTGGTCCTCGAAGCCGCGCGGCGCCTCCCGGGCCGGGTGCTCGGCATCGTGGGCGTCGACACCTTCGGCGACATCGCGCATCCGTACCCGAAGGCGATGACGGCGCCGATCCTCAAGGCGATGCGACGCGATTTCGCCAAGGCCACCGCGGACTTTGCCGACAAGAGCTTCTTCACCGAGCACACCGACCCGGTCGTGCGCCAGTGGATCGTCAAGGACATGGCCTCGGCGCCGCCGAAGGTCGCGATCCCGGCCCTCGAGCACCTGCTCGCCCTGGACTACGGGCCCCTGCTGGCCGATCTGGACGTGCCGATCGTGGCGATCAACGCCGCCAGCTCGTCGACCGACGAGGCCGCCATCCGTCGCCTCGAGCCGCGCTTCCGGGTCGTCCCGATGGACGGCGTCGGCCATTTCCTCATGATGGAAAAGCCGGCGCTGTTCAATGCGATGCTGCTGAGCATCGTCGATGCCTGGCCGGTCCCGGCGGAAAAGTCCGCCGCTCCCTTGTCGGCGCCCGCCCCGAGTCGCTAGTCTGCGCGTGGGGGGAGGATCCAGCCGGCCAGCGCGCCGGCTGCCGGTGCTTGCAGCCAACGAAAACACACCACAGGGGACCCACCCATGCCCATGTCCAAGAAGCTCGCTGCCGAACTGATCGGCACGTTCTGGCTCGTGCTCGGCGGTTGCGGCAGCGCCGTGCTGGCCGCGGCCTTTCCCGACGTGGGCATCGGCCTCGCGGGCGTGTCGCTCGCGTTCGGACTGACGGTCCTCACCATGGCCTATGCGATCGGCCACATCTCCGGCTGCCACCTGAACCCGGCCGTGACCGTGGGGCTCTGGGCCGGCGGTCGCCATCCGGCCGCGGAAGTGCTGCCGTACATCGTCGCGCAGGTGATCGGAGCGTGCGTGGGCGCCTTCGTGCTCTACACCATCGCGTCGGGCAAGGCGGGATTCGACCTCGCCGGCGGGCTCGCCTCGAACGGCTACGGCGCGCACTCGCCGGGCGGCTACTCGCTCGGCGCGGGCTTCCTCACCGAGGTCGTGATGACGGGCATGTTCCTCATGATCATCCTCGGTGCGACCGATCGTCGCGCGCCCGCCGGGTTCGCGCCCATCGCGATCGGCCTCGGCCTCACGCTGATCCACCTCGTCAGCATTCCCGTGACCAACACCTCGGTGAACCCGGCGCGCAGCACGGGCCCCGCGCTGATCGTCGGCGACTGGGCGCTGGGCCAGTTGTGGCTGTTCTGGGTCGCGCCGATTGCGGGCGCGCTGATCGCGGGCGCACTCTATCGCTGGCTCGGCAGCGAGCGCTGAGGGTCCCGCGCGCCGCCGGGCGGACGTACGCATGGGCAAGCTGCTGAAATCGAAGCTGGTGTGGGCCGCCGCGCTCGTGGCGGCCCTCGTCGGCGTGTATGCGCTGCTCGGCTTCTACGTCGCGCCGAAGGTGATCCGCAGCCAGGCGACGGCCTTCGTGCGCGAGCATTACGGGCGCGAGCTGCAGGTCGGCGAGATCCGCTTCAACCCGTTCAAGCTGCAGCTCGAGATCCGCGACCTCGCACTGCCGGACACCGACCGCCAGACGATGATCGGGTTCCAGCGGCTGTTCGTCGACTTCGAGGTGTCGTCGCTGTGGCACGGCGCGTACACCTTCAAGGACATCGACATCGCGGCACCGACGATCCGCGCCGTGGTCCGGCCCGGCGGGCAGGTGAACCTCGCGGACCTGGCGTTGAAAGACACGGCGCCGAAGCCGCCGCAACCGGAGCCGCTGCCGAGCGTGTGGATCCAGTCGCTGGTCGTGAGCCAGGGCCGCGCCGACTACGTCGACCAGGCGCGCGCCACGGCCTACACGCACCGCCTCGCGCCGATCGAGTTCACGCTCAAGGACTTCCGCACGACGCCGCAGGGCGGCGACTTCGGCTTCACCGCGCGAGGCGAGACGGGCGCCAGCTTCGACTGGAAGGGCCGGTTCGCACTCGAGCCCGGCATCCGTTCGGAAGGCACGTTTGCGATCGGCAACCTCGCCGCGACCGAAGTCGCCGAGTTCCTCGGCGATGCCCTGCCGTTCGGGCTGACCGCAGGCTCGATCGGTCTCGGCGGCTCCTACCAGGTGGCGCTCGACGGCCGGCTCGATGCAAAGGCCACGCTGCCGAAGATCGAGCTCACGGGCCTCGCGCTGCGCGCGCGGGGCGCCGACGCGGACTGGGTGCAGATCCCGAGCCTCGTGCTGAGCGACACGAAGGTCGCGCTGCCCGAGCAGACCGTGGCGATCGGCAACATCACGCTCGGAAACATGACCGTCCAGGCGTGGAAGGCGGCGGACGGTTCGATCAACCTGACGAACCTGTTCTCGCCCGCGCCCGCGCCCGCACCCGCACCAGCATCCGCACCCGCATCCACGCCTGCCGCCGCCGCGCCCGCCGCACCGGCCTGGCAGGTGCAGGTCGCCGGCGTCGAGGTCAAGGACGCGAACATCGGCTTCGAGGACCGCTCGATCACGCCGGCGGTGACGTTCGCGCTGTCGCCGCTGAATGCGAGGGTCGAAAGCGTGAGCCTCGACCTCGCGAAGGCACTCCCCGTGCATTTCGATGCGCGGATCAACGGCAAGGGCACGCTCGACGGGTCGGGCAGCCTCGTGCCCTCCCCGTTCGCGGCGGACATCGACCTCGCGCTCGACGGTTTCGACCTCACGGACATCCAGCCGTACGTCAGCGCCTCCACGGCGATGACCATCCGGCGCGGCACGCTCGGCCTCAAGGGCAAGGCGACCATGACGCCGCCGGACAGCCCCGCGGCCGACCTGAGTTTCGCCGGGGACGTGGCGGTCACCGGCTTCCAGTCTGTCGACACGGCGCTGCAGCAGGACTTCTTCAACTTCGACCGGCTCGAGCTGTCGAAGCTGCGCTACGACATGGCGCCGGATGCGATCACGATCGATCGCGTGCGGCTCGTGAAGCCGTACAACCGCGTGGCGATCGGCACGAACGGCATCATCAACGTGTCGGCGGTGTTCGATCCCAAGGGCACGGCCGCGGAGATCCAGCGTCGCGAGGCGGCCGCCGCAGCAACGGCCCAGGCCGCGCAGCACAAGAAGACGCGCGCCGAGATTCGCGCCGAGAAGAAGGCGGCGGCCGCGGCCGCCAGGGCGCGCGCGAAGGCGCCGCCACCCCCGGCGCCCGAGCTGAAGGAAACCGGGATGCCGATCCGCATCCGCGACTTCCGGCTCGAAAACGGCCGCCTCGATTTCGCCGACCAGAGTATCCAGCCCAATTTCGCGGCCGACATCGTCGGCCTCAACGGCGGCATCCGCGGCATGTCGTCCGACCCGAAGTCGCGCTCGCAGGTCGACTTCAAAGGCAAGGTCGGCGAATTCTCGCCGGTCACCATCACCGGCGAGGTGCAGCCGTTCGCGTTCGAGCGCTACACCGACATCGGCATGAAGTTCGAGAACATCTCGCTGCCGATCTTCAACCCGTACTCCGGCAAGCTCGCCGGCTACAGCATCGCGCAGGGCAAGCTCACCACCGACCTGCACTACACCATCACGGACCGCAAGCTCGACGCGAAGCACCACATCCGCATCGACCAGCTCGAGTGGGGCGAGGCGACGGCGTCGAAGGGCGAAGCGACGCTGCCGGTGAAGTTCGCAACCTCGCTGCTCAAGGATGCCGACGGCGTCATCGAGCTCGACATCCCCGTGACGGGCACGCTCGACGACCCGAAGTTCCGCATCGGCCCGATCATCTGGCAGGTCATCAAGAACCTGATCGTCAAGGCGGTCACGGCGCCGTTCAAGGCGCTCGGCGCGCTGTTCAAGGGTGCGGAGGAAGCGCAGTTCGTCGACTTCGCGCCGGGCCAGTCGACGCTCGATGCCGCGGTGGCCGAGCGGCTCGCCGGACTCGGCAAGACCCTCGCGACCAAGCAGGACATCCGCCTGAAGGTACCGCTCGGCTCGCTCGCGGAACTCGACGCCGCGGCGCTCACCGACCAGCGCTACGCCGCCGCACTCACCGAGGCGACGCGCCGCGTGGTGCTCGGCAAGAAGGCGAGCCCCGAGGCGCCGGCCCCGTCCTTCGACACGCTCGCGCCGGACAAGCAGGTCGACGTCCTGACGGAACTGGTGACCACGCTCACGGGAGCCGAGCCGAAGCTGCCGCCGGCGCCCGAGCGCGCGGAAGGCGAATCGCGCAAGGAAGCCAAGTTGGCAGAGCAGGCCGCCGCGATCGAATTCCTGCGCAATGCGGCGCGCGAGAAGCTCGCACCGGGTTCGGCCGATCTCGATCAGCTCGGCGAGCAGCGCGCGACGGCGGTCGAGCGGGCGCTGCTCACCGACACGGGCCTCGCGCCCGAACGCGTCTTCCTCGTCAAGGAAGGCAAGGTGACGCCGCAGGACGGCAAGGTGCGGCTCGAACTCGCGATGGAGTGATCAGCTGCCGACGCGTCCGCCGCCCCGCTTGCGGATGGCGATGACGCTCGACCGCGGCGGCAGGTCGCCGCCGTCCGGCCAGTGGCTCTCGGGATGCGCGGGCGTGCCGCCCTCGCCCGGGTGCTGCACCGAGAGGAACAGCGTCTCGCCGTCTGGCGTGAACTCGCAGCCCGCGACCTCCGCTCCTTTCGGTCCGCTCATGAACTGGCGCACGTAGCCGCGGTCCGGCCCCGTCACGGGCACCGCGAAGGCACCGTTGTTGCAGCCATGGGGCTGCGCGCCGTCGGTGACCATCCAGAGGTGACCGGCCGCGTCGAAGCCGAGGTTGTCGGGGCACGCCATCGGCGCGGGCTGGCCCGGCCCGGTGAACCCGGCGTAGTACGTGTCTGCGGAGGCGATGCGGCCCGGCTGCAGGTCGGCGGGGCTCGAGAGGAAGCGCGCATCGCTCGCCTGCGGGTCGCCGGGTAGCAGGAACAAGTTCCAGCGGAAGCGCCGGGCCCCGGCATCGTCGCCATCCTCGAGGATCTCGACGATGTGCCCGCGCGCATTCGCCGGACGCGGATTGGCGGCGTCCACGCCCTGCGCGACGTCCCGGCCGATCAGCACGCCGCGTCGCGCATCGGCCGTGCGCTGGTGGTTCATGGTGAGCGCGACGTAGATCCGGCCGCTCGACGGGTGGATCGCGATGTCCTCGGGCCGGTCCATCGGCGTGGCGCCGAGCCGGTCCGCCGCGAGTCGCGTCTTGATCGCCACCTCGCCCGAATCGGCGAACCCGTTCGCGGCGACCAGCGGCCCCTGCCCGTGCACCAGCGGCAGCCACTCGCCGGTGCCGTCGGCATCGAAGCGCGCCACGTGCAGCACGCCGTCGTCCAGCAGCGCGCCGTTGGCGGCGCCGCGTGCCGGCTCGATCCGACCGCGCGAGACGAACTTGTAGACGTATTCGAAGACGTCGTCGTCGCCGAGGTACACGACCGCGCGGCCATCGCGCGTCGCCGTGCACGCGGCACTCTCGTGCATCATGCGGCCGAGCGCGGTGCGCTTGCGGCCGGGCGTCCGCGGCTCGCGCGGATCGATCTCCACCATCCAGCCGAACCGCAGTGCCTCGTGCGGGTCGTGGTCGAGGTGGAATCGCGGGTCGAGGTTCTCCCAGCCGTGGAAGCTGCCGCCGTCGTGCATCGGGAAACGGCGGTGCAGCGCAAGCAGCGCGGGATCCACGCCCGGCATCGCTGCCAGCGCTGCCAGGCCGCCGAAGTAGTCCTGGAAGTTCTCCTCGGACGTGAGGTAGGTACCCCAGGGCGTGCGGCCGGCCGAACAGTTGGCGAAGGTGCCGAGTACGCGCGTGCCGGTGCGGTCGGCGCGCGTGCGCAGCAGGCGGTGGCCGCGCGCGGGACCGGTGATCTCCATCGGCGACTCCGCCGTGATGCGGCGCGTGTAGCGCGAGCCCGGCCGGGGTCGCCAGGACTCGCCGACGAGTTCGATCTCGACGACCGAGATGCCGTGGGCGGCCATCGCCACGCGCACCGCCTCGAGGTGCTGCCGCGACCACTCGCCGCGCACGTTGCCGTCGGGCCCCATCTCGCGGCGGCCCGGGAACATCAAGTGATCGTTGGTGTACTCGTGGTTCACGCACAGCAGGCCGCGCCGTCCGTCCGCCTGGAGCGGAAAGAACCCGAGCCCGTCGCAGTTGTCGCCGAACTGCCGGCGCTGCGCGGCGGCCGCGCCCGGTTGCATCAGCACGCCCGCGGCGATACCGCGCGGGTCGAGTGCAGGCGCACCCGGAAACAGGGGATCGCCCCAGCGCAGCAGCACCTGCGCGTCGTAGCCCGGCGGCACGCGCACGACGTCGTCGGTCGAGCCGGTGATCGGCTGGAACGACAAGGCCAGGCCGGTCGCCTCGGGCGCCGCGGCGAGCAGCACGTCGGGCAGCAGCAGCGCCGGTGCGGCCACGGCACCTGCTCGCAGCAGGTCGCGGCGCGTATAGCGACGGCGGACGATGGCGTCGAAGGTCTCGGTCATGCGCGGCAGTGTGGCACCGGAATGTGACCGGTGGGCGACTCAGCCGCGCTCGCGCATCAGCCCTTCCTGGGCCGTGCTCGCGACGAGATGCCCGGCCCGGTCGAAGATGCGCCCGAAGGCCATGCCGCGCGCACCCGAACTGCTCGGGCTGATGATCGCATAGAGGTGCCATTCGTGCAGCCGGAGCGCGCGATGGAACCACATGCCGTGGTCGATGCTCGCGAGCGTGACCTCGCCCGCGTGCACCGAGAGCCCGTGCGGCAGCGTCGCCGTCTCGAGCAGGTGGAAGTCGGAGGCGTACGCGAGCAGCACGCGCTGCAGCGCCTGGTCCGGCACCTCGTCGATGAGGCGGAACCAGATGTGGCGCACCGCCGGCCGCGGCACGCCCGGGTACAGCACCTCGACGGTGCGGAACTCGAACGGGCGGTCCTGGCACCAGAACAGGCGCTGTTCGGCCGGCAGGCGCTCGAGCTGGCTGCGCTGCTGGGTCGCGAGGTCGGCGAGCGACTCGGGCGGCGCCACGTCCGGCATCGGCGCCTGGTGATCCGGCCCCTCCTCCTGGACCTGGAAGGACGCGGACATGTGGAAGATCTGCTTGCCGTGCTGGATCGCGACCACGCGCCGGTTGGTGAAGCTGGTGCCGTCGCGGCTGCGGTCGACCTCGTACACGATCGGCGCGTTGAAGTCGCCGCGCCGCAGGAAGTACGCGTGCAGCGAGTGCACGAGGCGCGCGGGTTCGACCGTCTCGCTGGCCGCCATCAGGGCCTGCCCGAGCACCTGCCCGCCGAAGACCTGCGGGCTGCCGATGTCGCGGCTCTCGCCGCGGAACAGGTTGACCTCGAGCGGCTCGAGGCGCAGCAGCTGGACGAGGTCGGCGAGGACCTTGTTCATCGCGCGCGCTGCCTGCAGGAGCGACCCGTCATTCGTTCACGCCGAGGCGTTTCTGCATGATCGGGCTGGTCGTCGTGTACTGCAGGTGGACCTTCTTCGCCGGGTTCAGGTGCTCGGCGATCGCGAACGCCGCGAGCGCCGCCTCGTGGAAGCCGCTCAGGATCAGCTTCTTCTTGCCCGGGTAGGTGTTGATGTCGCCGATGGCGAAAATGCCCGGCACGCTGGTCTGGAACTTCGCGGTGTCGACCACGATCGCCTTCTTGTCGAGCGCGAAGCCCCACTCCGCGATCGGCCCGAGCTTCGGGTGCAGGCCGAAGAAGGCCAGCAGGTGGTCGGCGTCGAGGTCCTGCGTGCCGCCGGCATTGAGCTTGACGGTCACGCCGGCGAGGCGGTCGCCCGAGGTGCGCAGCGCCGCGGCCGTGCCCTCGTAGAACTTCATCCTGCCGCCGTCCACCAGTTCCTTCATGCGGGCCACGGACGCCGGCGCGCCGCGGAACTCCGCGCGGCGGTGCACGAGCGTGACGCTCGCCGCCTTGCCCTGCAGGTCGATCACCCAGTCGAGCGCGGAGTCGCCGCCGCCGAAGATCACGAGGTGCTTGCCGTGGAAGTCGGCCGCGCTCTTGACCTTGTAGTGGATGCTCGTGCCCTCGAACGCGTCGGCCCCGTCGACGCCCAGCCGGCGCGGCTGGAAGGAGCCGAGCCCGGCGGCGATCACCACGGCCTTGGCGGTGAAGCGCTTGCCGACCGAGGTCTCGAGGTCGAAGCGGCCGTCCTCGCGCGGGCGCAGGGCGGAGACTTCCTCGCCGAAGTGGAATTCCGGCCCGAAGGGCTTGATCTGCTGCAGCAGCCGGTCGACCAGTTCCTGCGCGCCGCACACCGGCAGGGCCGGGATGTCGTAGATCGGCTTGTCGGGGTACAACTCGGCGCACTGGCCGCCGGGGTGTTTCAGGGTGTCGACGATGTGGCTCTTGATGCCCAGCAGGCCGAGCTCGAAGGCCTGGAACAGGCCGGCGGGGCCGGCGCCGACGATGACGGCATCGGCCTCGATCGGGGCGGCAGTGGCGAAATCCGTGGACAAGGGGGGCACCTCCGGCGAAAACGTGGATTCTAGCGAAATCAGGGTAAGCCGCAGGGCCTGCGGTATATTCGGCTTGCCACCGGGGGCTGGGCTGAGACAAATTCTCGTCCTTGACGCACATCAAGGCGACAGGAGGGCCCCCGGCGCAGGCTGGTCCCGCAGCTGGCCGCCCAGGAACGCAGATGAATTCGCACCAGATCCGGTTCGACGCCGACCTCGTCCGCCGCTACGACCGCTCCGGTCCGCGCTACACGTCCTATCCGACGGCCGTGCAGTTCTCGGACAAGTTCGGCATCAACGAGTACCGCGCCGCGGCGCTCGCCAGCAACCAGGACCCGATCCCGCGGCCCCTGTCGCTGTACGTGCACATCCCGTTCTGCTCCAGCCCGTGCTTCTACTGCGGCTGCACCAAGGTCATCACGCGCAACCACGAGAAGGCCGAGGCCTACCTGTACCGCCTGCACCGTGAGTTGGAGCTGCAGGGCGCCCTGTACGACAAGGACCGCGAGGTCGAGCAGCTGCACTTCGGCGGCGGCACGCCCACGTTCCTCACTTCGCTCGAGATCGAGCGGCTGATCGAGAAGATCGGCCAGCACTTCCGGCTGTCCGACCGGGAGGACCGCGAGTACTCCATCGAGCTCGACCCGCGCACCATCACCACGGATACGCTGAAGGACCTGCGCAAGGTCGGCTTCAACCGCTGCAGCCTCGGCATCCAGGACTTCGACCCGGCCGTGCAGGAAGCGGTGAACCGCATCCAGTCGGTGCCCGACACGCTGCGCCTGATCCGCGAGGCGCGCGAGTTCGGCTTCAACTCGGTGAGCGTCGACCTGATCTACGGCCTGCCGAAGCAGAACGTGCCCGGCTTCTCGCAGACGCTCGATACCGTGCTCGCGGCGCGCCCGAACCGCTTTGCCGTGTACGCCTACGCGCACCTGCCGGAGATTTTCAAGCCGCAGAAGCAGATCAAGGTCGAAGACCTCGCCACGCCGGAGACGCGCCTGCAGCTGCTCGGTCTCACGATCGAGAAGCTCTCGGCGGCCGGCTACATCTACATCGGCATGGACCACTTCGCGCTGCCGGACGACGAACTGGTGAAGGCCCAGGAACAGGGCACGATGTACCGCAACTTCCAGGGCTACTCGACACGCGGCTACTGCGACCTGGTCGGCCTCGGCGTCAGCTCGATCGGCAAGGTCGGCGACCACTACATCCAGAACCAGAAGACGCTGCCGGAGTACTACGGCGCGCTCGACCGCGGCATCCTGCCCGTGCACCGCGGCTACACCATGACGCGCGACGACATCATCCGCCGCGACGTCATCCAGCAGATCATGTGCTACGGCGTGCTCGACTACGACGCCACGGCGAAGCGCCACGACATCGACTTCAAGGCCTATTTCGCCAGCGAACTGGTGGCGCTCGAACCGCTGGTGGCCGACGGCCTCGCCGAATTCGCGGCACCCGGCCTGCGCGTGCTGCCGGCCGGCCGGCTGCTGCTGCGCCACCTCGGCATGGTGTTCGACGCCTACCTGCCGCAGGCGCAGGCGTCGGGCCGCCGGTTCTCGCGCGCCATCTGACCGCGGCCCCCGCCCGACGCGGCCCGCATCGATCATGGGTGCCGCGCCGGACGACCTGCTCGCCTCCCTCGAACTCGTCGCCGAGCGCTGCGACGACCTCGTGCCGCTCGTCTACCAGCGGCTGTTCACGGCGCGACCGGACCTGCGCGAGTTCTTCGCCGTGTCCGCGGGCGACCGGCCGCGCACCGGCATGGGCAACATGGTCAACGAGATCCTGCGCATCCTCGTGAGCGACGAGTCGGGCCTCGACCTGCACAACGAGGCGCAGGCCGCCATCGTGTTCCACACCGGCTGGGGGCTCGGCAAGGACACGTACCGGGAGGTGATCGACGCCGTGGTCGCCGTGGTGCGCGAGGTCTGCGCCGACGAATGGCCGCGCGTAGCCGACGCCTGGCACGGGCGCGTCGCGCTCGTCACGCAGGCGCTCGGCGAGAACTGGGACGCGATCGAAGGCCGTCGCTAGCCCCGCGATCCGTCGCGCTCACTTCACGCGCGCGTACTGAGTCTCGACCGCGAGGAATTCCTCGCCCGCCGGCGACACGTTGTACGCCGTGATCGTCAGGTGATCGGCATCCACCAGGTCGTAGACCGTTTTCCATCCCCACGGCGGCTCCGTCGGGCCGACGTCGTACCGGCCGAAGACCGTGAACCCGCGCGGCGAGGCGGTCCCCTCGGAGTGCATCAGTGCGTAGTTCATGTGGAAGCTGTCGACCCAGGTGGTCTGGTAGCGCTGCGTGACCGAGTTGAAGCCGATCGTCTCCTCGCCCTGCCGCGGCCGGCCCTGCATGCGCGCCTCATAGGCATGGCGCAGGAACAGGCCGCCGAGGATCGGCTCGATGCTTCCCGACACGGGCGACTCGTCGAACAGCTTGCCCGGTTCGACCCACGTGCGCACCGTCCCTGCCCAGTGCCCCGTCACGGACGCGAACGTGGCCATCGCCGCCTGCTTCGCGTCCTCGCCCGCACCCGCCGGCGCCCGCACGGGAACGCAGGCCAGCACTGCCCAGAGGATGACCGCCGCCCGTCGCATGATCTGCATGTGCCCTCCCTGATCTTGAGCTGACGTCCGCAATCAATGCTTGTCGCCGAACTGCGCCAGCAACTCGCGCACGAGTTGCTCGGGATCGCGACCCTCGAGCAGCGGATCGCTATCGTAATACTCGGCCCAGTACAGCACGTCGCGATAGTCGACCTGCGCCGCCCGCACGTAGCGTCGCACGGCCGCGACGTCTCCCCGACTCAGCGCGAGCACGTCGAGCGCCACACGCTCGGCTTCGGCGCCGCGGTAGTCGGCGAGCACCTGTGCCACCGCCTCGCGGTCCGCGGCCGCGACGGTCTCCTCGATCCGTGCGAGCACCTTGGGAGAGAGCACACGCGCCTCCTGCCGTCGCGACGCCCCACGCTGCGGGGCCCGTCTTGCCCGACGATGCCCGAGATCCGCGGCCTTCGGCAATCCCTTACGCCCCGGCGGCCCGGCTTGACCTCGGTCAAGGCACCCCGGAGGCCACGCGACCACGATGGCGCCATGGAAGCGGCGGTGGGCCGCTGGGAGATGGCAATGACAGATTCTGGTCGCTTGTGGAAAGTGCTCGGGGCGCTGCTCGTGGTGTCCTTCGGCATCCTCCTGTACTTCGGACGCGAGATCTACGTCGAGGCGCCGCCGATTCCGAACGCGGTGACGACGGCGAACGGCGAGGTGCTCTTCACCCGGGCCCAGTACGACGAGGGCCGGCAGGTGTGGCAGAGCATCGGCGGCCACGAGATGGGTTCGATCTGGGGCCACGGCAGCTACGTCGCGCCGGACTGGTCCGCCGACTGGCTGCACCGTGAGTCGACCGCGCTGCTCGACCTGTGGGCGACGCGCGAGACGGGCAAGGCCTATGCCGACCTCGACGCCCCGCAGCAGGCCGTGTTCCGCGCCCGGCTGCAGCAGGAGATGCGCACCAACACCTACGACGCCGCTGCGGGCGTGGTGACCGTCAGCGCCGATCGTGCGCAGGTCATCCGCCGGGTGGCCGACCACTACATGCGGCTCTTCGGGCCGGACGTCGAATACAACACGCTGCGCGCGCAGTACGCGATGCAGGACGACCCGGTGCCGGATCCGCAGCAGCGCGCCGCGATGATGGCGTTCTTCTTCTGGACGTCCTGGGCCGCCTCGACGGACCGCCCGGGCAAGGACATCACCTACACCAGCAACTGGCCGTCCGAGCCGCTGGTGGGCAACGTCCCGACCACGTCCACGTACCTGTGGACCTTCCTCAGCATCCTCGGCCTGCTGGCCGGCGTCGGTGCACTCACGTGGTACTACGTGTCCGCGCACGGCAAGGAACCCGCGCCGGTGATTCCGGACCAGGACCCGCTCAGCGCGCTGAAGCCGACCGCCTCGATGAAGGCGACGGCGAAGTACTTCTGGGTGGTGACCGCGCTGATCGTCGTGCAGATCGTGCTCGGCGGCATTACCGCGCACTACGCGGTGGAGGGACAGGGCTTCTACGGTATTCCGCTCGCGCAGTTCCTGCCCTACTCGGTGACGCGCTCCTGGCACCTGCAGCTCGCGGTGCTGTGGATCGCGACCGCCTGGCTCGCGACCGGCCTGTACATCGCACCCGCGATTTCGGGCCACGAACCGAAGTTCCAGCGCTTCGGCGTCAACTTCCTGTTCACCTGCCTGCTCATCATCGTGGTCGGCGCGCTCGGCGGCCAGTGGGCGGCGGTGATGCACAAGATGGGCCTCGGCCTGAACTTCTGGTTCGGCCACCAGGGCTGGGAGTACACGGACATCGGCCGCTTCTGGCAGATCTTCCTGTTCATCGGCCTGATGCTGTGGCTGCTGCTGGTCGGCCGCGCGCTGTGGCCGGCGCTCAAGCGCCGCGACGACAGCCGCTCGATCACCATGCTGCTGTTCCTCTCCACCATCGCGATCGGCCTGTTCTACGGTGCCGGACTGATGTGGGGCCGCAACACGCACCTCGCGATGGTCGAGTACTGGCGCTGGTGGGTGGTGCACCTGTGGGTCGAGGGCTTCTTCGAGGTCTTCGCCACCGCGGTGATCGCCTTCCTGTTCACCAAGCTCGGCCTGGTGCGCGGCAAGTCGGCGACCAACGCCGTGCTGTTCGCCACCATCGTGTTCCTCTCGGGCGGCGTGCTCGGCACCTTCCACCACCTGTACTGGACAGGCACGCCGACGGGCGTGCTCTCCGTGGGCGCGATCTTCTCGGCCCTCGAGGTGGTACCGCTGGTGCTGGTCGGCTTCGAGGCCTACGACAACTACCGCCACAGCTACGCGTCGCCGTGGATCGCCGCGTACCGCTGGCCGATCCTGTTCTTCGTGGCGGTGGCGTTCTGGAACCTCGTCGGCGCCGGCCTGTTCGGCTTCCTCATCAACCCGCCGCTCGCGCTGTACTACATGCAGGGCCTGAACACGACGCCACTGCACGGCCACACCGCGCTCTTCGGCGTGTACGGCCTGCTCGGCATCGGCCTGATGCTGTTCTGCCTGCGCGGTCTCAGCCGCACGGCGTACTGGGACGAGAAGCTGCTCGCGAAGGCGTTCTGGTGCCTGAACATCGGCCTCGCGCTGATGGCCCTGCTCTCGCTCGCGCCCGCCGGCCTCCTGCAGGTCGACGCCGCGGTGACGCACGGCTTCTGGTACGCGCGTTCGGCAGAGTTCCTGCAGCAGCCCCTGATGCAGACCATCGTCTGGATGCGCATGCCGGGCGATGTGGTATTCGCCGCCGGCGCGCTGATGCTCGCGTTGTTCATCGCGCGCCTGTTCATCGGCAAGGCGAAGGCGCCGGCCGAGGTCCCGGCGGGCCAATCCAAGTCCCTGGCAAGCGAAGCACGCTGACACCGGCGTGATCCCGGGCGGGCGCCTGCGGGCGCCCGCTCTTTTTTGGGGAATCGACGCGATGGAACCGACCTCGAGGCTCTCCGTGCTGCTGCGGGCCCCGCACCGCACGATGTTCTTCACGGGCATGGGCGTGCTGGTGTCCGCCAGCCTGTGGTGGGGACTGCACCTGCTCGCGCGCCAGATCGGCGCTCCGATCGCGATGCTGGTGCTGCAGATGGCGCCGATCTGGGCCCACACCTTCCTGATGCTCGGGCTCGCCTTCCCGACGTTCTTCTTCGGGTTCCTGTTCACGGTCTTCCCGCGCTGGATGAACGGGCCGCCGGTCCCGCGCGGGGTCCATGCCGCGACGGCCGCGCTGTTCGCGTCGGCGACGGTCGCCTGGCTCGTGGGACTCCACCTGTCCACCGGCCTGCTGGTGCTCGCGGGACTGCTGACCCTGCTCGCCCTGCTGGTCGCCCTGGTCGCCCTCACGCGCGTGCTGTTCGACGCGCAGCAGAGCGTCCCGCACGCCTACGTGGTGCTCACCGGCCTCGTCGTGCAGTGCGTCGCCGTCGCCGGGTTCACCTTCGGCGTCGCGCGCGGGAGCGATTTCGCGCTGCACTTCGCGGTTCGCATGTCGCTGTGGGGCGGCTTGCTGCCGGTGTTCTTCGCCGTGTGCCATCGCATGATCCCGTTCTTCTCGCAGAACGCCGTGCGTGGCTACGTCGCGTGGCGGCCGCAATGGATCCTGGTGGGCGTCGTGGCCTTGAGCTATGCGCGGCTGCTGGTCGCGACCACGGGCTTCCTGCGCGCGCTCGTGCCGCTCGACATCGCCCTGCTGGCGCTCACCGCCACCTGTGCCGTGCGCTGGACGACGTTGCGCGCCCGCGGCAATCCGCTCGCCTGGAGCCTGTACGTCGGCTACGCGTGGCTGCCCGTCGCCGTGCTGCTGCAGACCGGCCGCGACCTCGGCTTCGCCCTGACCGGCGACTGGATGCTCGGTCGCGCGCCGATCCACGCGCTCGGCATGGGGTTCTACGGCAGCCTGCTGATCGCGATGGTCACGCGCGTGACGATGGGACACTCGGGCCGCGCCCTGCGCATGGACGGCATCGTGCTGGCCTGCTTCCTCACGCTGCAGGCCTCGACCGTCGCCCGCGTGGCGAGCGAGCTCGTCAGCGCGCCTTTCTGGATGCAGGCGCTGCTGCTCGCGAGCATGGCCCTGTGGCTGTCGGCGTTCGTGGTCTGGACAGGCCGCCTCGCGGGCATCTACCTTGCGCCGCGGGCCGACGGACAACCGGGATGACCGAGTACTACCTCACGCTGCGCCACGTGCACATCACCTGCGCGATCCTGACCATCACGCTGTTCGTGTTGCGCGGCGGCCTGATGCTGGCCGACTCGCCGTGGCTGCAGTCGCGCGTGCTGAAGACCCTGCCGCACGTGATCGACACGGTGCTGCTCACCTCGGCCCTGATGCTGACGACCGTGATCCACCAGTACCCGTTCACCACGGGCTGGCTCACGACCAAGGTGCTGCTGCTCGTCGCCTACATCGTCCTCGGCCACTACGCGATCAAGCGCGGCCGCACGAAGGCCGTCCGCGCAGCCGCGTTCGTCGCCGCCCTGCTGGTGCTGGGCTTCCTGGTGAGCGTGGCACGGGCGCACCACCCGCTCGGGATCTTCGCGACGCTCTAGCCGGCCTCAGCGCCCGGTGAACTTCGCCGCGCGCTTCTGCAGGAACGCCGTCACGCCCTCGCGGAAGTCCGCGCTGCCGACGCAGGGCGCCTGCGCGTGGGCTTCGTCGCTGATCGTCTGCGCCAGCGAGGACGTCGCGGCCCGCCGCATCACGTGCTTGGTGCCGCGCAACGCGAGCGGCGCGCCCTGCGCGATGCGCCCGGCCCAGTCGAGCGCCGCCGGCAGCACCTGCGCGTCCGGCACCACGCGATTGGCGAGGCCAAGTTCGACGCAGCGGGCCGCGGGGATCCGCTCGCCCTCGATCGAGAGCTCGAGCGCGCGGCGATACCCGAGGCGCTGCACCATCTGCCAGCACACGCCGCCGTCCGGCACGAGCCCGATGCGGTTGAAGGGCACCTGCAGGAAGGCACCCTCGCCCATCACCATGAGGTCGCACGCGAGCGCGTAGCCCACGCCGATGCCCGCCGCGAAGCCGTTGACGGCCGCGATCGTGATCTTGGGCATGTTCGCAAGCGCCAGCACCGCGGGCCCGTATTCCTGCTCGAGCTGCACGATCACTTCGTTGGGCGTCGGAATCTCGCCAGCCGCCAGGTCCGCACCGGCGCTGAAGCCGCGGCCCGCGCCGGTCACCACCACCGCGAGTACCTCGTCGTCGGCCGCTGCCTGTGCCACGGCCTTTTCAAACTCGATGCGCAGCGCCGTGTTGAAACCGTTGAGGTGTTCCGGGCGGTTCAGCGTGACCACGGCCACGTGGCCGCGCTTTTCGTACAGTGCCTCGCTCATCTCATCTCCTGTCGGCGTTCCCTGACGCCTGCGCCATGATACGTAGATTCCGTGAGCAGGGCCCGTCGGGTCGGCTGCTACGGTCCATCCATGCTAACCGATGGACCGGTCCTCGCTGGCATCCGCGCGCATCACCTGTTCGCCGGGCTGGCGCCCGAGCAGCTGCAGCGCCTGCTCATGGCCAGTGCGATCGAGGAAGCCGAGGCCGGCCAGGTGCTGTTCGATCGTGGCCAGCCCGCCAGGCACTTCTACATCGTCATCGCCGGCCAGGTGAACCTCACGCTCTACTCGGCGGCCGGCGACGAGAAGATCGTCGACATCCTCGGGCCCGGACAGAGTTTCGCCGAGGCCGTGATGTTCATGTCCGGTCCCGTGTACCCCGTGTCGGCGGTCGCCGCGACGCAGTCGCGCATCGCCCGCTTCCCGAGCCAGGAGTACGTCGCGATCCTCAGGGAAAGTCCCGAGACCTGCCTGCGCATGCTCGGGCACCTGAGCCAGCGGCTGCACATGCGCATCCGCGAGATCGAGTACCTGACGCTCGAGAGCGCCACCCACCGGCTGGTGCGCATGATCGAGAGCCGGCTGCCACACGACGCGGCCGGCCCGACCGAGATCACGTTGCAGGAATCGCGGCAGGAACTGGCGTCGCGACTGTCGATGAAGCCCGAGACCCTGTCGCGCATCCTGAGGGCCCTGTCGGACGGCGGTGCCGTCGTCGTCGACGGCCGGGTCCTCCGCGTGCCGGATCGCAGGCGCCTGCTCGCCTTCCTGGATCGCCCGACCTGAGCGGCCCGCTCGCCGCCGATTGACCAGGATCAAGGCGGTTCTCCTCTCCGCCTCCGAGAATCCTGGCCATGGGGTCGCCGCGCAACCGGCGGCCGATCGACCGAGACCGAGGAGATACCCATGACAGGACGAACGTACCGTCGCGTGAGCCCGCTGGGCGCGCTGGCGCTGAGCGCCGCGGCTGCCTTCGCGGTTGCGACCGCCGTGGCCCAGCAGGTTCACCAGGCCGAAGTCGCCGGCGCCGCGGTGACGCCCGCGCAGATGCAGGGCGGCGAGAAGGTGTTCCAGACGGTCTGCATGGCCTGCCACCAGGCCGACGGCAAGGGCCTGCCCGGGATGTTCCCGCCACTCGCCGGCTCGGACTACCTGCTCGGCGGCAAGGAACGCGCCGTGGGCGTCGTCGTCAACGGACTGCAGGGCGAGGTGGTCGTCAACGGCAACAAGTTCAATTCCGTGATGCCGGCGATGGTGCAGCTCTCCGACCAGGAGATCGCCGACGCGCTCACCTTCGCCATGAATTCCTGGGGCAACGCCGGCGGCACCGTGTCGGCCTCGATGGTGGCCGCGGAGCGGGCCCGCGCCGCGACGGAGCCCAAGCGCGCCGATTCGCCCACGCAGCACCCGACCACGGTCGCCGAGCTGAAGTACCAGGGCGCGCCCTCGCCCGTCGGCGCCGCGGGTGCCGAGATCGTCATCACCCCGGGCGCGCCGCAGATGACGGTGGACGAGTTCAAGGCCGCGCAGAAGATCTACTTCGAACGCTGCGCCGGCTGCCACGGCGTGCTGCGCAAGGGCGCCACCGGCAAGCCGCTGACGCCGGACATCACCCAGAAGAAGGGCACCGACTACCTCAAGGTGTTCATCAACCAGGGCTCGCCCGCGGGCATGCCGAGCTGGGGCAAGTCAGGCGAGCTGACGCCGGAGCAGGTCGACCTGATGGCGCGCTACGTGCAGCACACGCCGCCGCAGCCGCCGGAGTTCGGCATGAACGAGATCCGCGCGACCTGGAACGTCATCGTGCCGGTCGACGCGCGGCCGAAGACCAAGCAGAACAAGTTCAACATCGACAACATCTTCGCCGTGACGCTGCGCGACGCGGGCCAGGTGGCCCTGATCGACGGCGACACCAAGAAGATCATCAACGTCATCAAGACCGGTTACGCGGTGCACATCTCGCGGCTGTCGAACTCCGGCCGCTACGTGTACACCATCGGCCGCGACGGCAAGATCGACCTCATCGACCTGTTCATGCCGGTGCCGGACCGCGTGGCGGAGATCAAGATCGGCCTCGAGGCGCGCTCGGTCGAGACCTCGAAGTACAAGGGCTACGAGGACAAGTACGCCATCGCCGGCGCGTACTGGCCGCCGCAGTACACGATCATGGACGGCGCGACGCTCGAGCCGCTCAAGGTCGTCTCGACGCGCGGCATGACCGTGGACACGCAGGAGTACCACCCGGAGCCGCGCGTGGCCGCGATCGTCGCCTCGCACGAGCACCCGGAGTTCATCGTCAACGTCAAGGAGACCGGCCAGATCCTGCTGGTCAACTACGAGGACATCCAGAACCTCAAGACCACGACGATCGGCGCCGCGCGCTTCCTGCACGACGGCGGCTGGGACGTCACCAAGCGCTACTTCCTCACGGCGGCCAACCAGTCGAACAAGATCGCGGTGGTCGACTCGCGCGAGCAGAAGCTGACGGCCCTGATCGACGTCGACAAGATCCCGCACCCGGGCCGCGGCGCCAACTTCGTCGACCCGAAGTACGGGCCGGTGTGGATGACGAGCGCGCTCGGCAACGAGAAGGTCACCCTGATCGGCACCGACCCCGAACACCACAAGGCCAACGCGTGGAAGGTCGTGCGGGTGCTGAAGGGCCAGGGCGGCGGCTCGTTGTTCGTGAAGACGAACCCGAAGTCGCACCACCTCTACGTGGACACGCCGCTCAACCCCGATCCGAAGATCGCGCAGAGCGTGGCGGTGTTCGACGTGCACAACCTCGACGCGCCGTACACGGTGCTGCCGATCGCGGAGTGGGCGAACCTCGGCGAGGGCCCCAAGCGCGTCGTGCAGCCCGAGTTCAACGCGGCGGGCGACGAGGTGTGGTTCTCGGTGTGGAACGGCAAGGACCAGCGCTCCGCCCTCGTCGTCGTCGACGACAAGACGCTGAAGCTGAAGGCCGTGATCGACGACCCGCGCATCGTCACGCCCACGGGCAAGTTCAACGTCCACAACACCCAGGACGACGTGTACTGATCGTGTTCCCCGTTCGGTCCCCCTGAACGGGTCGTTGCCGGGCCCTGCTCCGCGAGGAACAGGGCCCGCTTTTTTGCCCGTCGACCGGACCCAGGCACCTGCCCGGTGCCGGAATTTCTTACAGGCTCGCACGCGCCCGACGAGCGTGGCCGTCCAACTCCTTGATTCCGCAGCCGCACGGGCGCGGGGTGCGTTTCTTGCATGCTTTCCGTCTGAATGGATGTGGCGGCCCAGGACGGCCAGTCGGTCGTCCCCCGAAGGAGTCAGAAGACGATGAAACTCAAGCTGCTCGGCGCACTCGCGACGGTCCTGCTGATCGGACCGATGGCCGCACACGCGACGCTGCTCGGTGCGACGGTCAATGTCTCGGCCTATTACCCGACGGTCGGCAACCTCTACCAGGCCGGCCCCGACGTCGTCGTGTCGAATGCCATCGAGTACCCGATGGGCACGTTCGGGTCCTACAACCCGAGCTGGCAGATCGACATCACCGACACGCAGATCCGGATCACCAACCTCGGCGGCACCGGCTTCCCCTACCTGAACGCGGCGTTCAACGGCTGGGTGCTGACGATGGTCTCGGGTCCGGCGATCACCGGCGGCTCGGTCGCGGTCGGCAGCCAGTTCAATCCGAACAGCATCACGCTCGTCGGCAACCAGTTGTTCCTGAACTACCAGGGCGTGACCGGCGAGGGCACACGGACCTCGATCATCGACATCCGCACGGGCTCGTCCGTCCCCGAACCGGGCACGCTCGCCCTGCTCGGCGCCGGCCTGCTCGGCGTGTTCTTCAGCCGTCGACGCCTGCGCGCCTGACGCGCGCATCCCGGGCGTCGTCGAAAACTCCGGCTCGCAGCCGGAGTTTTCGTTTCAGCGGTCGCCAGGACGGTCGCGGCCGCCGATCGTGCCGAGGCTCGGCGCCTACTTCGGGTCGTAGCCCGTCGCGCCGCCGACCGCTTCCTTGTAGTTCGTGTCGAGGTAGTGGTTCATCAGCGTCACGATCCGGTGCAGCATGTCCTTGTCCTGCGCACCGATCGTCCACGCGCCGCTCATCGCGGCCGCGCGCTGGTAGAACTCGGGCTCCGCCACCAGCTTGCCGCCCGGCTGCTCGGTGATCTTCAGGCGGATGACCACGTACGAGTCGCCCGCGAGCGCACCGGCCCAGAAGCGGGCGCCGCCACTGACGACCTTCAGCTTCTCGATGCGGGGCTCGAACCGCAGCGACTGTCCGCGCGCCGCAGCTGCCGCGTCCTTGTTCCATTGGTCGAGGATGGGCTGGGTCTCGGCGGCGATGTAGCCCTGGATCTTGTCCTTCGCCTTCTCCTTGCCCTCGTCGCCGGCATAGGGCGGGCCCATGGCGAGTGGCGCGATCTCGTAGCGGTCGTAGCCCTGCAGCGCATTCGCCGGTGCAGGGTTCATGGGCTCGGCGTACGCCGCGGCGCAGAGGCCGAGCATCAGGAAGGCAGACATCCAGCGTTTCATGAGTGAACTCCCCGGGTCTTGGATGAGCGGGCGCGGCGCAGCGTCGCGCCACCCCGAAGAGGAGTGTGATCCCGCGGCGTGGCGCGGACAATGTGGCTCGCCGTCAGGAACCCTCGTCTTCGCGTTCGTCCTCCGGCTCGCCCTGCACCTCACTCGGCCGGAGCGGGCGCAAGGGCGGAAACGGCGGCAGGATACCGACCAGCGCCGTGATGAGAATGATCGGCAGCAGCGGGTAGCAGAGCGGCCGCTTCCAGTGCAGGTCGATGCGCATCGCACGTCCGTGGCGCCGCACGACGCCCTTTTCAAGGCGGCTCCGGAGCGCTCACCCGCCTGCGACGAGCCGCGCGACGAACGGAGCCCCGACTCCGCTAGACTCAGTCGCCTCTGCTCGATGCCCGCCCGGAGGCCCCATGCCGCTGAAGCACCCTGCCCTCGATCCCCGCGACGTGGATCCCATCCTCGGCAGCGGGTACCCGGTCGCGCTGCGCAGCCGCGTCCTGCCGCGCGAGCGACGCGCCCTCGGCGACGCGCTCGGGCTGACGAAGATCGGCGTCAACCTCACGACGCTCGAGCCCGGCAAGGAGTCCTCGATGCGTCACTGGCACTCGCACGAGGACGAGTTCGTCTTCGTGGTCGAGGGCGAGATCGTGTTGCGCACCGATGACGGCGAACAGGTGCTGCGCGCCGACGAGTGCGCGGGCTTCCCCGCCGGCAGCACGAATGCCCACCAGTTGCTGAACCGCACGACGAAGACGGCGCGCTATCTCGCCATCAGCAACCGCGACGATGCGGACCGCTGCCACTACCCCGACGTGGACCTGCAGTGGAATGCGCCAGCGGCTCCGCAGCAGTATTCGCACAAGGACGGCACGCCGTACCCGGAAGAATAGCCGGCGTCCTGAGCCGCCCAGGCCGCGGCCCGCCGGGCCCGTGCGGGGCTAGAACGACCAGTGCAGCGTGAGCGACGCGTTGCGCCCCGGCCGCGTGTAGTACGGAATCAGCGGATCGCCGACGGCGCGCCCGCGCACGTCGGCCCACTCGACGTAGCGGGCATCGGCGAGATTGAAGACTCCCGCATTCAGGGTCAGGCCCGGCCGCAGCTGGACGTGCGCCACCCAGTCGAGCGTGGCGTAGCCGTCCGACTGGTAGAGATTGACGGGCGTATCGTCCACGCGCGTCTTGGCCTCGACCGCAGTCAGCATCCACTCCGTGCCCCAGCGCCCCGAGTGCGCGTCGTAGCGCAGGCCCAGCACCGCGCTCGGCGGATCGACGGAGTTGAGCGGCGCCTCCTGCTCGAGATCCGCGCCGCGCGACCAGGCGACGGCCAGCCGGCCCGTCCAGCCATCGAGCACATCGGTCAGGGCCCCGCCGCTCAGCGTGAGGTTCAGCTCCGCGCCGTAGATGCGCGCACGGGCCACGTTCTGCGACTGGAACAGCGTCGCGCCGGTGGCCGGGTCCGGCCCGAGGTTGACTTTGGACTCGATGAAGTCGCGATACTCGTTGTCGTACACGCTCGTCGTGAGGTTCACGAGAGCCGTGCGCCAGCGCAGGCCGAGCTCATAGCCGTTGCTCTTCTCCGCCTTGAGGTCGGGGTTCGGGATCGCACGCACGTTGAACAGCGGGATCTCGAGGCCGATGTTCACGTCCTCGGGCGGCGGCGAGCGGAAGCCGTGCGCGTACTGGAAGAAGCCGCCCAGGGTCTCCGTGAATCGCCAGGTCACACCGAGCTTCGGCGCGAACGAGGTCTCGTGCAGCGCGACCGGCCGCGTGCTGGGATTGTCCTCGCGATAGATGCGATCCGGTTGCGGGCTCAGGCGATAGTCGTCGAGCCGCAGGGCCGGGATCACGGACCAGCGCGCGCCCGCCGTCGAGAGTTCGTCCTGCGCGAAGACGCCGATCGCGGTGACGTCGGTCAGCGGCAGGTCGCGCGCCGGCAGCGTCTCGCCGAGGATGGTCTGCGTGACGCTGCCATTGGTGAGATTCGTCTGCTCGCCGTTGCGCAGCTCGTCGATGCGAGTGCGCGAGGCCTCGAACCCGTAGACGAGGTCGTGCCGCAGGCGGCCGGACTCGATCGTATCGACCACCGTCGCCTCCGCGCCCACCGTGTCCACGTCGTAGTGGAACTGGCGATCGATCTGCAGGGGCGGCGTGCGCGGCGGCACGGCGCGGCGCGTCTCGAAACTGTCCTGCTGCGTGCTCGTGCCCTGCAGGTACACGCGCCAGTCGAGCCCGTCGAACCCGCGCCCCGCCGGCATGGACTGGTCGAGGCTGACGCGATAGCGCTGCGCGCGATCGTCGCCGACGAGGCGCGTCGTGGCCGCGAAGCGCCCGACGCCGAGGAAGGCATCGACGGACGTGTCCTGCCGCACCTGCCCGCCTTCCACCGACAGCGTGAGCGGCCCGGAGTCGAGCGCGCCGAGGCGGTATTTCAGCAGCACCGAATCTCCCGTGTAGTCGCGAGGGTCGGGCTGGACGCCGGCCGCGGTGTCGGGTTCGTGGCCTTCGCGACGCACGTAACCGAGCAACAGGTCACCGGGTCCCGCGGTCAGGGCGGCCAGCGCCGCCACGTGCCAGCCGCCGTCCACCTCCGCGTAACCCGCCTCGCTGCGCAGCCCGATGGCCGCGCGCCGGCCCTGCAGCAGGTCGGCGGGCTGCACGGAGGTCATGGCTACGACGCCGCCGATCGCATCGCTGCCATACAGCGAGGAGGCGGGCCCGCGCAGGAACTCGATGCGCTCGACGAACGCGAGATCGAGGAAGCTGCGCCCGGTGTCGGCGTAACTGCCTACCGCGAAGCCACCGGCCGCGGGAATGCCGTCGATCTCGACCGCGACGCGATTGCCGCCGAGGCCGCGCACCGAGAACGTGTCCAGCCCGAAACGGAACGGGTCGCTGCGCACGGTCAGGCCGGGCTCGTAACGGACCAGTTCCTTCACGTCGGAGGACAGCGTGCGCCCGATCCCGGCCTGGTCCAGCACGGTCACCGAGGCCGCCACGCGCGCGACCGGTGTCAGCCGGCGCGCATACACGGTGATCGACTCCAGATCGTCCGAGGGCACGTCGGCCGCACGCACCATGGCACTTGCGGCGGCGAGCGCGAGTCCGGCCCAGAGGCACCGGGCCAGCCGGTCAGGCGGGGTTCGCTGCATTGACATGAATCCAGGGCTTTCCTTTGCGGCGCGGGCAGACTCCGCGCAACGAGCCAGTCTCATGCATCGAGCGTGAGCGCCCGCACCGGGACTTGCCATGACCAGGATCAAGCCGGCCACCAT
This sequence comes from Steroidobacteraceae bacterium, assembly GCA_044226195.1. Classification (GTDB taxonomy): domain Bacteria; phylum Pseudomonadota; class Gammaproteobacteria; order Steroidobacterales; family Steroidobacteraceae; genus RPQJ01. Next base: position 35,280 of record JBGAHO010000039.1, read on the forward strand.
TCTATTCCCGCGGGACCGCGTGCCGACGTTCTAGGCTCAGCACCGTCGGTTATGGATGCGGCCCGCGCCCTTGCGCACAATGCGGGACCGACCGCCCCTCCATTGCCACGGGATTGCCCCATGAAGCTCGAAACCCTCGCCGTCCACGCCGGATTCTCGCCCGACCCGACCACCAAGGCCGTGGCCGTGCCGATCTACCAGACCACGTCCTATGCGTTCGACGACACGCAGCACGGCGCGGACCTGTTCGACCTCAAGGTCGCGGGCAACATCTACACGCGCATCATGAACCCGACGACCGACGTGCTCGAGAAGCGCGTCGCGGCGCTCGAGGGCGGCATCGGCGCGCTCGGCCTCGCCTCGGGACAGGCGGCAATCACGTACGCCCTGCAGACGATCACCGAAGCGGGCCAGAACGTCATCAGTTCGACCGCGCTCTACGGCGGCACGTACAACCTCTTCGCGCACACCTTCCCGCAGTACGGCCTGACGGTGAAGTTCGCCGATCACCGCGACCCGAAGTCCTTCGCGAAGCTCATTGACGCGAACACGCGCGCGATCTTCTGCGAGTCGGTCGGCAACCCGGCCGGCAACATCACCGACTTCGCGGCGCTCGCCGAGATCGCGCACAAGCACGGCATTCCGCTGATCGTCGACAACACGGTGCCCTCGCCGTACCTGTGCCGGCCCTTCGAGCATGGCGCCGACATCGTCGTGCACTCGCTCACCAAGTACCTCGGCGGCCACGGCACCAGCATCGGCGGCGCGCTGGTCGACTCGGGCAAGTTCCCCTGGCAGGACCACGCCGACAAGTTCCCGCGCCTCAACACGCCCGACGTCTCGTACCATGGCGTCGTGTACACGGAGGCTTTCGGTCCCGCCGCGTACATCGGGCGGGCGCGCGTGGTGCCGCTGCGCAACATGGGCGCGGCGATCTCGCCCTTCAACTCGTTCCTGATCCTGCAGGGCATCGAGACCCTCGCGTTGCGCATGGATCGCATCTGCGACAACTCGCTCGCGCTCGCGAAGTACCTGCAGAAGCACCCGAAGGTGACGTGGGTGAACTACGCCGGCCTGCCGGACAACGCGAGCCACGCACTCGCGCAGAAGTACATGGGCGGTCGCGCCTCCGGCATCCTCACCTTCGGCATCGACGGAGGCCGCCCGGCGGGTGCGCGCTTCCAGGACGTGCTCAAGCTCTTCACGCGCCTCGTGAACATCGGCGACGCGAAGTCGCTCGCCTGCCATCCGGCGAGCACGACGCACCGGCAGCTGAACCCGGCCGAACTGGCCAAGGCCGGCGTGAGCGAGGACATGGTGCGCCTGTCGGTCGGCATCGAGCACGTCGACGACCTGCTGGCCGACCTCGAGCAGGCGCTCGCCGCCGCCTAGGTATATTCACCGGGCCACGCGCCGCCTCGCGTGCGACTGAAAACGCCTCGACGGACCGTCCAATTGACGATCCGGTTCGTCGAGGTGTCGTCATGCTCCGTTGCCTTCCGTCGTCCGCGGCGACCCGCGCTGCCCTGCTGCTGTTGTCCTCCCTGGCCCTCGCCGCCTGCGGGGGAGGAGGCGGAGGCGGAGGCGGAGGCGAAGGTGGAGATGGCGGTGGCGGTGGCGGTGGTGGCGGCGGCGGCGGCGGCGGAGGCGGTGGTGGAGGTGGCGGCACCGGCACGCCCACCTACAAGATCCTCGCCACCAACGACCTCGGCATGCACTGCGTGGACGCGGACTTCTCCGTGTTCACGATCCTGCCGCCGTACAACGTCGTCAACGCGCAGGTCGTGAAGACCGATGGCAACGGCCACCCCGCGCTGCAGACCGACGCGGGTGTGTCGCTGCGGTACTCGGCGATCGCCGATGCGAACGGCTCGATCAACAGCCGCAGTCGCGACAAGACCAACTTCTGGGTGTACGCCGCGCAGGCCTATGGCGCGAACCTCGCCCCGGGCCAGGGCCTCAAGGGGCTCTACATGCCGGCGGAGGCCACGACCCCGGAGCAGACGTCATTTGCATGGAAGGCCGCGGCGGGCCTGTTCAAGGCCGAAGGCGTGCCCATCGTCCCGGTGGACGACGCGGGCCACATCAACCGCTACCCGCTGATGCGCCTGACGGCGACCGACAAGAGCACCACGCAATCGGTCGCGACCCTCGACGTGGTCCTGCCCGTCTCCGAAGAGACCACCTGCCGCGACTGCCATGCGACGGGTTCCTCGGCGGCGCGCTCGGCGACCATCACGTGGTCGACGACCGCGGACGTCGAAGTGCAGTCGCGCGAGAACGTCCTGCTGCTGCACGACAGCCGCATGGGCACGCACCTGATGTCGTCGCGACCCGTGCTGTGTGCGGGCTGCCACTACTCCGCGGCGCTCGACCTGCAGGGCACGGGCCCGGCCGGCACGCAGGTCGGCAAGCCGACGATGTCCGCGGCCATGCACGCCTACCACGCGAGCCGCATGCGGGACGCCAACGGCGTTGCCTACGCGGACCAGTACGTGCGCCAGGGCGGCACGCCGCCGGCGCCCGACCGCCAGGCCTGCTACCTGTGCCATCCGGGCAAGACCACGCAATGCCTGCGGGGCGCGATGACCGACTCGGTCACCTGCCAGAACTGCCACGGCAACATGAGCGCGGTCGGCGGCGGCACGCCGCTCGCCGCGGGCGGCAGCATCGACGGACAGAACGACGGCGCGAGTCGCCGCCCGTGGACCGACCTGCCGCGCTGCCAGTCCTGTCACACGGGTGACGCGGGCAACCACCTCACGCTCGGCGACGCGACCCTGATGGCGTCGGACGGGCTGCGCACGCTGGTGGCGTTCGACACCGCCGACGCGGCCGCCTCACCGCGCAAGGCGACCAGCAGCCGGTTCGCGGAGAATGCGAACACCCTCTTCCGCTACAGCAAGGGCCACGGCGGCGTCGCGTGCGAGGGCTGCCACAACAGCACCCACGCGATCTGGCCGAACCCGGTCGACCTGCACAACGACAACGTGGCGGCGAAGCAGCTGCAGGGTCACGCCGGCACGATCAGCGAGTGCACGACCTGCCACGGAGCCGGCACGCTGACGCTCAATCTCAACGGTCCCCACGGCATGCACGTGGTCGGCGATTCCCGCTGGCGCCGGGGCGGCCACGAGTCGCTGGCGAAGCAGAACCGCCAGGCGTGCGCGGCGTGCCACGGCACCGACTTCCGCGGCACGGCGCTGTCACGCACGGCCGCGACGCGCGACTGGGGCAATCGCACGGTAGCCAGGGGCACGCAGATCGGCTGCTACGACTGCCACAACGGCCCGAACGGCGGCGACTGAGCGCGGGGCACTCAGGCCGGCACGCGGCCGGTGTCGGGACGCAGCGTCCAGAGCATCCACTTGCCGAGGACGCTGAAGGTGAAGACGACGGCGCACGCGACGAGCGTGTTGCTGAGGTACTCGATGCCGTCGGAGTAGGCCGGCCGGTGCATCGCGAACAGCACGACGATCGGCGTGAACAGGAAAGTCTGCAGCACCGTGGAGCGCCGGCCGCCGGTGAACAGCATCATGGCCAGCGACAGCACGATGGCGGCGCGCGATCCGGGGAACGTGATCGAATCGATGAGCGCGAGCACCGGCACCGTGGCGCACAGGGCCAGGGCCGTGCGCGTGACCGCCGCCTCCACCGTGCCGCTCAGGCAGGGCTCGCCGATCGCCGCGACCGCGAGGGGCAGCCACCAGCCGTGCGGAAAACCCGCGACGCGCGCGCCGAACCACGCCACGAGCGTCAGCACGGCGAGCACCATGGCGTAGCTGAGCGCCGTCTGCGAGCCGACGGCGCGCACGGAGATGTCGATGGGACGCGCGACGGTCACGGAGAGGACGTAGGCGTACGCTCCACCGGCCAGCATCGCCAGCGCACGGTCGATCACCTCGAGGCCGCTGGCGGGCTCGAAGGAGCCGATCAGCGACGCCGCCAGCACCGCCAGCAGTCCGCGGTGCGATCCGATCGAACTCGCCGCCCCGACCGCCGCCGCAACCGCGATGATGAGCGCCGCCACGCCGTCGGAAACCTGCGCCGTCACGGCCGCGGCCGCGTAGACCGCGGGCACGAGCGCAAAGAATGGCGCAATCGGCCGCGCCAGCACGCACAGGTTGAAGCCGAGTACCGTGCCGAGCGCAAGGTAATGGGCGGCCGCGGCATGCCCCGTCCAGTAGGCCAGGACGGACGGTCCGAGCAGCAGCGCGATCAGTTGTGCGGCTCGAACCATGGTGGATCGCTCGGTGTCCCCCGGGACCGTGCCCGGCAATCGCAGTGGAAATGATTCTTTGCAAGTTTCCTGCCAGAGCGCAGGTTCTTAGGGCATTCAATTGCTTAGCCGATGGTCGGCCGGGCCGGCCGTATGATATGTAAAAAAGACCGACGATTTCGCGGCGACCGGGACTGGCCGGCCGACCCGCACTGCGGGACACTCCCGCCCGTTCCCCCACCCCCGGAATCCCCCATGCCCCAGACGTCCCCCCTCGCCCGCCTGGCCCTGGTCG
>JBGAHO010000040.1:0-39465 GCA_044226195.1 Steroidobacteraceae bacterium
ATCCACCCGTTCGTGATCCTGCTGACCATTCCGCTCGCGGTGGTCGGCGCGGTCTGGGCCCTGTGGCTGACCGGCACCACGGTTAACGTCGTGGCCTACATCGGCATCATCATGCTGGCCGGCATCGTGGTGAACCAGTCGATCGTGCTGATCGAGGCGGTCAACCAGGCGCGCGAGCGCGGCCTGCCGAAGCACGAGGCGATCGTCGAGGCCGGCAAGCTGCGCCTGCGGCCGATCCTGATCACCAAGCTGACGACGATCCTCGGCCTGCTGCCGATGGCCCTCGGCCTCGGCGAAGGCGCCGAGGTGCGCGCGCCGATGGCGATCACCGTGATCGGCGGCGTGCTGCTGACCACGTTCCTGACGTTGCTGGTCATCCCGGTGGTGTACTCCGTGATGGACCGCAAGCGCTACGCGACGCCCGCCACCGCCCCGACCGCCGAGCCCGCCACCGCCACCCACTGAGGGCCACGCGATGCGCCACACCGAACTCGCCCTGCGCCGTCCGGTCACCACGGTGATGATCGCGCTGGCGCTGCTCGCCATCGGCGCGATCTCGGCGCACCTGCTGCGCCTCGAGGCCATGCCGGACATCACGTTCCCCGGCATGAACGTGGTCATTCCCTACCCCGGCTCGACGCCGGAGGAGATCGAGCGCGAGATCATCAAGCCGGTCGAGGAAGCCCTCTCGACGCTCTCGGGCATCGAGCAGATCGAGGCGACGGCCTCGTCCGACCAGGCGCAGATCCAGATCGGGTTCAACTGGGACCGCGACGTCGACGCGGCCTCCTTCGACGTGCGCACCAAGCTCGACTCGATCCGGCCGCAGCTGCCGGCCGGCGCGGACCGCATGCTGATCCAGGCCTTCCGGCCCTCGGACCAGGCCGCGGTCGTGATCCGCATCGCGTCGGACCGCGACCTGACCGACCAGTACGAGATGCTGGAGAAGTACCTGCAGCGACCGATCGAGCGCCTCGAGGGCGTGGCCCGCGTCGAACTGCAGGGCGTGCAACCGCGCGAAGTGCGCATCCTCGTGGATCCGAACCGCCTCGCCGCATACGGCGTCGACGTGCAGCAGCTGCGCACCCTGCTCGAGCGCGGCAACTTCTCGGTCAGCGCCGGGGAGATCACCGAGAACGGCTCGCGCTTCACGGTCCGCCCGATCGGCGAGCTCAACACGCTGGATGAAGTGCGCTCGATGCTCGTGATGCCGGGCGTCCGCGTGGGCGACATCGCCCAGGTCTCGCTCGAGTCGCCCGAACTGGACGTGGGCCGCCACATGGACGGCAAGAAGGCGGTCGGCATCGACGTCTACAAGTCGACCCAGGCGAACGTGGTCGAGGTGGCGGACCGCGTGATCGCGGCGGTCGACGAGGCGCGCAAGGTCCCGCAGCTGCAAGGCGTGAAGATCCTCGTGGTCGGCAACGAGGCGGACAGCATCCGCCAGTCGCTCACCGAGCTGCGCAACGCCGGGATCATCGGCGCCGTGCTCAGCTTCTTCATGCTGCTGTTCTTCCTGCGCCACTTCCCGACCACGCTGATCGTCAGCCTCGCCGTCCCGGCCTCGCTGCTGGTCACGCTCGCCGCGATGTACTTCCTCGGCTTCACGCTCAACATCCTGACGATGATGGGCATGCTGCTCGCCATCGGCATGCTGGTGGACAACTCGGTGGTGATCACCGAGAGCATCTTCCGGCACCGCCAGATGATGCCGGGCCGCCCGTTCGAGGCGACGCTCGCGGGCGTGAAGGAAGTCGGCGTCGCCACGCTCGCCGGCACGTTCTCGACGGTCATCGTGTTCCTGCCGCTGGTGTTCGGCGAGAAGAACCAGATGTCGATCTTCCTGGTGCACGTCGCGGTGCCGATCGTGATCGCGATGGTCGCCTCGCTGATCGTCGCGCAGACGCTGATCCCGATGATGGCGGCGCGCATGCCGCCGCCGCCCGAGGTGGCCGCCGGATCGTGGTTCGGGCGGCTGCAGGCTCGCTACGTGCGCTCGCTCGACTGGGCACTCTCCCATCGCAAGACCATGGGCCTGATCACGCTGCTGATCGTCGTCTCGCCCGTGCCGCTGTTCGTCTTCCATCTCGCGAAAGTCGATCCGTTCCCGCAGGAAGCCAGCCGCACCATCGGCCTCGCCTACCACATCGAGGGCACCTACCCGCTCGAGCGGGTCGAACAGGCGGTCAACCGCGTCGAGGCGTACATCGAGGCCAACAAGGAACGCTTCGACGTCGACAAGTACTACTCGTTCTACATGAACGACCACGCGTACACGCGCCTCTACCTCAAGCCGAAGGAGGAGGCTCGCGTCCCGGCGGCCGAGGTCATGGAACGCGTCATGAAGGACATGCCGGAGATCATCATCGGCAAGCCGTCCTTCCAGTGGGACGACAGCGCAGCCGGCGCCACCTCCTTCGGCATCCAGCTCTCCGGCGAGTCCACCGAGCAGCTCGCGGAGCTCTCGAAGGAGGTGGCCCACCGGCTGTCCTCCGTGCCGGGACTCGAGGCTGTGCGCTCCGAAGCGGGCACCGGCGAGCAGGAGGTTCAGGTCATCGTCAACCGCGATCGCGCGGCCCAGCTCGGATTGACGACGCAGCAAATCGCCATGACGGTCGCCGGCGCGATGCGAGGTGACAAGCTGCCCGAGCTGCGCACGTCCGATCGCGAGCTGACCATGCGCCTCGCCTTCCGCGAGTCGGACCGGCAGTCGGTGGACGATCTCGCCAAGGTGCCGGTCATGCTGCCGGACGGATCGCGCACCGAACTCGGCGCCGTCGCCGATTTCACTGTGCAGCCGAGCGACCGCGAGATCAAGCGCATCAACCGGCTCACGTCGGTCCTGATCAATGCGAACCTGGCGAAGGGCACGACCATGGACGAGGCGCGCAAGCGCGTCGAGCCGATCATGAACGAATACCCGCTCCCGCCCGGCTATTCCTGGAAGTTCGGGCGAGGCCTCGACGAGAACGACGAGGCGGTCAAGATCATGGTGCAGAACCTCCTGCTCGCGGTGGTGATGATCTTTCTCGTCATGGCGTCACTGTTCGAGTCGACGCTCTACCCGCTCTCGATCATCACCTCGATCCTGTTCGCGATCGTCGGTTCGATCTGGTTCCTGGCGCTGACCGGCACGACCATTACCTTCATGGCGATGATCGGCTTCATGGTACTGATCGGCGTGGTGGTGAACATCGGCATCGTGCTGATCGCCCACGTCATCGACCTCAGGGAGGCGGGGCTGCCCCGGCGCGAGGCGATCCTGCAGGCCGGTCGCGACCGGCTGCGACCGATCATGATGACCACGCTGACCACGTTGCTCGGCATGCTGCCGCTCGCGCTCGGCGACGCCCAGCTCGGCGGTGGCGGCGAAGGCCCTGCGTACTATCCGCTCGCGCGCGCCGTCATGGGCGGGCTGGCGTTCTCGGCCGTGGTGTCGCTGCTGATCGTGCCGATGTTCTACGTCTGGTTCGACGACCTGAACCTCTGGCGACAGCGCGTGTTTTCTCGCGAGTCCCGGGCGGGCGTCGACACCGGAGCGGTGGCCCCGGAGGCCTGACCCTCAGCGCAGCAGCGCCTTGTAGACGTCCCAGTATTCCTCGGCCAGCACGTTCGGCAGCGGCTGGGCCCGCTTGGGAGCGTCCGTCGGCACGATGCTCTCCTGCTGGGGGATCACGTCGGTCGGCGTGCGGAACACGGCCGTGCGGCGCATGCGGTCCGTGCGCGCCTTGATGTCGGCCAGGTCGTCCTGCACCTGGTCCAGGTCCGTGATGGCGCGACTCGCGAGTTGCATCAGTGCGAGGCACTCCTCGCGACCGCCGTAGGACGACTCGAAGACCCGCCGCAGCGTCGTCTCGCGCGCCAGCGCGGCGATGCCGTTCGGCGCGAGCCGCTCGCACAGCCATTCGGCATAGGCGATCACCGCGAGGTTGACGGCGCGACGACCGTCCACGCTGAGCCCCTCGAAGGCCGGCGGCGCTTCCGACTCGATCTCGTGCACGCGATCGGACAGGTCGGTCACCTGCGTCATCGCCGCCTCGACGCGCAGCGTGCGCGACAGGATCTCGTCACCGAGCGTGCGACGGCGGAAGTAATTCCAGAACCCGGTGAGGTCGGCGAAGCGCTGCTGCGCGAGCTTCTGCTCGGCCTGCAACTGGTCCGCGAGCACGCGGGCTTCGAGCAGCTCGCGTTCGACCTCGGAACTGCGCACGCGCTTGTCGCGCTCGAAATCCGCCACCTGCGCCTTGCGCTCCCGGTCCTTCTGCTGGCGCGAGAGCTCGGTGCCGAAGTGGTCCAGGCGTCGTGCCGCCGCGCGCCACACGGCGCGCAGCTGGTAGTACACGAGGCACTTGAACCCTTCTTCGGGCCGGCCGAGGTACTGCTCCAGGGAATCGATCTGCTCCTGTACGCGCAGGGTCGCGCCTTCCTGCAGCTTGAGGCGATCGAGCAGCCGGTGCCGCTCGTCGTCGATCGCGTGGAGTTCCTTCTTCAGTTCCGCGCGATTGCGGAACAGTTCGACCAGGCGCTCGTCCTCGACCGACGGGCTGCGACCGGCCAGCCGGTCCGCGAGCCGACGCAGGTTGTCAGGCATGGGAGCCGTGCGTGACGGCGCACGCCTGCGCGGCGACGAAACGATGGCCGCGCTCCGTCGTGTAGTCGAGCCACTTGTTCAGCAGCATGTTGCGCAGCCAGCGGTCGCCGAGCGCGGCGCCGATGCCGGAGCGGATCGCCTCGAGGCCGGGATGGCGCACCCAGCGGCCGCAGCGCGTGGCCTCGGCCAGCCGCGCGTCATGGTAGACGCGAAGTTCGAGATCGGGATCGGCGACGGCGCCCTCCGGCGCGTCGAACCAGTAGGTGAGCCGCAGGATGGAGGTGTACGGGCTGTGCTCGAGGACCTCGAGGTGCAGGTCGCAGTCGCCCGCGACGCGGGACACCGACGCCCCTTCGAGCGCGCGCACGTCGCCCACCAGCGCGCGCAGGCGGATGTAGTTGCTCTCGTAGAGCGTCATCAGGCTGACGAAGCTCACGGGCCTCGCCCGCCACGACGTGACGCACTGGGTGTCCGCGATCATGGCGGGACTATAACACAGCACTTTTTGCCAACCGTGACGCGGACCACAGCCTAGGGCCGCAGGCGGCGCTCGATGCCCTTGCGGTCGATGATGCGGCTGGCGATCTCCTCGACCGAGGTCTCGGTGGTGTCGATGGTCGGAACGCCGTGGCGGGCCAGCAGGTTCTCGGCGCTGCGCACCTCGAACTCGCACTGCGCGATGGACGAGTAGCGACTGCCCGGGCGGCGCTCGTTGCGGATCTGCTGCAGCCGCTGCGGAGCGATCGTCAGCCCGAACAGCTTGGCCGTGTGGGGCCGCAGCGCGACGGGCAACTGCTTGCTCTCGAAGTCGTCCTCGGTGAAGGGATAGTTCGCCGCGAACACGCCGTACTGCATGGCCATGTAGACGCAGGTGGGCGTCTTGCCGGAGCGCGACACGCCGACGAGGATCACGTCGGCACGGGCATAATCCGTCGACACCGAGCCGTCGTCGGCCGCGAGCGCGAAATTGGTCGCCTCGATGCGCGTGCTGTAGACCATCTGGTCGGCGATGCCGTGCGCGCGCCCGGCGCGCTCCGTCGACTTGACCAGCAGTTCGCCCTCGAGCGGACCGATGAATGCGTCGAAGAAATCGAGGAAAAGTCCGTTGCTGCGCTTGACGATCGCGCGCAGCTCGCCCTTCACGAGCGTGCTGAACACGATCGGTCGCAGGCCATCCTCCGCACCCGTCGCGTTGATCTTCCTGACGGCTTCCTCTGCCTTGTCAACGCTGGCGATAAATGGCAGAGTCACCTGTCGGAATTGCAGGCCCTCGAATTGCGTGAGCAGACTGTGCCCCATCGTCTCGGCGGTCACGCCCGTCTGGTCCGACACGAAAAATACCGTTCTGCGATTCATCGCCTCAGCGGTCTCCGGCTCGCGTTCACGGCGCGCAGTCTTTCATTACCCGCGTTGACCTAGCAAGAGGAAAGCCCGTGCGCGCGTACACCCTGCCTTTCGCGAAGCTCGGCCGGCACGACGTGGCCTCGGTCGGCGGCAAGAATTCCTCGCTCGGCGAGATGATCTCGAACCTCGCACAGCTCGGGGTGACGGTGCCGGACGGTTTCGCGACCACGTCCGACGCCTATCGCGACTTCCTCGCGCACGACGGCCTCGCCGAGCGCATCCGCGCCGAACTCGCCGGCCTCGACGTGGACGACGTCGCGAAGCTCGCCCAGACGGGCGCGCGCATCCGCGAGTGGATCCTCTCGACGCCCTTCCCGCCGCGCCTGCAGCAGGAGATCGAGCAGGGCTATCGGCGCATGTGCGAGGGCCGCGCCGACGTCGCCGTGGCCGTGCGTTCTTCGGCCACCGCCGAGGACTTGCCCGAGGCCTCGTTCGCCGGCCAGCAGGAGACGCTGCTCAACGTGCGCGGCGGCGCCGCCGTCGTCGCGGCGGTGCACGAGGTTTTCGCCTCGCTGTTCAACGATCGCGCGATCTCCTATCGCGTGCACCAGGGCTTCGACCACTCGCAGGTCGCGCTGTCCGCCGGCATCCAGTACATGGTGCGCAGCGACGTCGGCGCGAGCGGCGTGATGTTCACGCTCGACACCGATTCCGGCTTCCGCGACGTGGTGTTCATCACCGCGTCCTACGGCCTCGGCGAGACCGTCGTGCAGGGCGCGGTCAATCCCGACGAGTTCTACGTCTACAAGAAGGGACTGCGCGCGGGGCACCAGCCGATCCTGCGTCGCACGCTCGGCGCGAAGGCCATCAAGATGATCTACTCGGCGCCGAACGACGAAGGCCGTCGCGTCGTGACGGTCGACGTGCCGGAAGCCGACCGCATGCGCTTCTGCCTCGACGACGCGGACATCCTCGAGCTGTCGCGCCAGGCGCTGATCATCGAGGATCACTACGGCTGTCCGATGGACATCGAGTGGGGCAAGGACGGCGAGACCGGCAAGATCTACATCCTGCAGGCCCGGCCGGAAACCGTGCAGAGCCGCGCCGGCCGCACGGTGCAGCGCTACACGCTCAAGTCGCGCGGCAAGGTGCTCGCAACCGGGCGCAGCATCGGCCAGCGCATCGGCGCGGGGCCGGCACGCATCATCCGCGACATCCGCGAGATGGCACGCGTCGAGACCGGCGACGTGCTGGTCGCCGACATGACCGACCCGGACTGGGAACCGGTGATGAAGCGCGCCTCGGCGATCGTCACCAACCGGGGCGGGCGCACGTGCCACGCGGCGATCATCGCGCGCGAGCTCGGCATCCCCGCGGTGGTCGGCTGCGGCAACGCCACCAGCCAGATCAAGGAAGGACAGCCGGTCACCGTGTCCTGCGCGGAAGGCGACACCGGCTTCATCTACGACGGCCAGCTCGAGTTCTCGCACTCGCAGATCGAGCTCGATTCGCTGCCGTCGATCCCCGTCAAGATCATGATGAACGTGGGCAATCCCGACCGGGCCTTCGACTTCGCGGCGATCCCGAACCGGGGCGTCGGACTGGCCCGCCTCGAGTTCATCATCAACCGCATGATCGGCGTGCACCCGAAGGCCCTCCTCGGCTTCGACGGCCTCGACGCCGACCTCAAGGACACCATCCGGCGCCAGATGGCCGGATATTCCGACCCGGTCGAGTTCTACGTCGAAAAGCTGTGCGAGGGCATCGGCACCATCGCGGCCGCCTTCGCGCCCGAGCCGGTGATCGTGCGGCTCTCCGACTTCAAGTCGAACGAGTACGCCAACCTGATCGGCGGACGGCAATACGAGCCCGTCGAGGAGAATCCGATGATCGGGTTCCGGGGCGCCAGCCGTTACGTCGACGAGTCCTTCCGCCCCTGCTTCGAGCTCGAGTGCCGCGCGCTGAAGCGCGTGCGCGGCGAGATGGGCCTCAAGAACGTCTGGGCCATGGTGCCGTTCGTGCGCACGCTGCGGGAGGCCGAGCAGGTCGTCGAACTGATGGCCGCCAACGGCCTCAAGCGCGGCGAGGACGGGCTCAAGGTCATCATGATGTGCGAACTGCCGACCAACGCCGTGCTCGCGGACCGCTACCTGCAGTTCTTCGACGGCATGTCGATCGGCTCGAACGACATGACCCAGCTGACCCTCGGGCTCGACCGCGACTCCGCGGTGATCGCGCGCCTGTTCGACGAGCGCGACGACGCGGTCAAGGCCATGCTGGCCATGGCGATCCAGGCCTGCCGCAAGGCCGGCAAGTACATCGGCATCTGCGGCCAGGGCCCCTCGGACCACCCGGACCTCGCCCGCTGGCTGCTCGACCAGGGCATCGAGAGCATGTCCCTGAACCCGGACACGGTGGTCGAGACCTGGCTGTTCCTGGCCGCCAAACCCAACTGACAATTTGACATTACATATGGACCGTCAGGCACACTTGACATAGATCAAGGCCTGCCGGACCCGGACCGGGCTAGCGTGGGCCTCCAACCTGTCGGGGGACTGCCATGCGTATCCTGCTGCTCCATCCCAATTACCACTCGGGCGGCGCCGAGATCGCGGGCAACTGGCCCCCGGCCTGGGTCGCCTACATCGTCGGCTACCTGAAGGCCGCCGGGTACACGGACGTCCATTTCGTGGACGCCATGACCCACCACCTCGACGACGAGCAGGTCCGCCAGAAGATCATCGACCTGCGGCCGGACATCGTCGGCTGCACCGCGATCACCCCCGCCATCTACAAGGCGGAGCGGCTGCTCGAGATCGCCAAGGAAGTCGACCCGAAGATCGTCACGGTGCTCGGCGGCATCCACGGCACGTTCATGTATCCGCACGTGCTCAAGGAAGCACCCTGGATCGACGCCGTCGTACGCGGCGAGGGCGAGCAGGTGTTCCTGAACCTCGTCGCCGCCGTGGACCAGGGCCACTGGGAAGAGGAACGCTCGAAGGTCCGCGGCATCGCCTACGCCGTCGACGGTAAGGTGATCGCCACCGCCGCCGAGCCGCCCATCAAGGACCTCGACAAGGTCAAGCCCGACTGGTCGATCCTCGAATGGGACGAGTACGTCTACGTGCCGATGAACCGGCGCGTGGCGATCCCGAACTTCGCGCGCGGCTGCCCGTTCACCTGCAGCTTCTGCTCGCAGTGGAAGTTCTGGCGCGATTACCGCGTGCGCGACCCCAAGGCGGTCGTCGACGAGATCGAGACGCTCGTGCGCGACCACGGCGTCGGCTTCTTCATCCTCGCGGACGAGGAACCGACCATCCACCGCAAGAAGTTCATCGCGTTCTGCGAGGAACTCATCGCGCGCAACCTGCCGGTGCTCTGGGGCATCAACACGCGCGTGACGGACATCCTGCGCGACGAGTCCCTGCTGCCGATGTTCCGCAAGGCGGGGCTGATCCACGTCTCGCTCGGCACCGAGGCGGCGGCGCAGCTCAAGCTCGACCGCTTCAACAAGGAAACCACGATCGCGCAGAACAAGAAGGCAATCCAGCTGCTGCGCGAGAACGGCATCGTCGCCGAGGCGCAGTTCATCGTCGGCCTCGAGAACGAGACCGCCGAGACACTGGAGGAAACCTACCGCATGGCGATGGACTGGAAGCCCGACATGGCCAACTGGGCGATGTACACGCCGTGGCCGTTCAGCGACCTGTTCCAGGAGCTGGGCGACAAGGTCGAGGTCTTCGACTTCGAGAAGTACAACTTCGTCACGCCCATCATGAAGCCGGACGCGATGGACCGCGGCGAACTGCTCGACCGCGTGATGCACAACTACCGGCGGTTCTACTTCCGCAAGTCGTTCTTCGAGTACCCGTGGATCCGGGACAAGGAGCGGAGAAAGTACATGCTCGGCTGCCTGAAGGCGTTCGTGAAGAGCGGCTTCCAGCGCAAGTTCTACGACCTCGGTCGGGTCGGCTACTGGGGTCCGCAGACGCGCAACACGGTCAACTTCGGCTTCGATGCGAAGCGCCAGGTGTCGCGCCCGGATCCGGAGGAGATCGCCGCGGCGGACGAGGCCTGGGTGACGATGCACGGGCCGAAGATCGCCATGAAGCGACGCAAGGGCGAGGAGAACATCGCCGCCCTCGCCGCCTCGGCCTGCGGCGGCGGCAAGGAACAGATGGACGAGGCGGCGGCCGGGCAGTACTGAGCCCGGCCAGTCCGTTTACGGCTTTTTCGCCGCGGGCGCCGCCAGCGGCAGGATGTTCTCGAGCCGGGCTTCCGCGAGGCTCTCGACCGCCGTGCCGCTCTTGGTGCCGGGCTGGAAGTGCCAGGTGCGCACGGCGTTGAGCACGGCCTGGTCGACGTCCTTGATGCCGCTGCCCTTGAGCAGCGCCACCTGGCACGCATAGCCGCTGGTGTCGACGTGCACGAGGGTGATCACCACGCCCTCCCACACCGGCTTCATCTCCGGAAAGACGGGCTGCACCAGCCGCGCATCGGGACCATCGGTCGAGGCCGGCAGGTCGGGCGAGAAGATGTCGCCCGTGCAGGAGTGCGACCAGTCCGGGACCTTGCGCGCCTCGTCGCAGCCGCTGATCGAACGATCGAGCGCGCAGCCGGGAACCGTCGGAGTCCCCGCGTCGGCCGAGCGGCCGGTCAGCACCATCGCGGCGGCCTTCAGTCGCTCGCCATAGTCGCGGTTGTGGGCCTCGATGATCGGGCCGGAAATGCGGTCGGCCGCGATCAGATCCGCGCCCTGCAACTGGGCGGCGAGCGTCGTCACCTGCGGACGAACCGCCATGCCTGCCGCCGACGCATACCCGTACACATCGGCGGACGACGCGACCTTGAGCCACGCAAAGCCGCGGGGCACGTCGCGCGGCACGTCCTTGCCGTCGATGAGCGCGTAGCCGACCAGCACCTGGGCGCGCGCGTCGCCCGCCTCCGCGAGCGGCTGCATCGCCTTGAGCGCGCCCTTGTGGTCGCCGCGGTTCCACTGGTCGAAGGCGGCGCCGAAGGCGCTTTGCGGCGCGCCGTCCGCTGCGGCCAACGAGGCGACCGCGAGCAGCGTGCCTGCCAGCACGATGCCCAGATTCCGGATGCCTGCCCGCTCGTGATGCTTCATCGCTGCTCCCGCTCGATTGTCCGATCGCCCCACCATGGACCCCTGGCAGTCGCCGAAGGTTCAGTCGTCGCGGGACTCAAAGTGCAGGCGTACGCCCGGCGAGCGCATGCGCCAGCGTCCCGCCGTCGACGTATTCCAGTTCGCCCCCCACGGGTACGCCGTGCGCGATCCGCGAGGCCTTCAGCTCGCGCCGCAACGCCACGTCGGCGAGGAAGTGCGCCGTCGCCTCGCCCTCGACGGTCGGGTTGGTCGCGAGGATCACCTCGCGCACCTCGCCTTCGCCGAGCAGCTTCTCGAAGGCCTCGATGCCGATCTCCTTCGGCCCCACGCCGTCGAGCGGCGAGAGGTGTCCCATCAGCACGAAATAGCAGCCGCGATAGCCGCCGGACTGCTCGATGGCGACGACGTCCGCCGGCGACTCGACGACACACAGCAACGCGCGGTCGCGGCTCGGCGAGGCGCACACCGGGCACAGCTCGCCCTCGGCGAACATGCGGCAGCGCTGGCAGTGACCGAGTTTCTCGACCGCCGAGGTGAGGGACGCCGAGATCTCGCACGCGCCCTGCGGGTCGCGCTCGAGCAGGTGGAACGCCATGCGCTGCGCCGACTTCGGCCCGACACCGGGCAGGCAGCGCAGGGCCTCGATAAGCCGGCTGAGCGACGGCGGATACAGCATCGGCTCAGAACGGCAGCTTCATGCCCGGCGGCAGGTTGATGCCGCCCATCACGCTCGACATGCGCTGCTGCGTGGCGGCCTCGACCTTCTGCGCGGCGTCGTTGATCGCGGCGGCGACGAGGTCCTCGATCATCTCGCGGTCGTCGAGCGGCACCGACGGGTCGATCTGCACGCGCTTCGCCTCGTGCTTGCCCGTCATGGTCACCTTGACCATGCCGCCGCCCGACTCGCCGACGACTTCCATGGCCGCGATCTCGGCCTGCGCCTGCTGCATGCGCGTCTGCAGCTGCTGCGCCTGCTTCATCATGTTGCCGATGCCACCCTTCATCATCGTCCGCTCTCCCGCATTCGAGGATCAGTTCAGAGGTTTCACGGAGCCCGGCTTGACCGTGGCCCCGAAGGTTTCCCGCATGGCGCGCACGGCCGGATCGCTCTCGATCGCCTGCTCCGCGGCACGCTGGCGGTCTTCCGCCGCGATTGCCTGATTGCGCGCCGGCGTGGCGATGCTGCCCTCGCCTTCGATGATCTCGAGTCGCACCGGCTGGCCGAAGTGCTGCGACAGGGCCGCGACCAGCTTGTCTTCCATCTGCTTGCGGCGGAAGTGCGTGTTCTCGGTGTCGATGCGCAGCCTGACGAGGTCGCCCGTGCGACCCACCCACACGCAATGCGCCGCCAGCTGGCGCGTGGGCCCCTGCAGGCCCATCGCGTCGATCATCGCCGACCATTCGTCGGCCGCGGGCGCTGCCGCTGCGACCGGGCGGAGGGCCACCGCGGCCGAAGTCGCAGAGGACGGTCCGGACGCCGGAGCGCTCGTCGGAGCGGCCGTGGCGCGGGCCTGCGCGGCACCGCGACTCGGACCCGGCCTCGGTGCAGGTGCCGGCGCGGGCGGCGTGCCCCCACCGCTCGCCGCCGGCTGGAACGCCAGCATGCGCAGCAACGCCATCTCGAAGCCGGCCCGCGCATCGGGCGCGTAGTCGAGGTCGCGCCGCGCATTGATCGCGATCTGGTACAGCAGTTGCAGGTCTTCCGGCGCGAACTGCGGCGCCAGCGCCGCCAGCGCCGCATCCTCTTCCTCGTTCTCGCCCGGCGGCAGGTCGGGCAACGCCTGCAGCAGCGCCATGCGCTGGATGGCGGCCGAGAGTTCGCCGAGGGCCTGGTGGTAATCGGGTGCGCGTTCGTCGAGGTGCGCCACGGCCTGCATCAGCGCCGAGCCGTCCTTCGCCGCGATCGCCGTCAGGATGGCTTCGACGTGGCGGCGATCGAGCGTGCCGAGCAGCGCGCGCACCTCGGACTCGACGGCCCGGCCGCCGCCGAAGGCGAGCACCTGGTCGAGCAGCGAGAGCGCGTCGCGCATGCTGCCTTCCGCCGCGCGCGCGACCGCGCGCAGCGCCGCGGGCTCGAACTCGACTTTCTCGGCCTGCGCGATCTGCGTCATGCGGTCCTGGATCAACTGCAGCGGCAGGCGGCGCAGGTGGAACTGCAGGCAGCGCGACAGCACCGTGACCGGCAGCTTCTGCGGATCGGTGGTCGCGAGCAGGAACTTCACGTGCGGCGGCGGCTCCTCGAGCGTCTTCAACAGCGCGTTGAAGGAGTGCGTCGAGAGCATGTGCACTTCGTCGATCAGGTAGACCTTGTAGCGTCCGCGAGCCGGCGCGTATTGCACGTTGTCGAGCAGGTCGCGCGTGTCGTCGACCTTGGTGCGCGACGCGGCGTCGACCTCGAGCAGGTCCACGAACCGCCCGGCGTCGATGTCCTGGCAGGTGCCGCACTGGCCACAGGGCTTCGAACCCACGCCCCGCTCGCAGTTGAGCGACTTGGCGAAGATGCGCGCGATGGTCGTCTTGCCCACGCCACGCGTCCCGGTGAACAGGAAGGCGTGGTGAATGCGGCCGGAGTCGAGGGCGTTGGTGAGCGCGCGCCGGACGTGCTCCTGCCCGACGAGTTCCTCGAACGTGCGCGGACGCCACTTGCGGGCGAGGACGAGGTAGCTCATGCGCGGTCGGCGACACTCCGGGCGGACGGGATGGAGGCGGCCCGCGCCAGAATACCCCCGGCACCCGGCGTGGCCGCTACCGTTGCTCCCTTCCGGGCCTGGCGGGGTTTACGGCTGGCCGTCGCGAGGGATCCGACGCGAGCCACCATGGAGGGCTGCGATGATATCAGCCGGGCGCGAAACCCGTCAGTCCTTCGGCAGCGGCGGCGGGCCGTCCGGCACGTAGGACCGGTACTGCACGTCGCCCTTTTTCGCCTTGAAATCGGCCTGCACGGCGGCCAGCGCGTCCGGGCGCTCGTAGAGGTCCACCATCGTGGCCGCCAGCACCTTGGCGGCGCGCACCATGCCCTTGTGGCCGATCGACATGCCGCCCGTCGCCACCACCGGCCAGGCGTGCCAGGGCACGCCCTCGGGCGCCGTGGCCACCGTGACGTGCAGCGTCGGCGCGATCCAGCTGATGTCGCCGACGTCGGTCGAACCGCCCTCGTCCGGCTGTCCCTCGAGCGGCAGCACGCCGGCATACATGCCCTTCTCCGGCACGCCGGTGGCACGCTGGATGCGCCGGGCGAAGTCCTGCTCCTGCTCGGTGTAGGCCGCCGGGCCGAGCCACAGCAGGTTCTGCTGCAGCAGCTGCTCGCCGGGCGCATTGACCAGCACCTCCCACGACCCGCCCTGCACCTTCAGCTCGGAGGTCGTCTCCGTCATCGTCGCCGCGCCGTCCGCAATCTTGCGGATGCGCGCGAGCAGCGCATCGACCTCGGAGCGCTTCCAGTCCCGCGCCCACAGCCACACGCGGGCGTACTCGGGCACGACGTTCGGCACGTCGCCGCCGTTGGTGATGACGTAGTGGATGCGCGAGGTCGGCTTGATGTGCTCGCGCATCATGTTGACGCCGTAGTCGAACAGCTCGGCCGCATCGACCGCGCTGCGACCGTTCCACGGGTCGCCGGCCGCGTGCGCCGCCTTGCCGTGGAATTCGACGGCCACATCGACCATCGCCTGCCCGGAATTCGTATCGGCTTCCGTCTGGTCACCCGGATGCCAGGCGAGCACGGCATCGAGGTCGTCGAAGAGGCCCGCGCGGGCCATGTAGATCTTGCCGCCCACGTCTTCCTCGGCCGGCGTGCCGTAGAAACGCACCGTGCCCTTGAGACGTCCGGCGGCGATCTGCTCCTTGATCGCGATGGCCGCCCCGAGGCTGCCGGCGCCAAAGAGGTTGTGGCCGCAACCGTGGCCCGCGGCACCCTCGACCAGCGCGACTTTCTCGGGCACGGCCTGCTGCGAAATTCCCGGCAATGCGTCGTACTCGCCCATGATGCCGATGATCGGCCGACCCGAACCGTACTCGGCGACGAAGGCCGTGGGCAGTCCGGCGACGCCGCGGCTGACCCTGAACCCCTGCTGGGCCGCGTAATCGGCCAGCGCCGCCGCGGAGCGATGCTCACGCAGCGCCGTCTCGGCGTACGCCCAGATACGGTCCGAGAGTCCCTCGAGGTCCCGCGCATGCTTGTCCACGGCGGCGACCGCCGCGACCTTCGCAGCACTGGGCTCGGGTGTGATCGCGACGGACGCCGCGCCCTCGGCCGCAGCTCGCGCATTCACGGTGGCGAGGACGACGATGCCCGCGACGCAGGCCGCGGCACGGGGCCGCCAGCGATTCCAGCGCATTCTGTGCTCCCGATGTCTCGACTCAACCGCGGCCGCGATAGGGCGCGACGCCCGGGTCCGGGATCCACAGTCCCGACGGCGGCTTGCCCGTCTGCCAGAACACGTCGATCGGCATGCCGCCCCGCGGGTACCAGTAGCCGCCGATGCGCAGCCAGCGCGGCGCGAGCAGCGCGACGAGCCGGTCGGCGATCGCGAGGGTGCAGTCCTCGTGGAAGGCGCCGTGATTGCGGAAGCTCGTGAGGTACAGCTTCAGCGACTTGCTCTCCACCAGCCACTGGCGCGGCACGTAATCGATCACGAGGTGCGCGAAGTCCGGCTGTCCCGTGATCGGGCAGAGCGAAGTGAATTCCGGCGCGGTGAACCGCGCGAGGTACACCTTGCGCGGGTGCGGATTCGGCACGCGCTCGAGCACCGCCGCGTCCGGCGAGGCCGGGATTGCGGCCGGTGCACCGAGCTGCGTCAGGCCCGCGTAGCGCGGTGCGCGCTTGCGGCTGCTCACTTGATGGCGCCCTGCGCGTAGATGCGTTCCATCTCGTCCATGATCGTGTTCATCTCGCGGATCGCGGCGTTGAAGGGCGCCGACGTCGTCATGTCGACCCCGGCATCCTTGAGCAGCTCGATCGGGTACTTGGCCGAACCCGACGACAGCATGTGCAGGTAGGCGTCGCGGTTCTTCGTCGCCTTGCCCGACCTCACCGCCGCCTTGCCGATGATGCCGTCGGCCAGCGACATGCCGCCGATCATGCTGGTCGCGTACTGGTAGACGTAGAAGTTGCGGTAGAAATGCGGGATGTAGGCCCATTCCGCCCCGTAGGCGTCGTCGACCTTCACCACGCCCTGGTCGTGGCCGTAGTACTGGCGCAGCAGGCCGAGGTACTGCTGGTTCAGCCAGTCCGCCGTGAGCGGCTCGCCGCGCTCCACGGCCTCGTGCATCTTCAGCTCGAACTCGGCGAACAGCACCTGGCGGAAGAGCGTCGTGCGCATGTTGTCGAGGTAGCTCGAGAGCAGGAACAGGCGCGTGCGCGGGTCGCGCGTCTGGTCGAGCATGTGGTGCAGCAGCAGGTTCTCGTTCAGCGTCGAGGCGACCTCGGCCACGAAGGTCGAGTAACCCGCCGTGGCATAGGGCTGGTTCGACGACGCGAGGTACGAATGCATCGAGTGGCCGGACTCGTGCGCCAGCGTCGAGACGTCGTCCCAGGCGCCGTTGAAATTGAGCAACTGGTACGGGTGCACGCCGTACACCGTGTTGCTGTACGCGCCGGGACTCTTGCCGGTGTTGGGCAGGAAGTCCACCCAGTGTTCGGTGAACCCGCGGCGCAGCGTGTCCACGTAGGTCGGGCCGAGCGGTGCACAGGCCTCGAGCGTGAGGGCCATGGCCTGCTCGGGCGTGTACTGCAGCGCGACGCTCGGCACGATCGGCGCGTAGAGGTCCTCGTAGCCCAGCTGCGGCAGGCCCATGATCTTCTGGCGCAGGCGCAGGTAGCGGTGCAGCGTCGGCAGGTTCGCGTGCACGTCCGACAGCAGCTGCGTGTAGACGGAACGCGGGATGTTGAAGTCGAACAGCGCGGCATCGAGCGCCGTGTCGAACTTGTGCACGTTCTTGGCCACGACGTGCGACTGCACGTGCGCATTCAGCGTGGTCGCGAGCGTGCGGGTGAACTGGCCGTACGCACCGAAGAACGCCTTGAACACGAGGTCACGGTCGGCCTTGTTCGGCACGGCGCGGTACTTCGTGTAACCCGCCGCATCGAGCCGCACCTTCTCGCCGGTCGACAGCGTGACCTCGGGCCACGGCAGTTCCGCGCTGGTGAACACGGAGCGTACGTCGCCGCCCGCCTGCGCCATCACGCCGGTCTGCGCGAACACCTTTTCCTCGCCGCCCGAGAGCGTGTGCGGAGCGGCGCGCAGGATGTCGTCGAAGAACATGCGGTACTGCGCGAGCTTCGGCTCCTCCGCGAGGTACCGGTCGATGGTCGGCTTGCCGATGGCGAGGATCTCGGGCCGCATGAACGCGGTCGCGGCCTGGAAGTCCGCGTAGACCTGCCCCGCCTCCGTCTGCATCTGCTGGTGGCGGGAGACGCGCGTGTCCTGGTCGTACAGCTGGCTCGCGTAGGCGTACAGGCGGTCGACCCGCTGGGACACCTGCTCCCACGCCGTCATGCCCGCCAGCAGGGAGCCGGAGGAGGCCCCGAGCTTGCCCTGCCACTGGCCGAGGCCGGGCAGGTCCCGCGCGATCTCCTGCTTGGCCGTGGCCCAGGCCGCCTCGTCCGGGTACAAGGCACGCATATCCCATTGATATTGCGCAGGAACTTCACTCCTCTCGACCGCCAGGGCCGGACCGGTGAAGCAGAGGGTGAGCAGCGCGACGGCGATTCCGCGCAGCGGGGACTGGGTCATGGGGGCTCCCGATTTCGGCCACGCAGGCCGCAGATTTGAGGCGGCAAGCTTGCCTACGACGGGGGCCTCCCTGCAACGTAAGGTGACTGTTAGTATTGCTGCGCCGCAACTAGAGCAACCGGGCCCCGGATCCAGGATGCCAACACCGCCACGGTCCCTTCCGCGCAAGCCGCCGCGGACCCTGTTCACCCTGCTCGAGGGCCGGGCACTGCTGGAAATGAGCCTGTTGCCTGCGGCCCTGCCGTGGCTGAGCGGAACGCCCCGCGGCGACGGCCACCCGGTGTTGCTGGTGCCCGGCTTCACGGCCGGCGACTCGACGCTCGTCGGGCTGAGCCTGTTCCTGCGCTCGCGCGGCTATCACGTCGAGACCTGGGGCCTCGGCCAGAACACGGGCTTCAAGCTCAAGTACTCGCATGCGCTCGAGCAGAAGGTGCGCTTCATGCACCACAAGCACGGGCGCAAGGTGAGCGTGGTCGGCTGGAGCCTCGGCGGCGTTTACGGTTTCTACGCGGCCCACGCGGCGCCGGAGTGCATCCGGTCGGTGGTGTCGCTCGGCAGCCCGATGAAGTTCGCGGTCGACAATTTCCGCGTGCCGCTGCTCGTGAAGGCGATCTACCGGCTGCTCGCCCACCCGATGGGTCCGGTGGCGCATCTCTCCAACGTGCGCGCGAAAGTGCTGCGCGCGCCGCCGCCGGTGCCGTCGACCTGTGTGTTCTCGATGACCGACGGCGTGGTGCCGCCGGAAGCCTCCCGCATCGAGGACTCCGACGACGACCAGCACGAGAACATCTGGGTGCCCGGCAGCCACATCGGCCTCGGCTTCAATGCGGCCGTGATGTGGATCCTCGCGGACCGGCTCGCGCAGCCCGAAGGCCACTGGCAGCCGTTCGACCCGAAGGGCCTCAGCGGGACGATCTATCGCAAGTGCGCGACCCGGCTCGGCCCGCCCCAGGGACTGCGGCGCGGGGTCGCCGTCGCCGGCTGATCCGCGGCCTGCTCAGGCCGCCTTGCGCTTCGCCACGGCCTTGCGCTTGCCCGCCGCGGGCGCCTTCGCTCCGCGCGCCTTGCGTGCCGCCTTCTTCCTGCGCGTGCGGGGCGGACGCTGCCGGGCGAGCGCGAGGTATTCCTGGAAGCTGTCGCGGATGCATTGGGCGAAGTGCTCGGGATCCGGAATCTGCTCGCGACACGACGTCGGCGAGATGAACACCTTGCCGTCGTAGCTCGTCACCGCGAACACGAGGCCCATGCCGTCCGAGATCGGCATGATCGCCGAGAAATACGTCATGCGCGCGCCGTTCAGGTAAAGCGGGATGGCCGGCCCGGGCACGTTCGTGATGGTGCAGCTCGCGAGCGGCGCGCGCCGCCCCATGCCGAGCGAAGAGCCCGCCAGCAGGCGGGCCGACATCGCGAGCGTCGCTGCCGGCGCGTGCTTGGAAATGTCGGTGAGTTCCTTCGCCCCGACCGCCTGCTCGATGTCCTCGTCCGCCGCGGTGTGGCGCTGGATCGAGCGCAGGCGTCGCACCGGGTCCTCGAACTCGGTGCCGAGCGGCACGCGCAGCAGGCTGAGGCTGTGGCCCCCTGCCCCGTTGGCCTCGGGACTGCGGACGGACACCGGCGCCACCGAGACGAGGCTCGGCCCCGGCAGTTCGTCGTGCGTGAGCAGGTAGCGGCGCAGGCCGCCGCCGCAGACCGCGAGGACGGCGTCGTTGATGGTCGCCCCGGGCACCAGCTCGCGGATTTCCTTGAATTCGCTGATCAGGAAGCGGCGCGACTCGAACACGCGGTGCGGCGACACCTCGGAATTGAATCGCGTGATGGGCAGGCGCTCGGGGTGCAGCCACAGGTCGCCCAGGGCGCCGAGCACGGCCGGCGTGACGTTCTTCAGTGCGCGGGTCAGCGGCGCCGCGAACATCAGCGGCTGCACGAAGTTGTGCAGGGCGGCGCGCGCGAGCAGCGACAGCGAGCCCGGCGGCGACTCGGGGAACCACGGTTCCGGCGGCTCGGGCGCCGGCGGAATGGCCGTGGTGTCGTGCAGCAGCGTGGTGATCTCGGCCCCGGCGCGCACGTCGATCGCGGCGTGGTGGACCTTCGCGAGGATGCCGAAGCTGTCCTTGGGCAGTTCGAGGAAGGAGTCGAGCCCCTCGACGAGGTACAGCTCCCACAGCGGCTTCGACATGTCGAGCGGCCGCGCGTGGATGCGCGAGGCCTGGATGCAGAACTGGCGCCAGTCGCCGGGCTTCGGCAGCGCGATGTGGCGCACGTGGTATTCGAGGTCGAAGCTCTCGTCCTCGATCCAGTACGGGTAGTCGAGCTCGAGCGGCACGCGCAGCAGCTTCTGGCGGAAGATCGGCGACAGGTGCAGCCGGCTCGCGATGTGCTTCAGCAGGCCCTTGAACCGCACCCGCCCTTCCGGCGCGGTGGACGGGTCGTAGATCGACAGGAGCGTGATGTTGGAATTGGCATGCCCGGTCTCGGCATACACGAACCGGGCGTCTTCACCGCGCAGCTGGCGCATGGTTCTCGCGTTCCCCCGCTGTCCCTCGACGGCGCTCCGATCGAGTCTAACACCGGGTCGAGTCGGCGCGGCTCCACGGGAACTGCGTACTCGACCGCTGCGCCATGATGCCTGCGGTCGCCGCGCCGCCCCATGCCCGGGATGCGAAAACTGCGAGGCGCGGCACGCCGCTCAGGGCTTGACCTTGAGGAAACCGCCCGCGCGCAGGCCGGCCCTGACCTTGCGCATGCCCGCCAGCCAGCGCTCGTAGTCGCCGGCCTTCTTCTGGAAGTATCCGAGCACTTCGGGGTGCGTGAGGATGAGGAACCGCCGCGCCTCGATGCCCTCGACGATCGCCTCGGCCGCCTGCTCGACAGTCAGCACCCCGGGCAGGCTCCCGGCCGCCGTCGCCTCGTCGAGCCCGGTGATCGCCGTGGCAACGTACTGGGGGCACACGACGCCCGCGTGCAGGCCCCGCTCCGCATAGGTGATGGCCAGCGATTCGGCCAGCGCCACGGCCGCGTGCTTGGTCGCGCTGTACGGCGTGTCGCCGACCTGGTTCAGCAGGCCCGCGGCCGAAGCGACGTTGACGAGCGAGCCGGACCCCCGGGCCAGCATGCCGGGCAGCACGGCCCGGCACGCGTAGACGTGCGCCATGACGTGCACGTCCCACATGCGTTGCCACGTCGCATTCGGCACCGACAACGCATCGTCGAGATCGAGGGCCGCCGAGCCGAATCCGGCGTTCGAGAGCAGGACGTCGATGCGTCCGTAACGCTGCTCGGCGGCAGCGACCGCCTGGCGCACGGCCGCCTCGTCGGAAACGTCGCAGGTGAGTCCGAGGCCGCCGAGTTCAGCAGCGGTCGCACGCGCCTGCTCGCCGTCCAGGTCGACGACCACGACCTGCGCGCCCCGCGCCCTGAACGCGCGACACACCGCACGACCGATGCCACGCCCGGCGCCCGTGGCGAAGACGACCCGCTCCGCGGCCTCCATGGCTCAGGGCTTCCGTTGCGTGAACCGCGACAGCTCGAGCTTGGCGATGTGGTTGCGGTGCACCTCGTCCGGGCCGTCGGCGATGCGCAGCGTGCGCGACATCGCATACGCCCAGCCGAGACCGAAGTCGTCGGTCACGCCCGCGCCGCCGAACAGCTGGATGGCCTGGTCGATGATCTGGCACGCGACGTTCGGCGCCACCACCTTGATCATCGCGATTTCCTTCTGCGCCGCCTTGTTGCCGGCGGTGTCCATCTTCCAGGCGGCGTGCAGCACCAGGAAACGCGCCTGGTCGATCTTCATGCGCGCATCGGCGATCCGTTCGCGCCACACACCCTGGTCCGCCAGGGTCTTGTGGAACGCCACCCGCGTCGTCGCGCGCCGGCACATCTCCTCCAGCACCCGCTCCGACAGGCCGATCAGCCGCATGCAGTGGTGGATGCGGCCCGGGCCGAGGCGACCCTGCGCGATTTCGAAACCGCGCCCCTCGCCGAGCAGCAGGTTCGTCACCGGCACGCGCACGTCCTTGAAGTCGACCTCCGGGTGGCCGTGCGGCTCATCGAGGTAGCCGAACACCGGCACCTGGCGGTGCACCTTCACTCCCGGCGTGTCCATCGGCACGAGGATCATCGACTGCTGGCGGTGGATGTCCGGGTTCTTCGGGTCGGTCTTGCCCATGAAGATCAGGATCTTGCAGCGCGGATCCGAGGCGCCCGAGGTCCACCACTTGCGGGCGTTGATCACGTAGTGATCGCCGTCGCGCTCGATGCGCGCCGAGATGTTCGTCGCGTCCGACGACGCGACGGCCGGCTCGGTCATCGCGAAGCCGGAGCGGATCTCGCCGGCCAGCAGCGGGACCAGCCACTGCTTCTTCTGCGCTTCGTTGCCGTAGCGCTCGATGACTTCCATGTTGCCGGTGTCGGGCGCCGAGCAGTTGAAGACCTCCGGCGCGATGTGCGAGCGGCCCATGATCTCGCAGAGGGGCGCGTACTCGTGGTTGGTGAGACCCGCGCCGCGCTCCGACTCCGGCAGGAAGAGATTCCACAGGCCCTGCGCCTTCGCCTTGACCTTGAGTTCCTCCATCACGCGGGTGGGGATCCACGCATTGCCCTTGGCCCGGTTCTCCGCGACCTCGGCGAAGAAACGCGCCTCGTTCGGGTAGATGTGCTCGTCCATGAACGCGCCGAGGCGCTTCTGCAGGTCCTTCACTCGCGGCGAATACTCGAAGTCCATCGTCGTCTCCTCAGGAAAGCTTGAGCCGCTCGACCTGGCGCCACGCCAGCTCGGCGAGGGGCCGCGCGGCGCGGCCGGTCTGCATCGCCTCGGCGCTCGAGGCATTGCCCTGCAGCGCCCGCGCCATGACACCCTGCGCAATGGCGGCGATGCGGAACAGGTTGTACGCCATGTAGTACTCCCAGTCGCGCTCGGCGACCGATGCGCGGCCCGTGCGCTCGCAGTAGCGCTGCAGGTAGGCCTGTTCGGTGGGAATGCCGAGACCGGCGAAGTCGGCGCCTGCGAGCCCGCGGAAGACGCCGGGCGGGATGCGCCACACCATGCAGTGGTAGGCGAAATCGGCGAGCGGGTGGCCGAGTGTCGACAGTTCCCAGTCGAGCACGGCCACCACGCGGGGCTCGACCGGGTGGAAGATCACGTTGTCGATTCGATAGTCGCCGTGGACGATGCGCGTCTCGTCGGCCGCCGGGATGTTCGCGGGCAGCCAGGCGATGAGATTGTCCATCGCCTCGATCTTCTCGGTCTCCGAGGCCTGGTACTGCTTGCTCCAGCGCGCGACCTGGCGCGCGATGTACTCACCGGTCTTGCCGAAGTCGCCGAGCCCGACCTGCGCGGGCTGCACGCAATGCAGCGCCGCGATCACGCGGTTGACCTCGTCGTGGATCGCGCTGCGCTCGGCGGGACTGGCGTCGGGCAGCAGCGGGTCCCAGAACACGCGGCCCGCCACGTAGTCCATCAGGTAGAACGCCGTGCCGATGACCGCCTCGTCCTCGCACAGCGCATAGGTGCGCGGCACCGGCACGTCGCTGCCCGCGAGCGCGCTGATGACGCGGTACTCGCGATCCACCGCATGCGCCGAGGGCAACAGCTTGCCGGGCGGCTTGCGGCGCAGGACGTACCGCCGCTCGCCCGCCGTGACGAGGTAGGTCGGGTTCGACTGGCCGCCCTTGAACTGCGCGACGTCGATGCGCGTTGCCTGCGGCTGGACGTTCGCCCGCAGCCAGGCGGCGAGGCGCTCCACGTCGAAGGCGTGCTGGGGGGCGACCGGGCGGGTGGACGGGGACGAGTCGGTCATCGACGGGAGGCTCCTGGTGGCAGCGGCAGGTGGGCCGGGTTCAGCGCGGTGGCCGGGCCCGCGGCACGAACAGCGAGGCCGGGAGGATCTTCAGCAGCGGGCCGATCAGGCTCCAGGGCCACACGGGCACCGTTCGATACCCGACGCGACGCTCGATCATCGCCGCCATCAGGGCGCCGCCCTTGCGCACGTCGATCAGGAACGGCCGCTGCCCGAGCGTGCGATTCATGTCGGTATCGATGAAGCCTGGCGAGAGTTCCGTCACGGCGATGCCGTCGTTCGCCACCTCGCTGCGCAGCGACTGCAGGTAGCGGTGCAACCCGCCCTTCGACGCGCTGTAGGCGCCGAAACCGGACAGCCCGCGCCAGCCGGCCATCGAGGTGATGCCGACCAGCTGACCGGATTTCTGCCGGCGCATGATCGGGATCGCCGCTTCGATCGTGGCGATCGCCCCCAGCAGGTTGACCTCGATCGTCTGGCGCTCCGTCTCGAAGCGTCCCTTGCCGACGGGCGTCAGCACGCCGAGGCCCGCGTTGGCGACGACGACGTCGAGCTGGCCGAATTCCCGGGCCACGCGTTCGACCGCGGCGGCGACCGCCGCGTAGTCCACCACGTCGAGTTCGAGCGGCAGCACCCGCGCCGCACCGGCGGCCGTGAGACGACCGGCGAGGTCCTGCAGCCGGTCGAGCCGACGGGCCGCGATGGCGACGTCGTACCCGCGGCGGGCGAATTCCAGTGACAACTGCTCGCCGATGCCCGACGACGCGCCCGTGATGAAGATCGATCGAGCCAAGGTCACCTCGGGGTCAGAACCACTCGTCCTGCATCGACAGTGTCGTGGTGTCGAGGCGGGCGAGCAGGTCGAGTTGCGGACCGATGCGCGGCAGTTCGTAGCGGAAGAAATAGCGCGCGGCCTGGCGCTTGCCCTCGTAGAACGCGTCGTTGCGTCCGTGAGCCACGCACGCCTGTTCCAGCCAGATCCAGGCAACCACGGCGTGGCCGAAGGCCTCGAGGTAGATCGATGCGTTGGCGAGCGTGCGCGCCGGATCACCGCAGGCGTGCATCTGCTGCGTGACCGCCGCGATTCTTGCGACCGCAGCCTCCATGGCATCCGCGTACTCGCCGAGACCGGCATCCCCCGTGGCCCGCGCCCGGCCGATGGTCGCACCGATCTCCTCGCCGAGGGCCGCGAAGGCGGCTCCGCCCTGCATCGTCACCTTGCGACCGAGCAGGTCGAGGCCCTGGATGCCGTGCGTGCCCTCGTGGATCGGATTCAGCCGGTTGTCGCGGTAGAACTGCTCGACCGGGTAATCGCGGGTATAGCCGTAACCGCCGTGGATCTGGATCGCGAGGTCGTTGGCGGCGAGGCACCACTGCGACGGCCAGGACTTGGCGATCGGCGTGAGGATCTCGAGCAGCAGGTGCGCCCGGGCCTGTGCCTGCGGCTCGGAGGCGGTCTTCTCTTCGTCGACGAGGCGCGCGCAGTACAGCGACAGCGCGAGGCCGCCCTCCACGTACGACTTCTGCGCGAGCAGCATGCGACGCACGTCCGCGTGCTGGACGATGGGCACCTGCGGCGAGGCCGGGTCACGGGCAGTGAGCGGGCGACCCTGCGGGCGGTTCCGCGCGTACTCGAGCGATTCGAGATAGCCCGCATAGCCGAGCGCGACGGCACCGAGGCCGACCGCGATGCGGGCTTCGTTCATCATGTGGAACATGTACGCGAGGCCGTGGTGCGGCTCGCCGACCAGGTAGCCGATCGCGCCGGCGCGACCCTCGGGGCGCCGCCGTCCCTCGCCGAAGTTGAGCAGCGTGTTGACCGTGCCGCGGTACCCCATCTTGTGATTGAGTCCCGCCAGCGCGACGTCGTTGCGCTCGCCGACCTCGCCGCTCGCCGAGACTAGGCTGCGCGGCACGATGAAGAGCGAGATCCCCTTGACGCCTGGCGGGCCGCCCGGGATGCGCGCCAGCACCAGGTGCACGATGTTCTCGGCGATCTCGTGCTCGCCACCCGAGATCCACATCTTGTTGCCGAACAGCCGGAAGCGCGGGCCGAACGGCGAGTCCCCGTCGGGCTCGGCGCGGGTCGTGACGTCGGCCAGCGAGGACCCCGCCTGCGGCTCCGACAGGCACATCGTGCCGGTGAAGCGCCCGGCGAGCATCGGACGGACGAAGGCGTCGATCTGCGCGGCCGAGCCGTGGGCGAGCAGCAGATTCGCGTTGCCGACGGTCAGCATCGAATACGCCGACGTCGCGACGTTGGCGGCCGCGAAATAGGCGAAGCACGCCTTGTCGATGGCCTGCGGCAACTGCATGCCGCCGTACTCGAGCCCGTGCGTGGCCGACAGCAGGCCCGCCTCAGCGTACGCACGCACCGCCTCCGGCACCTCGGGCGGCACCGTGACCCGCTCGCCGTCGAACTCGGGCTCGTGGGTGTCGGATATGCGCCGGTGCGGGAGGAATTTCTCGGTGGCCAGCCGCTCGGCGGTGTCGAGCGTGGCATCGAACGTCTCCCGGCCGTGCTCGGCGAATCGCTCGCGGTTGCACAGGGCCGGGACGTCGAGCCATTCGTACAACACGAATTCGAGGTCGCGGCGGGAGATCAGTCGTGCAGTCATCGGGCCATCATACCGGCAGGCACCACCGCGGCGCAGCGTCGAACCCGCCCGGGACCCGCGGGCGGCCTGTGCAGGCGCCGAGCGGTCTGCTAGCTTCCCGACATGGCCAAGACCCCCAGCATCCTCGACATCCTGGCCCTCGTTCCGGCCCGCGACCTCACGCGCGCGGCCCGCGTCATCGGCTTCGATGCCGACACGCTCAAGAAGCGGATGGACTCATTCGAGACCGCGCTGGGCTTCAAGCTGGTCGATACGGCCGCCAAGGCGCTGAAGCCGGGCGAGGCCGGTCGCCTCGTGATCGATCACGCCAGCCGCATCTTCTCGCAGGCCCGCGACCTCACGCGCGACCTCGAGGAACTCGCCGGCCTGCAGTCTCCGGAACTGGTGTTCGGCACGGACATGTTCGCCGCCGAACTGCCGCTCGGCGCCGCACTCGGGCGCATGGCCACGGCCAATTCGCGCCTGCGGGTGAACGCCCAGCTCGGCAACTTCGACCACCTCGCGCGCGAAGTGCTGGCCAACCGGCTCGAATTCGCGATCGCCGACACCACGGCCGCCGAGCGGCACCCGACCCGGCTGGCCATCGAGCCCATCGCCGAGCACCGCGTGTTCTTCTTCGTGCGCCACGGCCATCCCCTGCACGCGAACAAGGACGCGACGCTCGAGACCATCCTGGCCTGCCCGCTGGTCGGGCCGCGCCTGCCGCAGCGCATCGCGGCCCACGTGGCCAAGTCCTCGGCCAATGCGAAGGTCGATCGCGAGAGCGGCGACGTGACACCCGGGCTGATGCTCGACGCGTTCGGCGTCGCGCGCAACGTCGTGCTGAGCGGCAACGCCGTCGGACTCGCGCCCTTCGCCGCACTGGAGACGGACCTGCGCGGCGGACGCATCGCCCTGCTGCCGTTCACCGCCCCGTGGATGCACCTGAGCTACGGGCTGTTCTATCCGCGCAAGCGCTCGCTGTCGCGGGTCGCCCAGCTGTTCGTGACCCAGCTGCGCCAGGTCGAGGCGGCGCTGCAGGCGCGGGAGCAGCGCGCCCTCGTCCGCCTCGAGGGCCGGCGTCGCCCGCGTCGCGCGGCGCCGCGCAAGAAATCGACGCCTGCCCGCCGTCCGGCGGCCGCGAGGAGAACCTGACTTGAAGCTGCTGGCCCGTTGCCTCGGCGTGCTCGCCACGCTCGCCTGCCCGTTGTCTTTCGCCGACCCGGCGCCCGCGACCATGCGCGTGGACTACTACCACACGGGTGGACGGGGCGCAGAGGTGTTCGCGCTCGACGCCGTGCGCATCGAGCCCTTGCCCTGGCCCGGCCACCCGCAGCGGACGATCGACGACCTCGGACTCGGCAACTATCGCTTCGAGGTCCGGGACCTCCAGGGCAAGCTGCTCTACTCGCGCGGCTACTCCTCGATCTACGCGGAATGGGTGACGACCGAGGAGGCGTCGACGAGCTCGCGCACGTTCCATGAATCGCTGCGCTTCCCGGCTCCATCCGGTCCCGTCGAGGTCACCGTTCTGAAGCGGGGCGCGCAGCAGGCCTTTGCGCCGGTGTGGACGACGCGCGTGGATCCGGCCGATCCGACCGTCGACCGCACGGCACCGCCGCGCCAGGCACTCGTCGAGATCGAGCGGCACGGCGACCCGGCCGACAAGGTCGACGTGCTGCTGCTCGGTGACGGCTACACGGCGGCCGAGTGCGCGACGAAATTCCCGCGCGATGCGCGCCGCCTGGCCGACCAGTTGTTCCGCCACGAGCCCTTCGCCGCGCGCCGGCAGGACTTCAACGTGTGGGGCCTCTGCCCGCCGTCCGCGGAGTCGGGCATCTCGCGTCCGTCGACCGGCATCCAGCGGCGCTCGCCCGTCGGCGCCACCTACGACGCGTTCGGATCCGAACGCTACGTCCTGACGTTCGACAACCGCGCGCTGCGCGATGTCGCCGCGTGGGCTCCCTACGAAGAACTGGAGATCCTCGCGAACGGCTCGACCTACGGCGGCGGCGGCATCTACGGCGCCTTCGCAACGGTCGCGGTCGACAGCGTCTGGGCGGACTACGTCTTCGTCCACGAGTTCGGCCATCACTTCGCCGCGCTGGCGGACGAGTACTACACCTCGCCCGTGGCCTATGCGCCCGCGAGCGAGGTGGTCGAGCCCTGGGAACCGAACGTCACGGCCCTGCTCGACCGCGAGCACCTGAAGTGGGCGCAGCTGCGCGCGACGAGCACGCCCGTGCCGACACCGTGGCCCAAGGCCGAATTCGAGGCCCACCAGCGTGACTTCCAGGCGCGGCGCCGGCAGATCCGCGCCGACCGCCGGCCCGAAAGCGAGATGGACGCGCTGTTCCGCGAGGAACAGGCCTACACCACCCGCCTGCTCCGCGCCGCGGAACACGCCCACGAGGTCGGCGCCTTCCAGGGCGCCAACTACGACGCGCAGGCCTATTACCGGCCCCAACTCGACTGCGTGATGTTCACGCGCGACGACGTACCGTTCTGCCGCGTCTGCCAGGACGCGATCTCGCGGATCATCGATCTCTATGCGGGGTCGCGCCCCGCGACGCACTGAGCCGGGCGACCGGACCCGAGGGAACCCATGCAGGATGCAGTCTACGGGGCCATCGTGTCGCCCCTGCGCCGGCCGCAGGTCGCGCGCCGCACCACGATCGCACTCAGCGTGCTGCTGCTCATTGCGGCGGTCATCATCCTCGCGGTCGTGCGCGGCTCCGGCCCCGAGGCGGCGCAGGTCTTCGTCTCGGCGCTCGCGCTGTCGAGCCTGCTCGCGGCCTGCCCCCTGCTCATCCTCTGGTACCTCGACCGCCGCGAGCGCGAGTCGCCGTGGCTGTTCGCGGCCGCGTTCCTGTGGGGCGGGCTGATCGCGACCACGCTCGCCCTGCCGGTGAACACGATCGTCATCGCCGCCGTCGGCGCGTGGCTCGAGCAGAACGTCACACTGAAGGAAATGCTCGGGCCCGATGCGGCGCTGATGGTCGGTGCACCACTCGCGGCCCCAGTGGTCGAAGAGGCCACCAAGGGTCTCGGCATCGTGCTGCTGTTCTGGCTGGCGCGTGCCGAGTTCGACAATGCGCGCGACGGCTTCATCTACGGCGCGCTGGTCGGCGCGGGTTTCAACTGGTTCGAGTCGGCGCTGTACGTGCAGCAGAACTTCCTGCAGTACGGCGAGGCGTCCTACGGCTTCCAGATCGGCACGCGCTACGCCTGGCTCGGGCTCGCCGGCCATGCGATGTTCTCGGGCATCTTTGGTGCCTCGCTCGGCCTTGCGCGCGCGACGCGGCGGCGGCTGGTGCGCTACCTCGCGCCGCTGGTGGGCTACCTGCTCGCGATGCTCGCGCATGCGTGGAACAACGCCCTGCCGCTGCTGTTCGCGCTCTCGGCGGCGCAATCCGGCGAGGCTCCACCGACGGAGAGCACGCCACCGCCGATGCTCGGACTGACCGACGCGCTCGTCTCGGCCAGCATTTCGAACCTCGTCATCTTCCTGCCGTTCGCGTTGCTGGTCGCCTTCATCATCCGTCGCAGCGGTCTCGCGGAGCGGCGCGTGATCTGCGCGGAACTGGCGGACGAGGTTGGGCGTACCGTGACGCCGGCGGAGTACGCGGCGATGCAGGCCGACCGCGTGTACCGGACGCGGCGCGTCGATGGACGCAACCGCGCCGCGTCCGCCGCGCTCGTGCAGGCACAGAACGAACTCGCCTTCCGCAAGCGGCGGCTGCGCGATCGCGGCTTCGACGCCGAGTCGGACGCGGTCACGGTCTCGCTGCGCAACCGGATTGCGGACCTGCGACGCCGCCTCGATGCCTGACGCGACGCCAACCTACCGCCTTTCATAATCTACGTATTCAGCTTTGGGGCCCGAGCGCGTGAACTAGACTCAGTTCCGGTCACCGACCCCGGCCGGTCTCCGGAACCCAGTTCACCGACCATCCGGAGCCACCATGTTCACCGTCCGACGCGCGCTGATTCCCCTGGCCGCGGCTGCCCTCGCCTTCGCCGCGTTCTCCGTGCAGGCCGCCGACCAGTTCACGGCCAAGCTGACGGGCGCCGCCCAGTTGCCGGATCCCACCGACAGCAAGGCCACCGGCACGCTCGAACTGACGGTAAGCGCCGATGGCAAGAGCGTCGCGTACAAGCTGACGGTCGAGAACATCTCGAATGCGTCGGGAGCCGATGTGCACCTCGGCCCGTCGTCGATGAACGGTCCGCTCGTCGTGAAGCTGTTCCCGAAAGGCGGCGAGTCGGTGAAGAAAGGCCCCTTCAGCGGCGTGCTCGCCGAAGGCAAGTTCGACGCCGGTGACCTGATCGGCCCGCTGACCGGCAGTTCGCTGTCCGAATTCCTCGAGGAACTGCGCTCCGGCAACGTGTACACCAACGTGCACACGAACGACGGGCAGGATCCGCCCAACTCGGGCCCCGGCGACTATCGCAACGGCGAGATCCGCGGCCAGCTTAAGTAACGTGTACCCCCGCTGAGGCCCGGCGTCCTGCGGGACGCCGGGCCTTTTTCGTCGATGGCACCGGAGCGGTCGCAATGGGCGCGCGCGACCCCGGCACCGGCCTAGCATGGATGTCGACCCCGACACCCTTGAGGTTGTGCCATGAACGACCGCACCCTCCTCCTGGAACCGAGCGGGACCTCCACGGATCTGGCGTCGACGCTCTCGGACCGCTTTGCCGACCTGCACCGGCAGGTGCGCGAGTCGCACCCCGAAGTCACGCGCATGGCCTGCGCGCTGTTCGACCCGGGCGACGACTCGCTCAAGACCTTCGTGAACTCGACGGTGGATGCGGCACCGCTGGCGCGCTACGAATGCGCGCTCGCGCGCGCGCCGTCGCTGCTCGAACTGGCGGCGGAACGCAAGACGCGGACGATCCACGACCTGCGGACCGCGCTCAGCCCGACCACGGAGCATTCGCGCTGGGTGCTCGAGCAGGGGTATCGCTCTTCGTACACCGTGCCGCTGTTCCGCAACCGCGACCTGCTCGCTTTCGTGTTCTACGACTCGCCGCACGCCGGCGCGTTCGAGCCGCCATTGCGACGCGAACTCGCGCTGTACGCTTCGGTCGTGGGCCTGCTGCTCAACAACGAGCTGACGGCGCTGCACACGCTGCTCGGTGCCACGCAGCTCGCCCGGGACTTCGCGCACATGCGCGACCTCGAGACCGGCGACCACCTCGAGCGCATGGCGCGCTACTCGCGCCTGATCGCCCGTGAACTGGCGCCCTCCCTCGGCCGCAGCGACGAGTGGGTCGAGCACCTGTTCCTGTTCGCGCCGCTGCACGACATCGGCAAGATCGGCGTGCCGGACAGCGTGCTGCTGAAGCCGGGCAAGCTCGAGCCCGCGGAGTGGAAGGTCATGGCAGGCCATGTGCTGCTCGGCTGCGATCTCGTCGAGCGCGTGGTCGACGACCTCGGTATCGCCGGCTTCCCGAACATCGACATGCTGGCGAACATCGTCGAGTTCCACCACGAGAAAATGGACGGCAGCGGCTACGCGCGGGGCCTCAAGGGCGAGCAGATCCCGATCGAGGCTCGCATCGTCGCGGTGGCGGACGTCTTCGACGCGCTCACCTCGCGGCGCCCTTACAAGCCGGCCTGGAGCGTGGACGACGCCTACGCCGAGATCGATCGCATGGCGCGCTCCGGCGCGCTCGACCCCCGCTGCGTCTGCGCACTGCAGGCGCGCCGCGACGAGGTCGAAACGATCCGGCGGCGCTTCGCGCAGCCGGCCGCGCACTGAGTTCAGTCGAGGCGGAACACCCGGCGGGCATTGCCCGCGAGGAACGCGGCGCGCGTCGTGTCGTCGAGGCCGAGGTCGGCCAGGCCCTCGAGTGCCCGCACGGGCGGGATCATCGGCCAGTTGCTGCCGAACAGCACCTTGCCGCGACCGTGCCCGCGCAGGAAGGCGACGAGGTTCGCCGGATAGCGGCTCACCGTGTACGCGGACGTGTCGATGTACACGTTCGGGTGCTTGGTTGCGACCGCGATCATCTCCTCGGTCCAGGGGTAGCCGATGTGCCCGCCGACGATCACCAGTTCCGGGAAGTCGAGAGCCACCTGGTCGATGTAGGGAATCGGGCGTCCGACCTCGGACGGCATCAGCGGGCCCGTGTGGCCGACCTGCGTGCAGAACGGCACGCCCAGTTCGCAGCATTCGCTGTAGATGGGATAGAAGCGCGGGTGCGTCGGCGGCAGTTCCCACAGCCAGGGCAGGACACGCACCGCCTTGAACCCGAGTTCGCGCACGCAGCGGCGCAACTCGCGCACGGCCTCGCGAGGCTTCGCGATATTCACCGAGCCGACACCGGCGAGCCGGCCCTTCGATGCCGCCACGAAGGCCGCAACCTCGTCGTTGGAGATCAGCGGGCCCTGCGGACCGACCCATGCGCTAATCAGCGCCTGCTGCACGCCGCCTTCGTCCATTGCGGCGAGCGTCGCCGAGACCGGATACGCGCCGTTCACCTCCTCCAGCGCATGCGATTGGCCGCGCGTCCAGCGGCGCAGCGACTCGAACATCGGATGGTTCAGGTGGCGCGGCGTCGGGTGCTGCGCCCAGGCATCGATGATCATCGGCGCATGGCCTCTGGCGCCGCACAACGGTGGCGGCCACCCGAGTATGCGCCGGAGTTCAGGCCGCCGGCAGGGTGAACCAGAAGCGGCTGCCCCTGGCCGGCCGGCTCTCCACCCCGATGACTCCGCCCATCGCCTCGACCAGTCGTCGGCAGATGGCGAGACCGAGCCCGGTGCCCGCCGGGATCTTGCGGTTCGGCACGCGGATGCGATTGAAGCGCCGGAACAGCCCGGTCTGCTCCTCGGGCGCGATGCCGATGCCCGTGTCGATGACCTCGATGCGGACAGCGTCGCCTTCCGCCTGCGCCCGCACGGTCACCGAGCCGTGGTCCGTGAACTTGATGCCGTTCGCGACCAGGTTGCGGATGACCTGCTCCAGCCTGCGCCGGTCCGCCCGCACGATGAGCGACTCGTCGCACTCCGCCACCTGCAGTTCCAGGTGCGCCTCCCGGGCGGCCGGACGCAACGCCTCGCATTGCTGCTCGAGCACTTCGCGCAACCGCACGGGCTCGCAGTCGAGCGCCACGTGGCCCGCCTCGATGCTGGAGATGTCGAGGATCTCCTCGATGAGCCCGAGCAACTGGGTGCCGCTCTGGCGCACGATGCCGAGGTGATGGCGCTGCTCGGCCGACAGCGTCGAGTCCGGGTCGTCGAGCATCAGGGAGGTGAAGCCGAGGATCGGGTTGAGCGGCGTGCGCAGTTCGTGGCTGACGGTGGCGAGGAATGCGGTCTTGGCGCGGTTCGCGCTCTCGGCTTCGTCACGCGCGACTTCGAGTTCGCGGGTGCGCTCGCGCACCTGCACCTCCAGCCGCCGGCTGTGTTGCCCGAGCAGGGTCAGGATCGCGAACAGCAGGCCACTCACCATGCAGCCACTGCCGAGGATCAGCAGCGGCTGCAGGCTCGAGGTCAGCGCCTCGAAGCGCGCGCTGCTGTGGTACCGGCCGATCCAGGTGTGACCGGCGACGGCCATCGGCAGGTCGACGGTGTGGCGCGCGATGCGGACGGCGGACTCGGAGCGATACAGCAGCCGCTCGGGCGCGATTTCGCCATCGTAGATCTCGACTTCGACGTCGCGACGGGGGTCGGCGAGGATGCGGTCCATGAGGTCGTGCGCGCGAAACGGGCAGTAGACCCAGCCGATGAGCGCCTCGCGACGCTGGGCGAGGGTGTCGATCGGGACACCGTTGCGGTAGACCGGCAGGTAGATCAGGAACCCCGGCTGCACGTCCACCGCGGTCTCCTGCACCAGGCGCACGCGGCCGCTCAGGGCCGCCTCGCCAGTGTCGCGCGCCCGCTCCATCGCCTCGCGCCGGACCGGCTCGGCCAGCATGTCGTAGCCGAAGGCGCGCAGGTTCCGACCGGCGAACGGCTCCAGGTAGATGATGCTGCTGTAGGTCTCGCGCTCGCCGAGCGGGTGGACGGCGTAATCGGGGAAACCCTCGGCGCGCATGGCCAGTTCATGAGCGGCGAGCTGGTCCCGCGGTACGAGCTGCGCGAAGCCCGTGCCGAGGATGCCTGGCAGCGTTTCGTCGAGCTGCAGGCTCTCGACGTACCGGTGCCATTCGTCGCTGATCACCCAGTCGCTGGCACGGAACAGCCCCTGCGCGCCACGCAGGACCTCCTGGTAGTCGTCCATCCGGTCGGCCAGCGCCGCCTGCTGCCGCTCAGCGCGGTAGACGAAGCTGTCCCCGGCGCGACGATGGAACTCGTCCACCGACGTGCGCCAGAGCACCAGCGTGACGAGCAGGTTGACGGTCAGAACGATCCAGGCGGTGGCCCGGCGTTCCAGCAATCGGGAGGGACGACTTCCGGCCGGCATCCAGGAATCCTTCTGCGGCGGAACGGGACGACCCCGGTGCTGGGATTATCGGACCATCCGTGGGGGGCCGGGTCTGCAGACCATGCGTATGCAACCGTTTCGGACCCAACCTAGCCGGGCTCACCGGCTGAGCCTCACGCGGCCGTACTCTCGCGTCATGATCGACCTCGGAACCGTCGCAGGACTGCGCGACCGCCGACACGAGTTGCACGCCTACTGTCCGCGTTGCGACCGCTGGCGCGCACTCGACCTCGCCCGCCTGGTCGATGCGGGCTGGGGCGCGCGACGACTGCCGTTCCCCGTGCGTTGCCGTGACTGCGGCGGGCCGGGTCGGTTGCAGGTGCGTCCGCCCTGCCCCTTGCGATCGGGCGCGGCCGGCTGGATCGGATCCGGCTGGACCGCGCGGCCATCGGCGGCGGACGACCGGCATTTCAGGTAACAAACGGTTACTCGACGACGCGGAACCTTCCCCGGCATCGACGGCTCACAGCAGGACGGACGCATGATGCGAGTCGGTTCAGGTGAGCCAGCCAGTCTTCTTCGATCCCTCGGGCCGTCGTCGCGCATGGAGCCGCTGGGGAGGAATCGCCGTCCTGGTCGCGCTGCTCGGCGCCATCGCCGTGTTCGCGAGCACCATCGTCTCGGTCCCGGTGCCTGCGCCGCTGGATCTGCCGGTCGAGCATCCCCGCCCGCTGCCCTTCCGCGCCCAGATCAACCAGCTGTCGCGCAACGTCCGTCAGTGGTTCCCGGACGGACGAGCCAATGCGGCACCCACCCCCGGCGAACGCCCGATCACCATCGCGTTCTACGCCGACTGGGCCGACGAGAGCGCTCCGTCGCTCGCCAAGCACCTCGACCAGGTCGACTGGGTGGCACCGACGCTGCTGGCCCTCGATCCGGCGGGCCGGCTGATCGAGATGCAGGACGAACGGCTGCGACACCTCCTCAGCACCGCCGCGCATCGCCCGCTCGTGGTGCCGGTCGTGCAGAACGCCATCGAGGGAAAGTTCGACGGCCGTGCCACGTCGGCGCTGCTTGCGGACGCGTCGCGACGCCAGGCGCTGATCCGATCCCTGGTCGCATACCTCGACCGCACCGGCGACGCCGGCATCATGTTCGATTTCGAGGACCTGCCCGCCAGCAGCCTCGGCAACTTGCACCTCCTGCTCGAGGAGACTCGCGCCGCCTTCGCTGCCCGCCAGCGCATCGTGTCCCTCACGGTTCCACTGGGCGATCCCGCGTGGAAGCCGCGCGAGTTCGCGGATGTGGCGGACCGCATCGTGCTGATGGCCTACGACCAGCACTGGGCCGGCGGTACGCCGGGACCGATCGCGGCCAATGACTGGTTCGCGCGCCAGCTCGCGTCGCTGCTCTCGGGGCTCGAACCCCGCAAGGCCGTGGTCGCCCTCGGCAGCTACGGCTACGACTGGCACGATCACACCGCGGACAGCCTGACGATCGAGGAAGCGTGGCTCGCGGCGCGTGACAGCGACGAGGAGCCTATCTTCGACCCGGTCAGCGGCAATACCGGCTTCTCGTTCGACGAGGACGGCCATCGCCACGACGTCTGGATGCTCGATGCAGCCGCGAGCTGGAACCAGATGCGCCTCCTCACTCGACTCGGCGTGTCGAACGTCGCGTTGTGGCGACTCGGCTCGGAGGATCCCGGATTCTGGCCGGCGCTCTCGGCGTGGCGCGGCGGCGGGCGACCGGACCTGTCGCGCATCGACCAGGTGGGCAATGTCGACGTCGAGGGCCAGGGCGAGATCCTCGACATCACCGCAACGCCCTCGCCCGGTCGCCGCGCCGTGCAATTCGACGCGACCCGCGACGACGTCATCGCCGAGCGTTACCTGACGCTGCCGACGCCCTACGTGGTCGAGCGCAGTGGCGCCCGCGCGCGCGAAGTGGCGCTCAGCTTCGACGACGGGCCGGACCCGCACTGGACGCCGCGGATCCTGTCGATCCTCGAGAAGTACCACGTGCCGGGCAGCTTCTTCATCGTCGGCGAGAACGGACTGACGCAGGGCGCGCTGCTGCGACGGATGGTCGCGGACGGCGACGAGATCGGCAATCACAGCTACACCCATCCCAACATGGCCGAGGAATCGGACCGCGGCATCGGGCTCGAGATCAACGCGACGACGCGCCTGATCGAAGCCGAGACGGGACGGTCGACGCGACTGTTCCGCGCACCCTACTTCGGCGACGCCGAGCCGACGACCACGGACGAACTGAAACCGGCGCTGATCGCGCGCCAGCTCGGCTACACGGTGGCCGGACTCCACGTCGATCCGGGCGACTGGAAACGGCCCGGCGTGCAGGCCATCGTCGACACGACGCTTCGGCAGGTCGCAGCGGCATCGCCCGAGCGCTCGGCGAACATCATCCTGCTGCACGACGGCGGCGGCGATCGTGCGCAGACGGTGGCGGCGCTGCCGCGCATCATCACGGGCCTGCAGCAGGCGGGCTACCGCTTCGTGACGATCGGCGAGCTGGCGAACCTGCCCCACGACGCGATCATGCCGCCGGTGACCGGCCCGGACCTCACCGCGGTGCGCGCCGACATCGGCCTGTTCGCGGTGCTGGCTACGGCCGTGGTGGTCCTCGACTGGACGTTCTTCTGTGCCATCGCGCTCGGCGTACTGCGTGCCGTGACCATGGCGCTGCTCGCACTGCGCAGCGCGGCCCGTCGCCGCGCGCCGCCCGAAATGCCCATCGGCGAACGACCGCGGGTCACGGTCATCGTTCCGGCCTACAACGAGGAGCGCGTGATCGAGGCGTCGGTGGGCCGCGTGCTGGCCAGTGACTACCCGGCGCTCGAAGTCATCGTCGCCGACGACGGATCACGCGACCGCACGGGTGCCATCGTCACGGCGGCCTACGCGGACGATCCGCGCGTGCGGCTGCTGACGCTGGCCAATGGCGGCAAGGCCTCGGCCCTCAACCGCGCGCTGGCACAGTCGCGCGGCGACATCGTCGTGGCGCTCGATGCCGATACGCAGTTCGAGCCCGAAACGATCTCGCGGCTGGTGCGCTGGTTCGCGGACCCGACCATCGGCGCGGTCGCGGGCAACGCCAAGGTCGGCAATCGCATCAATCTCGTCACGCGCTGGCAGGCCGTCGAGTACGTCACCGCGCAGAACCTCGAGCGCCGGGCGCTGACCGGCTTCGACGCGATCACGGTGGTGCCGGGCGCGGTCGGCGCCTGGCGACGCAAGGCACTCGACGACGTCGGCGGCTACCCGGAGAACACGCTCGCCGAGGACCAGGACCTGACCATCGCGATCCAGCGCCGAGGCTGGCGCGTCGCCTACGACGAGAGTGCGATCGGGTGGACCGAAGCCCCGGAGACGTTCCGCGCGCTCGCGAAGCAGCGCTTCCGCTGGTCTTTCGGCACCCTGCAGTGCCTGTGGAAGCATCGCCAGATCCTGCGCTCGGGGCGGCCGCCGGGCCTCGCGCTCATCGGCCTGCCGCAGGCGTGGCTGTTCCAGATCGTGTTCGCGGTGATCTCACCGGCCATCGACCTCGCCCTGCTCTTCTCGATCGTCGACACCGCGGTGCGGGCGCTGCAGCACGGTTGGGCACAGATCCAGACGGACGTGCTGCGCATGACGGCCTTCTGGCTCGCGTTCTCGACGATCGACGTGCTTTGCGGCTGGGTCGCGTACCGGCTCGACGTGCGCGAGCGTCGCTACCCGGCGCTGCTGCTGCTCGCACAGCGCTTCGTGTACCGCCAGCTCATGTACAGCGTGGTGATCCGCGCGGTCGGCGCGGCGCTGAGCGGAATCGGCGTCGGCTGGGGCAAGCTGGAGCGGAGCGGAACGGTCGGCGCGAGTGCTCGGGTGTGACGGAACCGCCCGAACCCGCGGTCACTATCAAGCCACAACAGTCGATCTCCTCCGGCTCATTCCGATGCCGGCGAGACCAACGACGAAAAGCGCAAGCGTCCCAGGCTCCGGCAAGTGCACGTCGCCATCATGGACCGCCCACGCCTGCCGCCGGAGCTGCGGTGTCGAATCGAACTGGTAGCCGCCAGGAGTGAGTTCCCAGACGTTTCCGAGCAGTGGGTCGATCGGCCCCATGTAAAAGCCGTTGAACTCGCCGCCGCTATTAGTGAACGGCCCTAGATCCAGAGACTGCGGCGGAATCCACGGGTCGCTGCCACGAACATTGCCCAACGTCTCATACAGCAGCGAAATCAACTCGCTGTAGACAACGGATCCGTCCGTACCGATGGCGAATCCACAATAGCGCGAGTCTGCCGGACTTAGCAGGCAATGTGACGGATCGGCGCTTACTCTCGGAAGTCGCCAGCCTGTGAATCCGAAGTAATTCAGTTGAGCGGCCCATTCGAAGCCGTTGTAGCCGTCCATGCCGTACTGGCCGTTGTCTCCGCGCCAATCTACACGCCTGGCGTAGCCATCGACATACGAGTAGCTCATGTCGGCAAGCCATGTGACATTCAACTCGGTGTCGTAGTACGCGTCATTGGTGCCGTCACTGTTGAGGTCGCGCCCCAAAAGCGTCGCGTTTGCCACTTCGGTCGTCAGCATCATTGCCGGCATTGAAAACAACAGCAGAATTCGTGTGTTCATGTTGGCCCGTCAATGCCAAATCTGAATCTCTGTCAGAAGAGTCCTAGAAATCGGCTGGAGGGTGCCGCCCGGAGCCGACTCAATCCAAGGGCAATCAGCCCCAACAACATGGTCAGCAACGCGCCCGGTTCGGGAACCTCCGAAAACAGGTGGCTTTGAATAATGTTGTCGGCGCTCCAACCGAGACGAAACAACTCATTTCTTGAAAGCACGGAGCCCTGAAACGGGGGATTTCCGAAACTCGTCCAGTCGTAAGTTGTC
>JBGAHO010000041.1:0-36996 GCA_044226195.1 Steroidobacteraceae bacterium
GCATCCGTTCCACATGGAGGACGTGCCGCAGGACATCGTCGCCGCGGATCTCGCGGGCGGCTATCCGCTGCGTGAGACGCCTCCCGCGTGGGGCAGCCGCACCGTGCCGCGCTGCGTCGTCGGCATGATGGCGCGCGATTACGTGATCGCGGAAGCGGCCGTGATCGACGTGCCGGTCTTTTTCGGCGAGGGCGAGCGGGACGTCTCCGAGAATCCCTGGGAGGAGTCCGCGCGCTTCCCGAAGGTGCGCGACTTCACGCTCTTCGTCTGTCCGCAGATGGCGCACATGCACAATTTCGCGACGACGCGGCTCGAGTTGTGGGAGCGCACGGTGGACTGGATGGCCGGCATCCGTCGTGCCCAGGAGCGGGCGAGGTCGTCCGCGTGAGCCGCTTGCCGCTGGCACCGGAGGAGGTGACGGCAGGCTGGTTGACCGAAGCACTGCGCGTCCGCCATCCCGGCGTCACGGTCACTTCGCTGCGATCCGCGCCGACGGTGCAGGGCACGGCCAGCAAGATCCGCGTGCACGTCTCATACGATGCGGCGGGTCGCGCGGCCGGGCTGCCGCCCACGTTGATCGTCAAAGGCGGCTTCAGCGCACAC
This sequence comes from Steroidobacteraceae bacterium, assembly GCA_044226195.1. Lineage (GTDB taxonomy): Bacteria > Pseudomonadota > Gammaproteobacteria > Steroidobacterales > Steroidobacteraceae > RPQJ01. The sequence goes on from JBGAHO010000041.1 coordinate 604, forward strand.
CGCAAACTCATGTACTACGTGTACATGCTCGAGGCGCGCTTCTATGCCGAACTGGCCTCGCGCCTGCCGACCATCCGTGTGCCGCACTGCTACTACGCCGGCTGGAGCGACACCGAGCGCCAGGCCATCGTCGTGCTGGAGGATCTTGATGCCCGCGGCGCGACCTTCTGCCGCGTGCAGAGGCCGCTGACCTACGCCCAGGCCGCTTCGCAGCTCGAGCTGCAGGCCACGTATCACGCGCAATGGTGGATGAGCCAGTCGTTCGAGCCGGGCGGCGATCTCGCCTGGATCGACCCCATCGACCCGCTGCCGGAAGGCGAAGCCGGCGCCTACCAGCGGGGACAACTCAAGCCCGAGGTGTACGCGCACTTCATGCAGTTGCCCCGCGGTCTGGCGGTGAGCAAGGCCTTCCATGACCGGGATCGCATGGAAGCGGCCATGGAGCGCCTGCGGGTCGTGGATCTCGAAGGCCCATACTGCTTCATCCACCTCGATCCGCACCTCGGCAACCTGTACATCGACGCCGATGGTGCGGCGGGCCTGCTCGACTGGCAGGCGCCCCGCAAGGGTCCGTGGGTGCACGACTTCGCGTATTTCCTGATCTCCTCGCTCGACATGCTCGATCGCCGCGAGTGGGAGCGGCCACTGCTCCAGCATTACCTTGCCGCGCTGCGGGCGCGCGATATCGCGGCGCCGTCATTCGATGAGGCGTGGCACGCTTACCGGCAGCAGGCCGTGTACGGGCTCTACTACTGGCTGGTCAATCCCGTCGAGTTCCAGGTCGAGGAGAACAACTGCGCCGTCGCGCCGCGCTTCGCGCTCGCCGCGATCGATCACGGCACGTTCGAGCTGCTCGGGGTCTGAGGGTCCCGCCGTGACGCGCACTGCCTACGCGTCCTGCCGGATCTGCGCGGGCCAGTGTGGCCTCAGGATCGAGATCGACGACGACGGCCGGGTGCTCGACGTGCGCGGCGATGACAGCAATCCCGTCACGCTCGGCTACGCGTGCAGCAAGGGCATCACGCTGCCTGAGGCCCATCGGGATCCCGCGCGTCTCCTGCACCCGCTGAAGCGCCTGCCCGACGGGCGCTTCGAGCGCATCGGCTGGGAGCAGGCCCTCGACGAGATCGCGTCGCAGGTGCGTGCGATCGTCGACCGTCACGGAGCCGAGGCCGTGGCCGGATTCCGCGGCACGATGAATTACTCGAACCTGCCGGCCAATCACCTGCTGCCCGAGTGGCTGGCGTGCCTCGGCTCGACGTCGTTCTTCTCGACCATGACGGTCGACCAGTCCGCCAAGTGGGTGACGTTCGAGCGGCTCGGTGGCTGGGCCGCGGGGCGCGATCCACTCGCCACCGCCGACGTGCTGCTCTGGGTCGGCACCAATCCTCTGGTGTCGCTGTCGACGTTCAATTTCGACCTGCAGCATCCCGTGCAGCGCCTGCGCGATGCGAAGGCCCGGGGCCTGCAGCTGATCGTCATCGATCCGCGTCGCACCGAGTCGGCCCGTCATGCCGACGTGTTCCTCCAGCCGCTGCCCGGCGAGGATGTGACCGTCGTGGCGGGCCTGCTGCACCTGATCTTCGCGCGCAACTGGCAGGACGACGAGTTCTGCACGCGCCACGTCGCCGGTCTCGGCGAACTGCGCCAAGCCGTCGCCGCGTTCACACCGAACTACGTCGCACGTCGGGCCGGCATCGATGACGAAGCTCTCGAGCGGGCGGCGGCGCTGTTCGCTGAGCCGCGGGCCGACCGACGCAAGCGCGGTTCCGCAGCGTCGGGCACCGGTCCCAACATGGGGCCGCACTCGAACCTCGCCGAGCACCTGATCGAATGCCTCAACGTGGTCTGCGGACGCTACGCGCGGCCGGGAGATCCGGTCGCGAATCCCGGCGTTCTCGGTCCGGCGTGGCCCCGACTGGCGCAGGTCATCCCGCCCCGGCGCAGCTGGGAGAGCGGGCCGAAGAGCCGCGTGCGCGGCCTCGGGCGAATCTTCGGCGAGAAGATGTCCGGGGCGCTGGCCGACGAGATCCTCACGCCCGGCGCCGGACAATTGCGTGCGCTCTTCGTTGACGGCGGCAATCCCGTGATCGCGCTTCCGCAGCAGGCGCAGGTCGAGACGGCGTTCCGCGCGCTCGACCTGCTGGTGACCATCGATCCGTTCATGACGGCGACCGCGCGACTGTCGCACTACGTCCTGCCGCCGAAGATGATGCTGGAGCGGCACGACCTCGGCTCGCGCGACTATGAGGCGCACGTCATGCAGCGTCCCTACGCGCAGTATTCGGAGCCCGCGCTGGAGCCACCGCCGGGCGCCGACGTCCGCGACGACTGGGAGATCTTGTACGAGCTGGCGCGGCGTCTCGGCCTGCGCCTGACACTCGACGGCGAGCCGCTCGACATGGCATCCCAACCGACGACCGAGGACCTGCTGCGCATCCTGACCCGGCGCTCGTCCGTGCCGTTCGAGCAGATTCGCGCGGCGACGCGCGGCCGCATCTTCGACGTGCCGGCGCAGTTCGTCCAGGATGCCGATCCTGCGACGGCGGGGCGCTTCGAGGTCGCACCCCATGATGTCGCGGAGGAACTCGCCTTGGTTCGGGCCGAGCTGGTCGCGGCTCCGTCCGGGTATCCGCTGCGGCTCGCTGTGCGCCGGCTGCGCGACGTGCAGAACACGATGTACCACGGCCTGCCGAGCGTGCGGCGCCGCTGGCCGCGCAATGTCGCGTACGTCCATCCCGAGACGCTGAGCGCCTGCGGCATCGACGACGGGCAACTCGTCGAGATCCGCTCGCCGCACGGTGCCATCCGCGTGCCGGTCCGGGTCGATGCAGACGTCCGGCCGGATGTCGTCTCGATCCCGCACGGCTGGGGCGATCTGCTCCAGGTCTCGCCGGAGGACTCTCCGGCGCCGGGTGCGAACGTCAACGTGCTCACCCGCGCCCGCGAGGGCAGCGATCCCATCAATGCGATGCCGCAGCTGACCGGATTGCCGGTCCGGATTGCGTGCGCTACGGCCGAGACCCTCACCGAGGAAATGTCCGCATGAACACCATGGCGCTCGCTGACCGTCCGTCCCATGTGCCGCCGGAAGTCGTCGTCGACTTCGACTATCGCGAGCCGCCCGGGCATGCGACCGACGTTCATCTGGCCTGGAAGGCGCTGCACGGTGGGCCGGACATCGTCTGGACGCCACGCCACGGCGGACACTGGATTGCCACTCGCGCGGCGGACATCGACGTGATGCAGACGGACCACACGCGCTTCTCGTATCGCTACATGACGATCCCGAAGATGCCTGAGGCGCCGCAGCTGGCGCCGCTCGAGTACGACCCGCCGGACCATACCAAGTACCGGCAACTGCTGTCGCCGGCCTTCGGGCCGGCCGTCATGCAGCGCCTCGAGTCCGACCTGCGCCGACTCACGATCGAATTGCTGGAAGAGATCGTGCCGCGCGGCCGGTGCGATTTCTTCGCGGATTTCGCCAAGCGACTGCCCGTCATCACCTTCCTGCGGCTCGTCGATCTGCCGTTGTCGGACCGTGAACACCTGCTCGAACTGACGGAGCTCAGCGTGCGACCGAAGTCCGAGGCGGATCGCGTGGCGGCATTTACGGGCCTCGAGCAATACACCCAGCACTGGATCGCCGAACGCCGCAGGAACCCCGGGCCTGACCTCTTCAGCCGCATGGTCAACGCGAAGTTCGACGGACGTCCGATCAACGACCACGAGCTGCGCGGCATGCTCATGAACGTGATCTTCGGCGGGCTCGACACGGTCACGTCGGCGCTGACGTTCAGCGCACACTGCCTCGCCACCCAGCCGGGTGTGCGTGCCGAGTTGCAGGCCGAGCCGTCGTTGATGCCGAACGCCATCGAAGAATTCCTGCGGCGATTCGGCATCCCCAATACCGCGCGGCTCATCACACATGACTTCGAGTACAACGGGCTGCGGTTCCGCGAGGGCGAGCAGATCCTGCTGCCGAAGACGCTGCATGGCCTCGATGACCGTCGTTACGCCGATCCGCTGCGCGTCGATATCCATCGCGACATCCGTCGGCACGCCGCTTTCGGCGACGGCCCGCACCGCTGTCCCGGATCCTTCCTCGCGCGCATGGAGTTGCGGATCTTCATGGAGGAATGGTTCGCGCGAGTGCCGGACTTCCGCGTCACGGAAGGCGAGCAGGTGCGAACCGCGTCCGGCCCCGTCAACGGCATGCTCTATCTTCCGCTCTCCTGGAACTGAGGCGCGACGACGATGAATGAAGCAAAGAATGGATCGCGCAACTGGTTGATCACGGGCTGCTCGAGCGGCTTCGGCCGGGCGGTGGCCGCCGCGGCGCTGGCGCGCGGCGATACCGTCGTGGGCACGCTCCGCCAGCCTGGCCAGTGCGCCGAGTTCGAGGCGCTCGCTCCGGGCCGGGCATTCGCCTGCCTGCTCGACGTCCGCGATGGGGCTCAGATCGAGGCCGTGGCGCAGGCAGCGGTGAAGCGGCTCGGGCGCGTCGACGTGCTGTTCAACAACGCCGGTTACGGGCTGCTCGGTGCGGTCGAGGAGACGTCCGCGGACGAGGCGCGTGCCATCCTCGAGACGAACTTCCTCGGCACGTTCCTGATGACGCGCGCGCTGCTGCCGCAGTTTCGCCGGCAGGGCAGCGGTCGCATCCTGAACATGTCCTCCGGCGCCGGCATCGGCGCGGTGCCGGGGCTGGGGCTCTATTCGGCGAGCAAGTTCGCGATCGAAGGCCTCTCCGAGGCGCTGGCGCAGGAGGTCGGCCACCTCGGCATCCGTGTCACGATCATCGAGCCGGGGGCATTCAACACGGGCTTCCCGACGGGCGGACTGATGCGCATCGCTCAGCCGCTAGACGCCTACGCCGCGCTGACCGGCCAGATCGCGGCGGGCATGCAGCACTGGTATGGATCGCACGCGGGCGATCCGGCCCGCGCCGCCGCCGCCATCCTCGGCGTCGTCGACGAGGCGAACCCGCCCCTGCGACTGGTGCTCGGTCCGGATGCCCTCGCCGGCGTGCGCGCCAAGATCGATGCGCTCAAGGCCAACGTCGACGCCTGGGAGAGCGTCAGTCTGTCGACGGCGGCGCCGGGCTGAAAAGCGGCGCTGGGGTCGCCGACGGTGCTCCGGCGGAGAGGCCGGGCATACGCCCGGCTTTTACTCTTGGCGCCGGCAGCAAGCCGAGTACGACGTTTCCGCGGAAACGTCTATCGAAGTCGAAAACTTCTGGCGAGCCGAGGTGTACGGGCGGAATCGCGGGCCAACCGCTCAAGGACCGCAAAGATCTCCGCGTGCCGACCCGGAAGCGGACCTTCAATGCGAAAGAACGACCCGTTCAAGACACTCGGGATCAGAGTCACTCACCAGACTTCGCAAGCCTCCGCGCGCGCGCACGTCGCATTGCAGGTATGACCCTGATGCATATGTAGGCCCATTGAGCGGATCCGGCTAACACATAGCCGATTGATGTCCAAGCCAACCAGTTTGGGTCGGCTCCCAGACGCGCTTGCGTCACAAGAACCAACAAACCGAGGGGGAGCGTAACGAGGGTGAGGAGTACGGAGTAGGCAATTGAACCGTCGCCACCATCCCATGGCCGAGTCGCCCAAGTAAGACCGGCGACGACTACTAACGTCACGACGAAGACCAGCGCGGCCTTACGGTAAGCCTTCACGGGCAATATTCGGCCATCAACACGCGCAACCTCCGCCAATCGCGACCGTCCATTCCTGGCCGAACTCGGAACTAGCCGAGCGTCCGGATTTGTCACAGATCGATGTTACAACGGGCAGGTGTCGGTGACACCGCCCATTCATCAGTGGAGCGGAATCGTGGGCGTGGGAAACTCGAATCGCACGCTCTCGACGGGCAACGCCGGGGCATCCGTCGTTTCGGGCGCCACGATGCTGCCCGTGTCCGTGCCGACGCTGAAGCCGTCGCTGGCTTCGTACATCATCGGCGTCAGGCGCGGAATGCGTTCCTCCGCCGGGGTTCCGCCGTCCACCGACAGGGACACCGCGGCCGACCCGTCGGCGGCCGGACGGAAGCGCAGGCTCACCACGTGGCGACCCGCGCCCAGCGGGCCGGCGACGCGCAGGCACGTGCGCTCGAGGTCGAGCAGGTTGTAGCAATAGGCTGCGGTGCCGCGGTCGAGGTAGAGGCTGTAGCCACCCATCGCGCCGCCATGTGCGACCAGGACGCGCGTCTGCCCGGGTTCCGCCGTGAACGCGGCCGTGACGTCGAACGGCATGCGGTACGTCGGGGGCGCCGCATCGTTGGAGATGGAGCGCACGACGCCCGCGTAATCGAACACGCGATGGCGCGCGGCCAGTTGCTCCGCGACCTGCGCGCGACGGAAGCCGGCGATGTCGCGCTCCAGCGGATAGACGTGGTTGCGCTTCGCCTCCGCCTCGAACATCGCCTGCAACTCCGCGAGCCGCGCCGGCTCCTGCCCGGCGAGATCGTGCAGTTCATTCGGGTCGACGGCCACGTGGTACAGCTCCCAGCGGTCGTCCTCGAACTTCCACTGCTTGAAGAACTCCCAGGTGGTCGGCCGATGCAGCACGACAGCCTTCCAGCCGTCGGCGTACATCGCGCGGTTGCCGAAGAGCTCGAAGTACTGCGTGCGGTGCCGGTCGGCCGCCGCCGCGTCGCGCATGGCGTAGAGGAAGCTCGTGCCGTCGAGCGGTTGTTGCGCGATGCCGTCGACCGTCGCCGGTGGTGCGATGCCCGTGGCCTCCAGCACCGTCGGCATGACGTCGATGAAATGGTGGAACTGCCCGCGCAACTCGCCGCGGGCCGCCAGCCCGGCGGGCCACGACACCACCATCGGCCCGCGCACGCCACCCGCGTGCACCATCGTCTTGTAGTACTTGAAGGGCGTGTTGCCGGCCATTGCCCAACCGACCGCATAGTGCGGATAGGTCGATGGCCCACCCCAGTCGTCGTAGTGGGCGAGGTTCTGCTGCAGCGTCGGTGGCACGCCGCTGATCGACGCCCATTCATTGAACGTGCCACCGGGACCGCCCTCGCCACTCGCACCGTTGTCCGACAGCACGAGGACGAGCGTGTCGTCGAGCCGGCCCTGGCGACGCAGTTCATCGAGGATGCGGCCGAACTCGTGGTCGGCGTGCGAGAGTTCCGCCGCAAACGCTTCCATCTGCCGCGCGGCCAGGCGTCGCTCGTCGGCGCTCATCGACGTCCACGCCGGGATGTAGTCCGGTCGGGGCGGCAGGGTCACGCGCTTCGGCAGCAGCCCGAGTTGCTTCTGCCGCGCGAGCGTCGCATCGCGCTGCCAGTCCCAGCCGCGATCGAACCGGCCACGGTACTTTTCGCGCCAGGCGAGCGGGGCGTGGTGGGGGGAGTGCGCGGCGCCGCTGGCCCAGTAGAGGAAGAACGGTTTGCCGGGCGCCGACGCCTGCTGGTCGCGCAGGTACTGGATCGCCTGGTCGGCGAGGTCCGTGCTCAGGTGATAGTTCGGGTCGCGCGGCGTCTCGATTGGCGTGTGGTCCCGCCAGAGGCTCGGGTGGAAGTGGTCCATGTCGGCGAAGAGGAAGCCGTAGAAACGTTCGAACCCCTGGCCGCTCGGCCAGTACTCGTACGGGCCGTCCGGCGTGGCATCGACGTTCGGGAACTGGTCCCACTTGCCGAGCGCCCAGGTGGAGTAACCGTGCTCGTGGAGGATGGTCGCCAGGCTCGCGGCGGTGCGGGGAATCCGCGCGTTGTAGCCCGGGTCGCCACTCATCAGGCCCGAGTGATTGCCCATGCCGAGGGCGTGGTGGTTGCGGCCGTTCAGCAGGGCCACGCGCGACGAGGAGCAGATCGACGTCGAGTGGAAATTGGTGAAGCGCACGCCTCGGTCCGCGAGCGACTGCAGCGTCGGCATGTCGACCGGCCCGCCGAACGGACTGGTCTGTCCGTAGCCGACGTCGTCCATGAGCCAGACCAGCACGTTCGGCCGCTGCACGTTCGTCGGTGCAGCATCGGCCGCAAGCGTCGTTCCTCCGCATGTCAGCGCGACGGCGACCACGGCATGGCGCAATGAACTCAGCATGTTGTCCCCCGGGCCCGCATCGGCCGGTCCGATTCGATGTGCGTCAATCGAGCAGGTGGGCGCGCAACGCTTGCCGCCGACCTGCATCCAGCCCCGCGACCCGTTCGAGGTAGGCGAGCGGCGTGCCCCAGCCGCGCTCGATCGCCGCCAGGGCCGCGTCGAGATATTCCGGGCGCACCGCATGCACGTACGCCGATTCGGCCGGCGTCAGGCGGCGACCGACGATGACCTCGAGCATGCGCGAGGAGGGCTGCTCGACCGTGTTCGGGTCATGGCCCGACCCCCGCAGGTAGTCGGCGCGCACGAACTCCGGCGTCACGCCGAGCGCGAGCAGGATCAGCGCCGTGACGAAACCCGTGCGGTCCTTGCCGGCCGTGCAGTGCACCAGCAGCGGCACCTCGCCGTCCGTCAGGCACTGGAACAATTCGTGCAACAGCGGCGCCGCCGAATGAGGCAGCGCGGCGTAGGTGGCGAGCATCATGGCGGCCGCGGCGTCCGGGTCGGGCCCGATGATCAGGCGCGCGATCGAGGCGGCCACCTCGTTGTTGACGCCGGCCGAGACGTCGAGCTGCAGCCGGCGTGGGGCGGGATACAGCCACGTGAGGCAGGCCGTGCGTTCGCGTTCGCTCGTGCTGCGCAGGTCGCAGACGAGCCGCAGTCCGAGTTCGTCGAGGGTTCCGCGGTCCACGGCATCGAGCGTCGCCAGCGCGTCCGCGCGAAAGAACCGGCGCGGCTTCACGCGGCGACCGTCGTCGGTCGGCGCGCCGCCGAGGTCGCGGAACGCGGGCGAACCGCGCAGGGTGGGGCGGTCGGCGTTTGGAGTCATGCGGAAAGCAGGCGGTGCGTGTCGTGATCGATCGCCGCGGCACCGAAGCGCGCGGTGTACGCGGTATTGACCGCTTCGGTCTGGAAGCGCGTCTCATTGATCAGGAAGATGAACAGGCCGTACGCGATCTCGCGTCGATGCGCATCCCAGGCAGCCTCGAACGAGGGTGCGTCGATGCCCTGCGCCGACAGTTCCGCGAGATAGTGCCGCAGCAGTGCCGGTTCGTGCTCGCGACGTTCGCCGACGTCGAGTGCGCCGACGAGGTGATAGCTCACTTCGAGTTGCCACGGCCCGCGCGCCACCTGCGCGTCGAAGAAGCCCGGCGCCCCGTCCGCGTCCTCGTAGAGGTTGCCGAGATGCGTGTCGCCGTGGCAGAGGCACATGGGCTGCTGCTGGTGATAGTCGCCCAGCGCCCGCAGCGCGTGCTGCATCCACTCGCGATCCTGCAGCTTGCGCGCGACGGCGACGCCGCGCGGCAGCGACATGTAGTGCGCCCAGCGCTCCGGCTCGAGGTAGTGCTGCTGGTAGGAGACGCTCCAGCCCTCGTGCCGGCCGCCGATCCAGTCGAAGCGGCCGCCCGGCCGGAACTCCGGGCTGTTCCACGTGGCGGCGTGATAGCGCGCCATCGCCGACAGGCGCCGTGCCACCTGCGCGGGCGACTGGGGCTGCAGCGCACTGCAGAAGCGGACGCCGCGGGACACGAGGTCCTCCATGATGACGATCGACTGGTGCGACCCCGGATCGGTACCCGCGAAATAGCAGCGCGGGCTCGGCAGCGGGACGTGCGGCTGCACGTCGCGGTAGAACCGCATCTCGTTGAGGTACATCGGCCCCATCGCGGGGCTGTGCTCTTCGAAACCGCCTTTCACGATCACGGTTTCCGGCAGGGCCGGCGATCCGGGCTGCGTCGCGATCCGCACGCGGATCTTGGTCGAGGTGCCGAGGATCACGTCGACGATCGACGCCGCGGCGAGGCGCACGTCCGGTGCGCGCTCGCGCAACGCCGCTTCAAGCCACGCGCGCGTCACCTGCTCGGGTCGCAGAGGCAGCGGCAGCACGGCCTGCGCCGTTTCTGAATCCTGAATGGTGTTCACCGACCCGAATATAGAGAATCGCGCCCGGGAGCGCATCCGGCGGTTGTTCATATATATGAACAAAGGGCGATTATTTGCGCCGCTGCCGGGACCCCCCTAGGATCGGTGCACCCCGGCTGCCGCGAGCCTCGCCCGTGCATCCCGCCCTCGACCAGGCGTCGCTCCCGTGGCGCTTCTATGTCGCGCTGACGCTCGCGGCGTTCGTGGCATCGGCCGGCATCACCGTCATCTACAGCATGCTCGCGACGCTCTACCGCGAGTTTCCGGGCGCCGAAGGGGTCGGCTGGGTCGTCACCGTCTACTGGCTCGCCTCCGCGGTCGCGGCGGCCGTGGGCGGGCGCTTCGGTGACCTGCTGGGCCGTCAGCGCACCCTGCTGGTCGTGCTCGCGTGCTGCGTGGTCGGTGCGACCGTGTCGGCGTTCGCGCCGGGCCTGCCGCTGTTGATCGCCGGGTGCACGCTGCAGGGCATCGCGGGCGTCATCACGCCACTGAGCTACGGCCTCGTGCGCGAGAACCTGCACGACAAGTACATCCCGATGGCGATCGGCCTGATCGTCACCGCCGGCATGATCGGCGCGGGTGCGATCTACCTGATGTCGGGCGTCGTCATCGACCACTACTCGTGGCAGGGCGGCTTCTGGTTCAAGGTGGTGCTCGCGGCGGTGACGCTGGTGCTCGTCTGGCGCTGGGTTCCGGACACGCGACCGCACCCGGGTCCGAAGCTCGACCTGCTGCGCGGCCTGCTGTTCGTGCCCGGCCTGTGCGCGATCCTCGTGGCCGTGCAGAAGATGGGGGCGTGGGGCATCGGCGATCCGCGGATCGCGGGCCTGATCGGTGGCGGGCTCGTCGTGCTGGCGATCTGGGGCCGGCTGCAGTGGCAGGCCGATCACCCGCTGATCAACGTGCGCAGCCTGATCGAGCGGCGCGTGCTCATCGCCAACGCCTGCATGATGTTCCTCGCCCTCGGCGGATTGCAGCTGGGGCAGGTGTTCTCGCTGTTCTTCCAGCAGCCGACGGCCACCGGTACGGGACTCGGCTACTCCGCGACCGTGGCCGGCGGGATCATGTTCATGCTCAACATCTCGGCGCTGCTGGGTGGGCCGCTCAGTGGCCGCATCGCCGGCCATTTCGGGGCCCGGGCGACCCTGCTGGTCGGCATGGGCGTGCTCGCCGTCGCCTGGGGCAGCCTGATGGCCTGGACAACGTGATCATCGCCGCGACGCCCCGCGAGCGCACGGGTGAGGCGACCGGCCTGACCTACGTCTTCCTGGCCTGCTTCTTCGCGGTGGGCGCCCAGTGCCTGTTCGCGCTGCTGGCGACGGACACGGTGGTCGCGCTGGCCGCCGGCCCGGGCACGTTCCCTAGCGGCCTGGCGTTCGGCCGGTCGTTCGGCTTCGTGTCGGCCATGGGCGCGGCCGCGTTCCTGACCGCCCTTGCGCTGCCGCGCGGGCAGGCCTGAGCCGGGCCCGACCCGCTGGACGGGCGGTCAGATATCCGAATATGATTCAGGAAGTCGAACTCGGGGGAGTGCGATGACGACACCGACCGAACCGCTGGCCCGGCTCCAGGAACTGCTCGACCGGCAGGACATCCTCGACTGCGTGCACCGGTATTGCCGCGCCGTCGATCGCTTCGACCGCGAACTGCTGCTGTCGGTGTACCACCCGGATGCGATGGACGACCATGGTTTCTTCGTCGGCGGACCTGAGGCGTTCGCCGACTGGGCGTTCGGCTACCACAGCCTCTACCAGAACCTGACGCACCACATCGTCACCAACCACACCTGCGAGCTCGCCGGCGACACCGCGCACGCCGAGACCTACTGGGTGTTCAGCGGCATCAACAAGGACCCGCAGACCGGCGCGCCCGTGCCGCCGTCGATTCACTTCGGCCGCTACATCGACCGCTTCGAGCGCCGCAACGGGCAGTGGAAGATCGCCGCGCGCGCCTGCGTGATCGAATGGCACGGGGCGCTCGGCGACCTGCCGATGCCGGCCGAAGCGCTGGCGGCCTACGCCGCGACCGGCGTCGGCCAGCGCAGCCGCGACGACATCTCCTACCAGCGACCACTTCGCATCACGCGCTCGCCGACGGGCTGAGTCGAACTTACCAAAGAGGGCACCAACATGCGTGCAGCAGTATTCAAGGGTGTCGGCCAGCCGCTGGCGATCGAGACGCGCCCCGATCCGACGCCGGGCGAAGGCGAGGTGGTGCTCAAGGTCGGTCGCTGCGGCATCTGCGGCACCGACCTCGCGATGTCGGACGGCAGCGGGCAGACCTTCGAGGCCAACTCCATCATCGGCCACGAATTCGCCGGCGAGATCGTCGCGATCGGCCCGGGCGTCGAGCGCCTGAAGGTCGGCGACCGCATCGCCGCCATGCCGTTCACCGGTTGCGGCAAGTGCGCGACCTGCCTCGCGGGCCGGCCGAACTTCTGCCTGCACTTTCGGGGCATGCCGGGCGCCTTCGCGGAGTACACCACCACGACCGAGCGGGTCGCGGTGAAGCTGCCGAAGCAGGTGAGCCTCGCCGACGGCGCGCTGATCGAACCCCTGGCCGTGTCGCTGCACGGCGTGGCGCTGGCAGGCATCAAGCCGGGCGACAAGGTGCTGGTGATCGGCGCGGGCCCGATTGGCCTCGGCGCCGTGTTCTGGGCCAAGGAACTGGGCGCGGGCACGATTGCCGTGACCGCCTCGTCGCGTCAGCGCGAGGCCCTGGCGATGCGGATGGGTGCCGACGTGTTCGTGCTGCCGGAGAAGCCCGACGAGCTGCCGCAGGCCGCCATCGCCGCGCTCGGCGGAATGCCCGACGTCGTCATCGAGGCGGTCGGCAAGCCCGACATGATTGCGCGAGCCGTCAACTGCGTGCGCCCGGCCGGCACGGTCATGGTGCTCGGCTTCTGTGCGCGGCCGGATTCCTTCATCCCGGCCATCGCGGTCTGGAAGGAAGTGAAGCTGCTGTTCGGCATGACCTACAGCATCGGCGAGTTCGAGCACGTGGCCCGCGTCCTCGACCGCGGCACGGTCGAGCCGCGCGCGATGGTCACGGACCAGATCGGCCTCGATGCCCTCCCCGACACGCTGGAGGCCATGCGCCACCGCACGCACCAGTGCAAGGTGCTGGTCGATCCGTGGTCGTCCGCGAAGGCCTGACGCGGTGACCGGCACGTTCTCGGCGTCCTACGACGCGCTGCATGCCGCGGCGATGCAGATGACGGGCGGCCTCGCGGACTTCGGATCCAGGGGATACGAGGCCGGCCTGCGCCAGTTGCTGGCGGCGATGGATGCGGAACTGCACCCCACCGAGATCGGCGGGCAGTTCGCCATGGGCACGATCGTGGGCACGCTCGTCGCACGCCTGCGCACGGAGGAGGGCTGGAAACGCCGGCCGGACTACCACCAGGTGGAGATCCGTCGCCCGCTCGTGATCACGGGCGTGCCGCGCACCGGCACGACGGCGCTGCACAAGCTGATGGCGATGGATCCGCAATTCCAAGGCCTGGAGCGCTGGCTCGCCGAGACGCCGCAGCCGCGGCCGCCACGCAACACATGGGCGACCCACCCCGACTTCAAGGCCTGCGTCGCCGGGCTCGACATGTTCTTCCAGATGATGCCGGAGATGCGCAAGGCGCACGACATGGTCGCGGACGAAGTGGACGAGTGCCTCGAGGTGCTGCGCCAGGACTTCGCCAGCAACCGCTTCGGCTCGTCGATGCACGTGCCCTCGTACGACCGCTGGTGGGCCACGCAGGACGAGTTGCCGGCCTACCGTCGCTTCGTCGACGTGCTGCGCCTCGTCGGCGCGAATGATTCGGACAAGCGCTGGCTCCTGAAGAATCCGGGCCACGTCGCGCAGATGGATTGCCTGCTCGAGGTGTTGCCGGATGCCTGTGTCATCCAGACGCATCGCGATCCGGTCAAGGCCATTCCCTCGCTTTGCAGCACCCTGCACATGGCACGCCGCATGTTCGAGGGTGATGCGGCCGACCCGACGGTGATCGGGCCCCGTGAAGTCGAGTACTGGGCGAAGGCGATGGAGACGACCGCGCACGCGAGACGGTCGCGACCCGACCAGTTTTTCGACATGGACCATCGCGAGTTCCACCGCGACCCGCTGGGCGTGATCCGGCGCATCTACGACCAGTTCGGGCTCACGCTGTCGGACGAGGCGGCGGCCCGCATGCGGCGCTGGATCGCCGAGAGCCCGACCTCGAAGCACGGCGAACACCGCTACGACATCACCGACTACGGCATCACGGCCGGGCAGGTGAGGTCCCGATTTGCAGACTACATCGCCCGCCACCAGCTGGGCTGAGTACGGACTTCCACCAGGGGAACAGACATGAGCCAGGTTCGATTCGACGGCAGGACGGTCATCATCACGGGCGCGGGCGGCGGTCTCGGCCGCACCTATGCGCTCGACATTGCCGCGCGCGGTGGCAACGTCGTCGTCAACGACCTCGGCGGCACCTTCGACGGCAAGGGCAGCTCGTCGAGCATGGCGGACAAGGTCGTCGAGGAGATCCGCCAGGCCGGCGGCAAGGCCGTGGCCTCGTACGATTCGGTGGCGACGGCGGCGGGCGGCGAAGCGATCGTGCAGAAGGCGCTCGATGCGTTCGGCCGCGTCGACGCCGTGATCAACAACGCCGGTACCCTCCGCAACGCACCGGTGGACCAGATCCCGGACTCGACGCTCGACATGATGATCGACGTGCACCTGAAGGGGGCGTTCTACGTCACGCGCCCGGCGTACAAGCTCATGAAGGCCCAGAAGTACGGCCGCATCCTGTTCGCGTCGTCGGCTGCGGGCATGCTCGGCAACGACGAGCAGGCCGCGTATGGCGCGGCCAAAGCCGGGCTCGTCGGTCTCATGAACGTGCTGTCGCAGGAAGGCCGCGAGCACAACGTGTTCTGCAATGCGCTGCTGCCGACGGCCGCGAGTCGCATGGGCGAGGCGATGCCCGCCTGGCAGATGGAGAAGATCGGCGCGCTGTTCGGCGCCGCCTACGAGAAGCTCGGCAACAGCGGTAATCCGGAGTTCGTCACGCCGTTGGTCACCTATCTCGTGAGCGAAGCCTGCACGTCGACGCACGCGCTCTATTCGGCCACCATGGGCCGCTACGCCCGCGCGTTCATCGGCATGAGCTACGGCTGGATGGGGCCGCGGGACAAGCCCGTGAGCGCAGACGACATCGCGGCCCACTTCGGCCAGGTCTCGTCGACGGACCGGTACTTCATCCCGGAGTCGCTGGTCGACGAATTCGTGCACCTCATCGGGCGGATGAACCAGGGCGAGTGAGCGGATGTCGACCTTCGACTACGTCGTCGTTGGCGCGGGCTCGGCCGGCTGCGTGCTGGCAGCGAAGCTGTCGGCGAGCGGCAGGCACTCGGTGTTGCTGCTCGAGGCGGGCCCCGACGACCGCAATCCGCTGATCCACCTGCCGAAGGGCTTCGGCAAGCTGCTTTTCGACCCGACCTACGTCTGGTACTTCCCGACGGAACCCGAGGCATCGACCAACGGCCAGGCGCAGGTGTGGCTGCGCGGCAAGGTGCTCGGCGGTTCGAGCGCGGTGAACGGCATGGTCTACATGCGCGGTCACCCGGCGGACTACGACGGCTGGGCCCGTGACGGCCTCACGGGCTGGAACTGGGCGACGATGGAGCCGTACTTCCGGGCGATGGAAGACCACGCGCTCGGCGCCGGCGCGCATCGTGGCAGCGGTGGACCGCTCAAGGTCACGCCCAACACGCAGCGCTTTCCCCTCGGCGACGCCGTGCTCGAGGCCGGCCGCGCGCTCGGTCTGCCGGTGCGCGAGGACATCAACCATCCCGAGCAGGAGGGCATCGCCTACCTGACGTTCAACATCGGCCGCGGCAAGCGGCAGAGCTCCGCGGTCGCGTTTCTCACCCCGGACGTCCGTCGGCGCCCGAACCTGACGATCGTCACCGGTGCCCTCGCGCAACGCGTGACCTTCGAGGGGACACGTGCGACCGGCGTGGTCGTCTCGCAGGGCGGGCAGGTGCAGGAATACCGCGGCGCGCGCGAGGTGATCCTGAGCGCCGGTGCGTTGAATACGCCGAAGCTGCTGAACCTCTCCGGCGTCGGCGATGCGGCGCACCTGAAGTCCGTCGGCATCGACGTGCGCATCGACAGTCCCGAGGTCGGGCGCAACATGCGCGAGCACCTGCTC
The DNA here is from genome assembly GCA_044226195.1 of Steroidobacteraceae bacterium. Lineage (GTDB taxonomy): Bacteria > Pseudomonadota > Gammaproteobacteria > Steroidobacterales > Steroidobacteraceae > RPQJ01. The sequence goes on from JBGAHO010000041.1 coordinate 16,779, forward strand.
ACGTGGGTCCAGTACTGGCTCAAGGACGGACGCGATTCGACCAACGGCGCGTACGCCGGCCTGCCGCTGGTGCTGAACACGCTCAAGTACGCGCTGCTGCGCAAGGGCGTGATGGCGAACGGCTCGAGCGACCTCGGGGGCTTCATCCGCACGCGACCGGACCTCGACCGGCCCGACGCGCAGATCATGGTCGACCCGTATTCGCTCGACTTCACCTCGCCGTCGATGGCGTTCGATCCGCGCCCGGGCATGCAGTTCTTCATGTATCCGCTGCGGCCCGAAAGCAGCGGCACGGTGATGGCACGGACGACGAACCCCGACGATCCGCCCGTCATCCGGCCCAACTACCTGGCAACCGAGAACGACCGCCGCACGGTGGTGGGAGCGTTCCGGTTCGTGCGCAAGCTGGCGAGCCAGCCCGCGCTCGCGCGTTTCATCGCCGAGGAGAAGACGCCCGGCGCGCAAGTGCAGAGCGACGACGAGATCCTCGACGTGTTCCGGCAGCGGGGCCAGAGCGGCTACCACGCGATGTGCACCTGTCGCATGGGGACGGATGTGCGCAGCGTGCTCGACCCGCAATTGCGGGTACGCGGCGCGGCCAACCTGCGGGTGGTCGACCTCTCGGTCGTGCCGACGCCGGTCTCCGGCAACACCAATGCGCCGACCATGGCCATCGCGGCGCGGGCGGCCGATCTCATCCTTGACGACGCGGGGCGCGGCGCATGAGCAGCCATGACGAGTACAGCCGGCGCTACCGCAACATCGCGTTCGAGCGTCGCGGCGGCGTCGTGCAACTGCGGCTGCACACCGACGGGGGCGTGCTGCAGTGGGGCTCGAACGAAGGCAGCGTGCACGGCCAGCTGTGCGACGCGTTTCGCGACCTGGCGCACGATGCGTCGCTGCGCGCGGTCGTCCTCACCGGCACCGGCGACCGGTTCTGCACCGAGCTGAGCGCAACCGAGAACGCCCGGTCGCTGACGGCGGTCGACTGGTCCCGGCTGATGCGCGAGGGCCGGGAGTTGCTGGCCGACTTCCTGGCGATCGAGGTGCCGATCATCGCCGCGGTCAACGGCCCGGTGCACATTCACTCCGAGCTGCCGGTGCTGGCCGACATCGTCCTGGCATCCGAGACCGCGGAGTTCGCCGACCGCGTGCACTTCGCCTATGGCGTGGTGCCGGGCGACGGCGTGCACGTGGTCTGGCCGCAGTTGCTCGGCGTGAACCGGGCCCGTCATTTCCTGCTCACCGGGCAGGCGATCGGTGCGCAGCAGGCCCAGGCGCTCGGCGTGGTCGCCGAAGTGCTGCCGCCGGCGTCGCTCGAAGCGCGCGCGTGGGAGATCGCCGCGCAGCTGGAGCAGAAGCCGGTCGTGGCCCTGCGCAACACCACGCTGGCGCTGCGCCGAGCGCTGCGCCGCGCCCTGAACGAAGACCTTGACGTCGGCCTGGCCCTCGAGGGCCTCGGGCTGCTGTCGTTCCGCGACTGACGAGACGGAGTGTTCCCATGACGAATTCGCTCGCCGCCGCCAATGCGGTCGTCCGGAAAGCCATCGACGCAGTGATCGGCGCGGGCCGCGAGGTCGGCGTGCAGGTCGCGGCTTACCGGCACGGCAAGCTGGTCGTCGACACCTGGGGCGGTCTCGCTGATCCGGATACGGGCCGCCAGGTGGACGGTGACACGCTGTTCAACACCTACTCGGTGACCAAGGCCGTCGCCGCGACGGCACTGCACCTGCAGGCCGAGCGGGGCCTGATCAATTACGACGCACCCATCGTGAAGTACTGGCCCGAGTACGGTGCGCACGGCAAGGAGCGCACGACGGTGCGTGACGCCCTGACGCACCGGGCCTGCGTGCCGCAGATGCCCGAGGGCGTGACGCCCGAGATGATGTGCGACTGGGACGCCATGACGCGTGCCATCGCCGATCTGAAGCCGCTCGCGGAGCCCGGCACCAAGACGCTGTACCTGTCGATGACCTTCGGCTGGATCATCGGCGAACTCGTGCGGCGCACCGATCCGCGCGGCCGCTCGCTCGGCCAGTTCGTGCGCGAGGAAATCGCCGCGCCACTCGGCATCGCCGACCTGTGGATCGGCATCCCCGATGCCGTCGTGCCGCGCGTCGCGAAGCAGATCGACGCGATGGTGCCGGTGCCGCCGGAATACCTGCCGCCGCTGTTCCTCGCTTCGATGCCGCCTGCCGTGGCGTTGCATCCGTCCGTCTTCGAGCGGCCGGACGTGCGGCGCGCGGAAGTTGCCGGTGTCGGCGGCATCTTCACGGCCCGCGGCGAGGCCCGGTTCTGGGCGATGCTCGCCAACGGCGGTGAACTCGACGGCGTGCGGCTGCTGTCGCGCGAGCGCGTGGCATCGTTCAGCACGCCACGCGCGAACGCCGAGGAACCCGACCCGGTGATGTTCGGTATCCCGATTCCGATCAGCATCGGCGGATTCTGGTTGGGTGGTCCGTACCCGCCCGTGTGCTCGGCGCGCAATCCGCGCGCGATCTGTCATCCGGGGCAGGGCGGCTCGATCGGCTGGGCCGATCCGGACCTGAACCTCGCCGTCGCGATCTGCCACAACCGGCTGTTCAACCCGACCTCGCTCGAGGAGGACGCCATCCTCGTCGTAGCGAACGCCGTGCGCGAGGCGCTTGGCATCGCCTGAGCTCGCTCAGCGCGCGGCGTCGAGCAGCTGCTGCAGCAACTCGATCAGCCGCGCGGGCTGGTCGAGCATCAGGTGATGATTGCCGTCGCGCACGACGTGCGGGCCTCGGCCACGCGGCAGCGCGGCGACGCACGCCTCGGCGAGGCCTCGATCGATGACCACGCTGTGTTCGCCGACGACCACGTCGACTGGCGTGGCGATGCTCGCGAGCAGTGTGCGGGCATCGGTTTTCTGCGGGCCCGGGATCTTCGGGTCGAACTTCCAGTGCCAGCCCCCGTCGGTGCCGCGCAGCGAGCGCCGCGCGAGGTAGTCGAGCATCGCGGGATCCGCGACGGGCTGGTCCGGGTTCAGGCGAAAACGGCCGAGGGCCGTGTCGAGGTCCGGATAGAGGGCGCGTGCGCCCGCCGTCGAGCGCGCATTCGGGATGCGGTGGCCCTCGATGCGCACGAAGGAGTCCACCACGATGGCGTGCGAGATGCGGCGTGCGGTGCCGCCGTCGAGTGCGCAGGCCCGCAGCAGGGCGCCGCCGCCGAAGCTGTGGCCGATGACGGTTGCCGGGCCGCCGCCGAGGTGGTCGACCAGTTCGAGGATGTCGAGAGGGTGCGCTTCCGGGGGATAGTCGCTGCGCCACTCGCTGTCGCCCATGCCCGAGAGGTCGAGGGCGACGGTCGTCCAGTGGTCCTGGAAGGTCGGCGCCACCCAGTCCCACCAGTGCGTGTGGCCCGCGAACCCGTGGATGAACACCAGCAGGGGCCCTGCGTCGCGCGACCATTGGCGATAATGGACCCGGGCGCCGCGCAGGGCGATCCGGTGGCTGTCGGCGTGGTGGCGGGTGGCTACACGGCGCCAGGGAAAAGGTCGCGGGGAGGGGTTCAAGTCCGGTCTCGGCGGGTTTGACGCTGCGGGGTCGGGCGTTTATATTTTAGAATAGTATTCAAATATATAGTATTCACGGACGGGCCGCCGAGGGCCCGCGCGGGGTGGCAGCGGCGATGCGAACGGTCCGGGATCTCTTCGAGCGCAATGCGCGGTGCTTTCCCGACCGGGAAGCCTTCGTGTGCGACGAGCGCCGGCTGACCCACGCCCAGTACGCGTCCCGGGCCCGTCGACTCGCCGCCAGCCTGAATGCCCTCGGCCTCCGTCGCCAGGACCGCTTCGGCATCCTCGCGATGAACTGCCTCGAGTACTACGAAGCGTACGCGGCAGCGGAATACGGCGCGATGGTGCTCGTGCCGGTGAATTACCGGCTCGCGCCCGCCGAGATCGTCCACGTGCTCAGGGATGCCGGCGCACGCGCGCTGATCTTCGAGCCCCAGTACGCGGAGACGGTCGCGAAGATCCGTGCCCAGTTGCCGGACGTGACCATGTTCGTCCAGATCGGCGCGGCGGGCGAGGGAGTGCTGGCGTACGAAGACCTGATCGCGAACGGTGACGAGGCCGGCCCCCCGGTGGAGCCGTCCCCCGAGGACTACTGCGTCATCTGGTACACGAGCGGCACGACCGGCAAGCCCAAGGGCGTGCCGTGGCGGCAACACGCGATGCTCGGCACGGCGTGCATGAACGCGCGCGTCTCGGGCATGTCGCGGTCCACGCGTGTGCTGCAGACGACGCCGGCGTTCCACATCGGCGGCCGGGGCTACGTGCTCGGCTCCGCGTACGACGGCGGCTGCACGGTGCTGCACAAGGCCTTCGATCCCGTCGCGATGCTCAGGACCATCGAGCAGGAGCGCATCACGCACACGTTCATGGTCGCGGCGATGGTGCAGGCGGTGCTCGCGGTCCCGAACGTACAGTCCTATGACCTCTCGAGCCTCGAGACCGTCTTCTCCGCGGCCGCGCCCATCCCGGTGCCGGTGCTGAAACGCGCGATCGAGCTGATGGGCCCGGTCTTCTCGGTGCAGTACGGTTGCACCGAGGTCGGCAGCATCTGCGCGTTGCCGCGCGCGGACGTGCGGCCCGACGGCTCCGCGGACGACGTCCGACGGCTGGCCTCCGTGGGCCACCCGGTGAGCGAGATCGATTTCCGACTGGTGGACGACCGCGGCGACGACTGTGCGGTGGGGCAGCCGGGCGAAGTGATCGTGCGTTCCGACACGATGCTCGATGGCTACTGGAACAACTCGGTCGCCACGCTCGAGGCGATCCGCGACGGCTGGTACCACACCGGCGACATCGGCGTGCGGGACGAACTCGGTTTCGTGTTTCTCGTCGACCGCAAGAAGGACATGATCATCTCCGGCGGAGAGAACATCTATAGCCGCGAGGTGGAGGAAGCCGTCGTCGCGCACCCGGCCGTCGCCGACTGCGCAGTGATCGGCGTGCCGGACCCGAAGTGGGTCGAAGCCGTGAAAGCGATCGTCGTGCGCAAGGCCGGCGCGACCGTCGACGAGGCGGCGCTCATCGAGCACTGTCGCACCCTCATCGCCCGCTACAAATGCCCGCGCAGCGTCGATTTCCTCGACGAGTTGCCGCGTCTCGCGACCGGCAAGATCGACAAGCCCACGCTGCGTGCCCGTTATCGCTGAAACGACTCGAAGACATGCCCAAGATCACCCTCGTCGAATTCAACGGAACCGCCCACACCCTCGAGGCCAGCGCGGGCCAGAGCGTCATGCAGGTCGCGATGTCGAATCGCGTTCCGGGCATCATCGCCGACTGCGGCGGCAGTTGTTCCTGTGCCACCTGCCACGTCTACGTCGATCCCGAGTGGCGGGGCCGCATCCCCGGGCCCTCGGACACCGAGAAGGAAATGATCGAGTGCGCGCTGCACGTGCGCGAGAACAGCCGGCTGAGTTGCCAGATCGTCGTCAGCGACGCGGTCGACGGGCTGGTCGTGCGCATCCCGGAATCCCAGACCTGACGCATTGCTCCAGGGAGGCAGACCCATGAGCGGCAAACTCGCCGGCAAAGTGGCCATCATCACGGGCTCCGCGTCCGGCATCGGCGCGGGCACGGCGGAGGCTTTCGCCCGCGAGGGCGCGAAGGTGGTGATCGCGGACGTCAACCGGCAGGCTGCGGAGAAGCAAGCCGCTGCGATCGTGGCGGCAGGCGGCATGGCGTTGCCAGTCGCGGTCGACCTGGCCGACGAGGCGTCGATCCGCGCGATGTTCGAGGCGACCGACGCGAAATTCGGCGGCCTCGACGTGCTGCACAACAACGCCGCCGACACGCGCACGTCGAGCACGCGCGACCTGTCCATCGAGCACACGGACGTCGAGGTGTGGGACATCCTGTGGCGGGTCAACCTGCGGGGCGCCATGATTGCGACCAAGCATGCGATCCCGCGACTGCGCGCCCGAGGGGGCGGCTCGATCATCAACACCGCTTCGGGGTCCGCGTTCAGCGGCATGCTGTCGAACTCGAGCTACGGCATCCTGAAGGCCGGCATCGTCACGCTGACGAAGTACGTCGCCACGCAGCACGGCAAGGAGAACATCCGCTGCAATGCGATCTCGCCGGGCCTGATCGTCACGCCCTCGACCGAGGACACCTACGCGGCGTCGGCTGCGGGCGAGATCATGCTCAAGCATCAGTTGGTGCCCCGCTTCGGCCGCCCGGCCGACATTGCCGAGATGGCGGTGTACCTGGCGTCCGACGCGGCCGGTTTCATCACCGGCCAGTGCTTCGCGGTGGATGGCGGCCTCGATGCGCACACGCCGATCTACGGCGATGCGCTGGTCGCCGTTTCGGCGCGCAAGTGATCCACGTGGGTCGCGGGCGATCATGACTGCCGCTGCCAATGCCCAGGCGCCGGCCGGCGTCCCGGCCGGCACGAACCCGCTGGTTGCGCCGCTCTTCCAGCCGCTGCAGGTCCGCGGCCTCGCGCTCGCCAATCGCGTGGTGATGGCGCCGATGACGCGCGAGTTCTCGCCGGACGGCGTGCCGGGCGACGACGTGGTCGCGTATTACCGGCGTCGCGCCGAAGCCGAGACCGGCCTGATCATCACCGAGGGCGTCGGCATCGATCATCCCGCCGCGCTCGGCGAAGCGGGACTCGGCGAGGCCGACATCCCGCATCTCTACGGCGACGAGGCGCTGGCCGGTTGGCGTCGCGTGGTCGATGCGGTGCACGCTGTCGGCGGCAAGATCATTCCTCAGCTCTGGCACCAGGGCGTGATGCGCGAGCAGGGCACGGGGCCGCATCCGGAGGCGCCGAGCGTGCGGCCGTCGGGCCTGTGGGGGCCAACGGGCCGGCAGAGCTCGATCCAACCCGAGTACTTGGCGCGCATCTCGGCGCCCACGCAGCCCATGACCGAGCAGGAGATCGCCGACGTCATTGCGGCCTATGCGCGCAGCGCGCGACGCGCGAAGGACGCCGGATTCGACGGCATCGCCATCCACGGTGCGCACGGCTATCTCATCGACACGTTCTTCTGGGCCGAGACCAACCACCGCACCGATCGGTGGGGCGGCGGCATTCGGGAGCGTGCACGCTTCGGAGCCGAGGTCGTCAGGGCCATCCGGACTGAGATCGGGCCGGACCTGCCGATCTTCTTCCGCTTCTCGCAGTGGAAGCAGCAGGATTTTCGCGCGCGCCTGGCGACGAACCCCCGGGAACTCGAGGAACTGCTGTCGCCGCTGGCCGAGGCCGGCGTGGACGTCTTCGATGGCAGCATCCGCTATTTCCAGCGGCCGGAGTTCGAGGGCTCGCCCCTCAATCTCTCGGGCTGGGCGAAGAGGGTCACGGGCAAGCTGGCGATGGCGGTCGGCGGCATCGGCCTCGATCGCGGCATGTACGATTCGAATCGCGACGGCAAGGCGGCCGCCAGCAACAACATCGAACTGCTGATGGAGCGCTACAACCGCGGCGAGTTCGACCTGATCGCCGTCGGGCGCTCCCTGCTCAACGATCCGGAGTGGACCCGCAAGCTGCGTCGCGGTGAACCGCAACTGCCGTACGACCAGGCCAGGGTCGATACGCTCTACTGATCCTGACGGGTGACGGAATGTCCGACGACAACCTGCTGAGCCGGCTCGACGAGCACGGCATCCTCACGCTGGCATTCAATGCGCCGGCCATCAAGAACGCGCTCGACACGCGGGCACAGCGGCGCCTGGTGACGATGCTGCAGGATGCCGAGCGCAATCCCGCCGTGAAGGTGCTGGTGCTGACCGGGACGGGCAACGCGTTCTGCACGGGCGCCGACGTTCGCTCGATGGGCGCGCCGGACCCGGACGACACGCTTGCGCAGGAGCAGTCGGCGACGGCGGCCTGGCAGGACGTCGAGTACCGCGTCGACCGGCTGCGCCACAATGCCCGCGCAGCGTCGCTGCTCGCGCGGATGGGCAAACCGACGATCGCGCGACTGCCGGGACCGGCGGCGGGACTCGGCTTCTCGCTGGCGCTTGCCTGCGATTTCCGTATCGGTTCGCGCACGGCGTCGCTGGTGCCCGCGTTCGTGAAGATCGGCACCTCGGGCGACTACGGCGGTACCTTCTTTCTGACGCGCCTCGTCGGACCCGCGAAGGCCCGCGAGATCTGCATGCTCGGCGACAAGATCGATGCCGAGACCGCCCTGCGCCTCGGCCTGCTCACGAAGCTGGTCGACGATGCACAACTCGACGCCGAGACCGACGTGTTGGCCCGTCGGCTGGCGCAGGGCCCGCCGATCGCGCTGCGCTATATCAAGGAAAACGTGGATGCAGCTATCGACCGCGACCTCGAGGCCTTCCTCGACCTCGAGTCCCGCAACATGATCCGCTCGCGCATGACCGAGGACTGCAAGGAGGCGATGGCCGCCTTCCTCGAGAAGCGCGCGCCGCGCTTCAAGGGGCGCTGAGCATGCGCCGCGCCGCCGTCGTCTGTCCGGTTCGCACGCCCGTCGGGACCTTTGGTGGGAGCCTGCGTCCCGTGCCCGTCGAGACCCTGGGGGCCACGGTCGTGAAGGCCCTGCTCGAGCGCACGAAGCTCGACCCCGCGCGCATCGACGACGTGGTGTTTGCGCAGTCGTACGCGAACGGCGAGACGCCGTGCACGGGCCGCTGGGTCGCGCTCGAAGCCGGCCTGCCGCTGGAGGTGCCCGGCATGCAGCTCGACCGTCGCTGCGGCGGCGGCCTGCAGGCCGTGGTCACCGCGGCGATGATGGTGCAGTCCGGTGCCGCCGATGTCGTGATCGCCGGTGGCGTCGAGAGCATGAGCAACATCGAGTACTACACCACCGACATGCGCTGGGGCGCACGGTCGGGGTCGGTGAAGATGCACGACCGGCTCGACCGCGGGCGCGAGCGCTCGCAGCCCGAGCACCGGTTCGGGCGCATCTCCGGCATGATCGAGACCGCCGAGAACCTCGCGAAGGAATACGGCATCACGCGTGAGGCGGCCGACGAATATGCGGCCCGCAGCCAGCAACGGGCCGCCGCCGCCTGGGCCGCGGGCAAGTTCGACGACGAGGTCGTGCCGGTCACCGTGCCTCAGAAGAAGGGCGAACCACTCGTGTTCGCGAAAGACGAGGGCATCCGCGGCGACACGACCGTGGCCACGCTCGCCAAGCTGAAGCCGCTCATGGCGGGTGGCACGGTCACGGCCGGCAATTCGAGCCAGCAGAACGATGCGGCTGCCGCTTGCCTGGTGGTCGACGAGGCGCTGCTGCCGACGCTGGGCCTGCAGCCCGACGGGTTCCTCGTTGGCTGGGCTGCGGCGGGCTGCCATCCCGCAACCATGGGCATCGGCCCGGTCCCGGCGGTGAAGCGCCTGTTCGAGCGCACGGGACTATCGTTCGACCAGATGGATCTCGTGGAACTCAACGAAGCCTTCGCCTGTCAGGTATTGTCGGTACTGAAGGGCTGGGGCTGGAACGACCCGGAGCGCCTCAACGTGAATGGCTCGGGCATCTCGCTCGGCCATCCGATCGGCGCGACCGGCGTGCGCATCCTGGCCACGCTCCTGAATGAGCTGAAGCGGCGCAACGGCCGCTACGGTCTCGAATCCATGTGCATCGGCGGCGGGCAGGGCCTTGCCGCCGTCTTCGAACGCGCCTGAGCGAGGGAGTGAACGCATGAACGCTGTGACCCGGCTGGCGGATTTCGACGACCGCGACTTCGATCCGTTCATCGCCGATGAGCTGATGTTCGGCGCCTGCCTCGACCCGTACCCGAAGCTTGCCGAGCTGCGGTCCAAGGGCCCGGTGCATCACGTCACGTACCGCGAGTACATGGGCGAGCCGGCCGACCACACGCAGGGCCACCTCGATCACTACACCGTCGTCGGCTACGACGAGGTGCAGCGCTGCTTGAACGAGCCGGAGACATTCTCGAACGAAGCGTACAAGCTCAACCTCGGCATCAGTTTCGGGCGCAGCGTCAGCACCATGGATCCGCCCGAGCATGGTCGCTACCGCAAGATCTTCCAGAAGGCGTTCCTGCCGCAGACGGTCGCGAAGTGGGGCGAGTCGGTCGTCGATCCGGTGGTGCAGGGACTGATGGCCAAGTTCCGCAGCCGCGGCACCGCCGACCTCGTGCAGGAATTCACGCTGCACTATCCGTTCCAGATCGTGTATCGCCAGTTGGCGCTCCCGGCCGAGGAGGCGCCCATTTTCCACAAGCTCGCGATTGCCCAGACGCTGGTCAGCGTCGACGTGCCGCACGGTACCGAGGCCTCGCGCAAGCTCGGCGACTACTTCAGGCTGCTGGTGGCCGAGCGCCTGCGCAACCCGGGCGAGGACCTGGTGTCGATCCTGGCCCAGGCCGAGGTCGACGGCGAGCGACTGCCCGAGGAGATCATGATCTCCTTCCTGCGCCAGCTCGTGAATGCGGGCGGCGATACGACGTACCGCGGCACCAGCGTGCTGCTCACCGGGCTGCTGCGCAATCCCGACCAGCTCGAGGCCGTGCGCAAGGACCGTTCACTGGTACCGCAGGCCATCGAGGAAGCGCTGCGCTGGGACGGTCCGGTGCTGGTCCAGACGCGCACCGCGGCGAAGGATGTCGAACTCGGTGGCGTCAAGATCCCGAAAGGCGCGGTGCTGGACGTCGCTGCGGGCGCGGCGAACCGCGATCCGGAGCGCTTCCCGGACCCGGACAGGTTCGACATCTTCCGCAAGCCGCAGCATCGCCACTTCGCGTTCGCGTACGGGCCGCACGTCTGCATCGGCCAGCACCTGGCGCGCGTGGAAATGACGCGCGCGCTGAACGCGATTCTCGACAACCTGCACCACCTGCGACTCGACCCGGACCGCCCCGCGCCCGAGATCCGCGGCATCATGATGCGCGTGCCGAAGCACCTCCACGTGCGCTTCGACGCTTGAGGTTCACGCTCCGGATTGCCGGAGCGAAGGCGGTGGTCGATCGAAGGGCGGCGACCGAGGGGCAGGTGCCGCTACAGCCGGTGCAGGCCGCGTCCACCGTCGACCGAGATGATGCGCCCGTTGATGTAGTCTGAATCCGGGCCTGCCAGGAACACGGCGACGCGAGCAGCATCCTTGTCGGGATGACCGAGGCGCCGCATAGGGTTCTGCGCGAGGTACGCCTCGTGTGCGCCCGGCGGCGCCGTCTTCAGGAACTCGTCGTACGCCTCCGTGTGGATGACGGGCGAGATGCAGTTGACGTTGATGCCGAGCGGGCCCCACTCGAGGCAGGCGACGTTCATCAGGCCGGCAACGGCACCCTTGGCCGCCGCGTAGGCCGCCATGCCCAATTGGCCTTCCGTGTAGGCCGCGGAGACGAAATTGATGACCTTGCCGCCGCGGCGCGCGAGGAAGGGATACGCGGCCTGCATGAAATTCCACGTCCCCATGAACGAGGAATCCAGGTTGGTCTTCAGGTCCCGTTCGGTCTGCTCGACGAAGGACTTGTGGAACGCCGGGTTGGCAAAGGCGCAGTTGACGAGGATGTCGACTGTGCCGAACGCATCAGCCGTCGCAGCGACGGTGCGGTCCACCTGCGCGCGCACACCCACGTCGCACACCTGGGTGAGGCAGCGACCACCGGCCGCCTCGATGGCTTGCGCCGTTCGAGCGAGACCCTGCGCATCGATGTCGACCAGCGCGACCGAGGCGCCTTCCTCGGCGAACGCCAGTGCGATGCTCTTGGCGATCCCCCGCGCGGCTCCGGTGACGATGGCAGCTTTTCCCGACAGGACTTCGGCCTTCATGACGGTCTCCGTGAATCAACGGTACATGGTGATGAATGCGCGGCCGGCGGCGGTCACGGCGTCGACACGAAACGCGCCGGGTTCAGCACGGGACCGGCCACCTGCTGGCCACCGTCGGCGTAGAGCACTTCGCCGTTGACGAAGCACGCTGCGTCCGAGGCGAGGAATGCCGCGGCGCCACCGATGTCGCGCTCCGGGTCGCCGACGCGTCGCAAGGGCAGTTGCCCCACCAGCCGATCGATCACCGCCGGGCGTTTCGCCCGGGCTGCTTCGAATTCCGTCGTGCGCGCCACAGGCAGCAGGACGTTGGTCGTGATCTGGCGCGGTCCCCACTCGACGGCGGCCGTGCGCATCAGGCCGACGAGGCCCCAGGCGGCGGTGTTGTACGCGCCAAGCGACTCCGCGACGCGTTCGCCATAGCGGTGGCCGACGAGGAGGATGCGGCCGCGGCCGGACTCGCGCAGTTCCGCGAAGGCTGCCTGCATCGCCGCTCGACAGTCCTGCAGAACCCGGAGTGCATCGTCGAACGCTCCGGCATCGATCGCTTCGAGGGCGGCGGGCCGCGGAGCGGGCAGCAGGTTGCAGACGAGCACGTCGAGTCGCTCGCCGCGATCCATGCACTCGGTGACGGCGGCCGCGACCGCTCGTGGATCACCGCGCAGCGACTCGTCGTACTCCAGCACCGCCACTTCGGCGCCCTCGCGCTCGAAGCGTTGCGCGATCCCGAGGCCGATTTCGTCCGCGCCCACGACGAGCGTGGCGAGGCCGTGGAGCATGCCCTTGGCGCCGTTCATTGGAAGCGGATCCCGAGGCCGTGCATCTGCGGCAGGCCGAGCAGGTGCGCTCCGCCGTCGATGTACAGCGACTGGCCGGTGATGAACCCGGCAGCGTCCGACGCGAGGCCGGCGACCGCGCCGCCGATGTCTTCTTCCGCGCGTCCGTGGCGTCGCATCGGGTTGAGCTTCGCTACGGCGTCCGCGCGCTTCGGATCGTCGCGGTAGAACGCTTCGTAGGCCGGGCTGAGGCCGGCGGGCAGCACGACGTTGACGGTGATGCCGTGCGGCCCGAACTCGTTGGCCAGTGTGCGCGTGAGGCCGCGGATGGCTTCCTTGGTGGCGTTGTAGGCGGTGCCGTAGCGGCTGCCGAACGCGCCGTTGATCGAGGCGAAGTTGATGATGCGTCCGTTGCCCGTCCGCTGCAGATGGGGCAGGGCAGCCCGGGACGTCCACAGCGAAGCGTGCAGGCCCGAGGCGAGCGCCTGCTGCAGGTACACATCTGTCTGTGGGTCGACGGCCTCGACCAGCGGCGGCGTAATCTGGGCGTTGTTGACGAGGACGTCGAGCCGGCCGAAATGCGCGGCCGTTTCGTCGACGACTCGCGCTGCAGCTGCGGCATCGCAGAGATCCGCCTGGATGAAGTGCACGTCACCGCCCAGCGCGCGGAGTTCGCTCAGGACGCGGGCGCCTTTTTCGACCGATCGTCCATGGATGACGACGCGAGCCCCTTCGCGAATGAAGCGCCGGGCGATGCCTTCGCCGAGCCCCTGCGTGGACCCCGTCACGAGCGCGACCTTGCCCTCGAGCAGACCGCGCCGACCCTCCGCGGTGCCGATCATTTCTGCGATCCCGCGACCGCAGTCGCGTCGAGCGCCGGCCCGCCGCCGGGCCCATCGAACGGAAAGGCCGCCGTGTAGAGCGCCAGTTCCGCGAAGGCGGATTCGAGGGCCTGAACCCGTGAGACGTCGGTGATGGCCGCAGCAGCGGCTTGCGCCCCGGCCGCGTCCATGAGGCCCACCATGCCGCCATTCTCCGCGAACACGACGCGCGCCATGCGTCCGCCGCCGGTGCTCAACACCGTGCCGGTCGTCGTCGACTCCCGGCTCAGGAAGTAGGCGAGCGGCGCGGCGATCTTCTCCGGTGCCATGTGGCGGCGGAACCAGGCCACGAAGTTCGGGTCGGGGATACCCTCGATCATGCGCGTATGCGCGACCGGCATGATCGCGTTGACGAGGATGCCGTGCGGACGCCCTTCGGCGGACGTATCGAGCGTCAGGCCGATCAGGCCGGCCTTGGCCGTGGCGTACGACGTGTTGTGCCCGATGCCCATCGTGGCATTGGACGAGACGTTCAGGATCCGACCGTAGCCTTGCGCCTTCATCGGGCCCCAGGCCGCACGCATGAGCGCGTAGGGGCCGAGCAGGTTGGTGCGCAGCTCGAGCTCGAGGTTCTCGTCGAGCGCCTCGTCGAAGGCCGTCGGGCGCGCCACGCCTGCGTTGTTGACCAGCACGTCGACGCGTCCGAACGCCTCGAGCGCGTGCGCGACGATGCGCCGCGCCGCCTCGGGCGTGCCAACCGGCGTGGCGTCGGCCACGGCGCGGCCGCCCTCCGCCCGCAATCGCGCGGCCGCCTCTTCGGCGCGCTGAGGACCGGCGCCCTGGCCGGTCACGTCGCCGCCGTAGTCGTTGACGAGCACGGCGCAGCCGAGTCGCGCCAGTTCGCGGGCGATGGCGTAGCCGAGGCCGCCGCCGGCGCCAGTGACGATGGCCGCCTGTCCGTCGAATCGGATGCTCATGTCGCCGCCCTCACGATTTCTGATTGCGCTTCTGCTGCGCGATGAATTCCGACGCGATGCGGTGGTGCTCGTCGCTCAGCGTCGCAGCCAGTTGCCGCGCGATCGTCGTGTCGAGCTGCGCGGCCGCGGAGCGGTGCAGGAACAGGTTCATCAGCTTCTTGGTTTCGCGCAGCGCCTGCGCCGGCTGCTTCATCAGCTTGTCCCCCAGCGCACGCGCCTCCTCCATCAGCTTCTCGGGTGCCACCACGCGATTGGCCAGCCCGAACTCGACCGCCTGCTGCGGAGTGATGCGGTCGCCGGTGAAGATCAGTTCCTTGGCGCGCAGCAGGCTCATGTAGAGCGGCCAGGCGACCGAGATGCCGTCGCCGGCGACGAGACCGATGTTGATATGGGGCTCGGCGATGAACGACTTCTCGGACATCAGCACGATGTCGCAGAGCGTTGCGAGCGTGGCGCCCCAGCCGACGGCCGGGCCGTTGACGGCCGCGATCAGCGGGATCGGCACGTCGATGAAGCTGTGGATGGTGCGACGCGCATTCTCCTGCACGTCGCGGGCGAACTGGGCGTCCTCGAGGGTCTTCACGAAATGCGTCATGTCACCGCCGGCGCTGAACGCGCGCCCCGCGCCGGTGAGGATGCCGACCCTGGCTTGCGGGTCCTCGGCGAGGGCGCGGAACAGCTTCGGGAACGAGAACAGCATCTCCGTCGTCGACGCGTTCAGGTCGTTCGGCCGGTTGAGCGTGATGATGCGCAGGCCGCCCTCGGCCGTGACCAGGAGTTCATCGGGCAAGTCGTAAAGGTTCGCCACCGTGCACCTCTTGCGTGGACGTCAGAGCCGCGCGCCGCCGTCGAGGCGGAGCAGGGCTGCATTGAAGTAGCCGTTCTGGACGATCTCGAGCGCCAGCGAAGCGTATTCCTCGGGCTGGCCGAAGCGCTTGGGATGCAGGTTCCAGGACTGCATCTGCGCCATGTAGTCGTCGGGCAGGCCGGCGATCAGTGGCGTCGCGAAGTTGCCGGGCAGGATGGTGTTGACCCGGATCCGTTCGGGCGCGAGATCGCGGGCCATGGAGAGCGTCATGCCGTTGATGCCCGCCTTCGCGGCGACGTAAGCCGACGTCGCGGCCGGACCGTCCTTCGAGGCCGTCGAGGACGTCATCACGATCACGCCGCGATCGCCGGACGGATCCGGCTCGAGGCCAAGCATGCCTGCAGCCGCGACCGACGCGCAGAGAAACGTGCCGTTGAGATTCAAGGCGACGATGCGCGCGAAGCGTGAGAAATCGTGACGGCGGATGGCGCCCGTGGCTGCGTCGCGCCACGCCGTGCAGCCCAGCCCGCCGCCCCCCGGCGTGATGATCGCGATGCGCTCCTGGCCTTGCCTGGCCCGCGCCGCCTCGAAGGCCGCGACCACACTGGCCTCGTCGGTGACGTCGGCCTGGAAGCAGGCCGCTCCGGTGTCAGCCGCGACGGCGGCCCCCTTCTCGCGATTGAAATCCAGTACCGCGACTGACACGCCCCGGGCACGCAGGGCTCGTACCGTCGCCTCGCCCATGCCCGAGGCACCGCCAACCACGACCGCCGCGATGCCCGGCCCGAGCTTCATGGGGATGACTCCGTGCCCGGTCGCATACGCTGCTGCCAGTCGGCCTGGCTCAGCGTGTGGGCGGTGCCGCCGCTCTCGATCTCGACGCCCGTGGTCTCGAGCAGCATGCAGAGCATGCGATAGCAGCCGGCCGTCATGATCAGTTCGACGACTTGCCGGTACGAGAGGTGGCGCGACACCTCCGCCAGGGTGGCGTCGCCGGCCCGGACGTTCGTGACGACATCATCGGTGAACGCCAGCACGGCGCGTTCGATCGCCGAGAACGCAGGATGCTCCGCGCCTGCGCCGATCGCGGCGATCTTCTCCGGCGCCATGCCCAGTTCGCGGATGAAGCGCTCGTGCTGCGCCAGTTCATAGGCGCTGCGACAGAGATGCCCGACGCGCACGATCACGAGTTCCCGCAGCAGGGGCGGCAGCTCGAGCGAGTACAGTATGCGGTGCCCGAACGCGCCGAAACCGGCGAGCACCGGACCAGAGTGGCTCAGCATGCGCAGTACGTTGATCGGCGGCACGCCTTCGAGACACCGACGGGCTTCGTCGTCGAGCGCATCGGCCGCCGGGTAGGGGATGCGGGGCACCGCTCAGGTCTCGATGATGATTTCGACGGCGTGCCGGCGCACCCACGCCTCGAACGTCGTCATTGGCAGTCCGTACTGCGCGAGCGCGCCGATGTCGGCGCGATAGCCGGCCTCGTTGGTCCACTCCTGAGAGCGTACCCAGCCCGGGAACAGGCCCGCCTTGCACGCGTCCGCGGGCGAGACGTGCTCCGCCACGACGGGCTTGCCGAGCACGCGCGTGAGCGTCGCGGCCACGTCGCGCATCGTGAGCGCCTCCGCGGCGAGATCGATGTCGCGAGCGTGAAAGCGATCCGGGTCGACGAATGCCGCGCGAGCGAAGGCACCGACGTCGTCGCCCGCAATGAGCTGCAGCCGAGTATCGGGGGCGAACGCCGTCAGAACGCGTCCCTGGCGCAGGTGCGGAAACATGAACGTCGCCTTGGGCTCGGCGTAATTGTCCATCATGAAAGCCGGCTTCAGCACCGTCCAGCGCGCGAAGCCCGCCTTGCGCACGGCTTCCTCGATGTCCCACTTGTCCGTCCAGTACTTCTGCCACCAGTAGCCCGATTCCCAGCGCGGGAAGGCGGTGTGCTTGCCCGCCTCGCACACGGACGTGTGCACGAAGTGGTGCACGCCGGCGGCGCGTGCGGCGTCGATCAGCGCGAAGCCGTGGCGACGCTCCGAATCACTGCCATCCGCATCCGGTCGCTGTACGGAGAACACGCCATGCGCGCCTTGCATGGCCGGGGCGAGCGACGCGGGCTCGCCCATATCGCCCTGCACGGGTTCCGCCCCCAGTTTCGCGAGCGCCTGCGCGGTCGCGGAGCCCGGGTCGCGGGTGAGGAAGCGCACACGGAAGCCGGCCGACAGCAATTCGCGGGCCGTGGCGCCTCCCTGGGTGCCGGTGGCGCCGGTGACGAGGATGGTCGAGTTGCGGGTAGTCATGGGCGAGTGATTCCGGGGTCGTGTCAGTCGGCGGCCACGGCGAGGTCGCGGGCCAGGGCAATGATTTCCGTGCCGACGGCCAGCAGCTTCTTGCGCGGCCAGACGGTCGCGAGGCCGGAGGCCGAGAGGGCATAGACCTTGTCGCTCTTCAGCGAGCGGATCGGCACGGCGATCGCGTTCATCTGGGCGTGCATCGCGCCGAGGCTGAGCACGCAGCCGTGGCGGCGAAAGTCCGCGTCGGCGCCGGCGAGCTGTGCCTCGGTCTTCGTCCAGCCGGACGGATCGCGCTGCTTCAACGCCTTGCGTACGGCCTTGCGCTCGTCCTCGCCGTACGCGGCATAGCAGGCCCAGCCGGTCGGTGCCGTCGCGAAGGGACGGCGCGCGCCGACCGGGTCGTTCAGGTAGACGAAGTCGCCGTGCGTGCGCTGCAGGTACAGCATGTCGAGGCCGTCGCGGATGCCGAGCGACATGCCCATGCGATGTCGCGCCGTGAACTGCTCCATGTAGGGCAGGGCGACCTTGGGCAATGCCTGACGAATCAGCGCGGAGTACCCGAGGGCGAGCGCGGGCAGGCCGAGCGACATGCGCGTGCCGTCGCCGGGGCAGATGAGGAAGCCTTCGGTGCTGAGCGTGTGGCAGAGGCGCCAGACCGTCGGCTGCGGCAGCCCGGTCATGCGCACGATCTCCTGGGGCGACAGTTCGGGTCGCTCGTGGCTGAAGCAGCGCAGGATCTGCAGCCCGCGGGCGAGGGCAGTGACGTGCAGCCGGTCGGCCTTCGTGCGCCCGGGCGCCTTCCGTGGGGCGCCGGCCGTCCCGGCGGCGGGGCGCTTGCGGGCCACTTGTGGTGTATTCGCCATTCGGATGTATTATTCGCAGAATGAATAAACCAGTGCAACCGGGATCCGTCATGCCCTCACGTCTGTTCGATCTCAGCGGCCGCGTGGCCATCGTCACCGGCTCGAGCCGCGGCCTCGGCCTGGCCAGCGCCCGGGGCATGGCGGAGCAGGGTGCCAAGGTGGTGATCTCGGGCCGCAAGCCCGAGGCCTGCGAGGCCGCGGTAGCCGAGATCCGCGCCTCGGGAGGCGAGGCGATCGCCGTGCCCTGCAACATCGGCCGCAAGGACGAACTGCAACGCGTGGTCGATACCGCGAACGAGCAGTGGGGTCGCGTGGACATCGTCATGGCCAACGCTGCCATCCACCCGTGGATCGGCTCCGTGCTCGATCTCAAGGACGAGACCTTCAACAAGTTCATGCAGGTCAACGTGCAGAGCAGCATCTGGCTGGCGCAGATGACGGTGCCCGGCATGCTCGAGCGCGGCTACGGGCGCTTCATCGTCGTCGCGTCGATCGTCGGCCTGCTCGGCGATCCGGTGACCGGCACCTACGGCCTCACCAAGGCGGCGGACATGCAGTTCGTGCGCAATCTCGCCATGGAGTTCGCCAGTCGCGGCGTCACCGCCAACTGCATCGCGCCCGGCACGTTCAAGACCGAGATGGCGCGCTCGCAGTGGGAGGACGAGACCCTCGTGCGCTGGTACAACGACCGCAATCCGTCGAAGCGCTTTGGCGAGGTGGACGAACTGGCCGGGCTCGCAGTGATGCTGGCTTCACCCTCCGGCGGGTACATCAATGGCCAGACGATCGCCGTCGACGGCGGCCACACGATCTCGTTCCACTGACGGCCGCGCACTGCTGTTTCGGGGAAGAACTGCATGCTGAGATTCGACGATCGCGTGGTGCTCATCACCGGTGCGGGCCGCGGCATCGGTCGCGAGCATGCGTTGTCCCTGGCGAACCGCGGCGCCGCCGTGATCGTGAACGACAACGACAGCGGCGCCCGGGTGGACGGACGCCTCGATTCGGCGGATGAAGTCGTCGGCGAGATCGTCGCGGCCGGCGGGCGCGCCTTGGCCGCATGCTGTGACATCGGCGACGCCGCGCAGGTGCGGGCGATGGTGGAGGCCGCGCTGGCCCGGTTCGGCCGACTAGACGGCGTGGTGCACAACGCCAGCGTCTATGCCCAGCTCGGCTCGTTCGAGGACGCGAAGGTCGAGGACCTCGAGCGCATCCTGCGCGTCAACGTGCACGGCGGCTGGAACGTCGCCCAGGCCGCGTGGCGCCCGATGCAGGCGCAAGGGTTCGGCCGCATCGTCATGACCGGGTCGGGGGCGGGTTTCTTCGGCCGCCGTCGCGACCACGCCTACAGCGTCGCCAAGTCCGCGCTGATGGCGCTCACCAAGGTGCTGGCCGCGGAAGGTGCGCCCCTCGGCATCCGCGCGAATCTCGTCGGGCCCATCGCCTGGACGGGCAATTCGCAGGCCCAGGGCATCCCACCGGTCATGGAGAAGTTCGCCCAGCCGGTGCTGGTGAGCCACCTCGTCACCGCATTGCTGCACGAGGACTGCCCGGTCAACGGCGAGATGTTCCACTGCGGCGGTGGCTTCGTGTCCCGAGTGTTCGTCGGCGAAACCCAGGGCACGGCGTTCGAACTCGGCACCATGACCCCGGAGGCGGTGCTCGAACGCATGCCGCGCATCATGGATCCGGTGGGGCACCTCATTCCGGCCACGTCCGACCGGGCGGGTGCGCACGTCTCGGCCGGCATTGCCTCGGCCAACCCCGAGTTCGCGCAGGCGCTCGAGGAGGCCAAGCGGGCCCGCAAGCCGGGGCAGGCACCGTGAGTGAGCGCGACGTGCCCGAGGGCTTCGAACTCATGCCGCCGTTCGGTCCGGTCCACGAGCTGGTGGGGCCGATCTACTGGCGGCGCACCGAGGCGGGCTTCACGATCGGCCT
>JBGAHO010000042.1:0-36459 GCA_044226195.1 Steroidobacteraceae bacterium
CATACTGTTTTTCCCGAAAGAGCGCCCGGCGCCGCGTGCAACGCAGCCCGGTCTCCCGTTCGGCCGTCCCTCCTTGCCGGTGACGCGCGCCATGATTCTCGAACTGCCGGATTACGACGGTCACGAGGCCGTGCACTTCTTCCACGACCGCCCGACGGACCTGCGCTACGTCGTGGCGATCCACGACACGACACTCGGCCCCGCGATCGGCGGCTGCCGCATGTGGCCTTACGCGACGTCCACCGATGCCCTGCGCGACGCGCTGCGCCTCTCGCGCGGCATGACGTACAAGGCCGCCCTCGCCGGCGTGCCCTATGGCGGCGGCAAGTCGGTGGTGATCGGTGATCCGCGCAAGGAGAAGACGCCGGAGCTGCTCGCCGCCATCGGTCGCGCGGTCGAGTCGCTCGGTGGCCGCTACACGACGTCGGACGACGTCGGCATCAGCGCACCGGACGTCGCCGTCATCGGCCGGCAGACGGCACACGCCTGCGCGCCCCTCACGGCCGACGGCAAGGCCGCGCCGGCCACGGCCTACGGCACCTACCAGGGCATTCTGGCGGCCGCGGCACATGCCTTCGACGGCGCGGGCCTCGCGGGTCGCCGCATCGCGGTGCAGGGCCTCGGTGCCGTCGGCATGCAGCTGTGCGAATACCTTGCGGCGGACGGCGCGGTCCTGACGGTCGCAGACATCGACGAGTCGCGGGTCACGGAAGCTCATCGGCGCTGGGGTGCCCAGGCGGTTGCGACGGATGCGGTGCTGGAGAGCGAGGTCGACATCCTGTCTCCGTGCGCGCTCGGCTCGATCCTCAACGAACACACGATTCCGCGCCTGCGCTGTCGCGTGATCGCGGGCGCGGCCAACAACCAGCTGGCCACTCCCGCCGATGCCATCCGCTTGCATCGTCGCGGCATCGTGTATGCGCCCGACTACGCGATCAACGTCGGCGGCCTGCTCGATCTCGTGCACGCGCTGCGCGGCACGTACGACGTGCAGGCGGTGCTCGACGACTGCCGCGGCATCTTCGCGCGCACGCGCTGGATCCTCGACCAGGCCGCGGCGCGCAACCTGCCGAGCCCGGCAGTCGCCGACGAACTCGCGCGCTCGCGCTTCCGCAACGCCGGCCACTGACGCGTCTGGTGACGGTCCGGTCCCGGCGGTAGCATGCCCCGATGACCGCCCTGCCTCGCCTTCCCGCGCTCGACGCCTGGACCCTCGACGACACGGTCAAGGGTTTCCCGGGCGGCCATGCGCCGATGCCTCTCGCGGACGTCGCGCGCTCCGGCTGGAACGTGCTCCAGCAGGACCTGCCGTTTCCCGTCGCCGTCCTGAAGGCGTCGGCGCTCGACGGCAACCGCGCGTGGATGCGCGCGTTCCTCTCGGCGACCGGCGTATCGCTCGCACCGCACGGCAAGACCACGATGAGTCCGCAGCTGTTCCAGGCGCAACTGGACGACGGCGCGTGGGGCATCACGTCTGCCACCATCAGCCAGTTGCAGGTCTACCGGCGATTCGGCATCCGCCGCGTGCTGCTCGCGAACCAGGTCGTCGGCCGACGCAACCTCGCCTACCTGTTCGACGAGCTCGCGCGCGACCCGGCCTTCGAGCCGTACGTGCTGGTCGACTCCGTCGCGGGCGTCGAGCAACTCGCCGCCGCCGCCCGGGCGCGGGCCCCCGGCCGGTCCCTGCCCCTGTTGCTGGAGGTCGGACAACCGATGCTGCGCACCGGTGCCCGCAGCCTGGAAGAAGCTCGCGCCATCGTTGCTGCGATCGAGGCGTCGGCGCCGCACCTGGCACTGCACGGCGTCGAGAGCTACGAAGGCCTGATCGCCGGCGAACCCGCCGACGTGCGGGCACGCATCTCGGCGCTGCTCGATTTCCACCTCGAGGTCGCCGGGCACGCCGCTGCCTCGCCGGCCGCCGCCGCCGCGGATCCGTTCATCCTCAGCGCCGGGGGGTCGGAGTTCTTCGACGTGGTGGCGGACCGCCTGCAGCACGCGTCGCTGGGCCGGCCGACGCAGGTCGTCCTGCGCAGCGGCTGCTACCTGACGCAGGACCACCTGCACTACGCGCGGGCCTTCGAACGCATCCTCGCGCGCCAGCTCGCCGGCACCGTCATTCCCGGCGCGCTGCGCCCGGCACTCGAGGTCTGGGGCTGCGTGCAGTCCCGCCCGGAGCCGACGCGCGCCTACGTCACCGGTGGCAAGCGCGACCTGTCCTTCGACTGGGAATTGCCGACGCCGGCCCTGTGGTACCGGGACGGGCTGCATCGCCTGCCGCAGCCGATGCCGGCGGGTCATCGCGCCGTCGGCATCAACGACCAGCACACCCACCTCGAGGTGCCCGCCGATTCACCGCTCGCGGTCGGCGATCTCGTGGGCTTCGGCATCTCGCATCCGTGCACCACGTTCGACAAGTGGCAGCTGCTCCACGTGGTGGACGACGCCTACGACGTCGTGGACGCGGTGCGGACGTTTTTCTGAGCGCCGCTGCCGCGGACCATCGCCGCGCACAGTTCCTTGGCGAGCTTGGCCGCGAGTACCGCGGTCTGGTCACCCTGCCCGCAAAGCGGGTTCAGCTCGACGACGTCGGCGCCCACGAGACCCTGGAGACGAGTGATCACCGCGACGACTTCGCGCGACGAGAGCCCGGCCGGTTCGGGGTGGGAGACGGCCGGGGCGAAGGCGGGATCGAACGCGTCGAGATCGATGCTGACGTAGAGGGGGCCGTCGTCCGGGATCGGCACGCGTTCGGGCGCAAAGGTGTCCCAAGGCACGACCTCGACGCCGAAGCGTGCAGCCTGCGCGCGGTTGTGCGCATTCCAGGTCCGCACGCCCACCTGGACCAGGCGGCGCGCCAACCCGCGCTCCAGGATCCGGGCGAACGGACTCGCGTGCGAGCGTGGGTTGCCGCCAAAGTCGTCGTACAGGTCGGGGTGCGCGTCGAAGTGCAGGATGTTCAGCGGGCCGTGAATGCGGGCAAGTGCCTCGACGACCGGATAGGAGATGGAATGGTCACCACCGACACAAAGCGTCGGGCCACGCTCCGCCCGCGCCCGCACGTGAGCGACGATCGTCGCATGATCGTCCGGGGATTCCTGCAGTTCGAGGTCGCCGAGGTCATCGATCCGGAAGTCCCGGTCGAGTTCCTGGCCCAGTTCGGTGGCGCCATTGCCGAAGTCGAGCAGGCGCTGCCACGCGGCGCGGATCGCCGCCGGGCCTGCGGCGGCCCCGCGACGATAAGACGAGTTCACGTCGGTGGGGAGCCCGATCCACTGGATGCGCATTCAGGACGCCTCGCCGCGTAATCAACGGACGGACGCGGGTGCCTCGCCGGCGGCACGCGACCGGCCGGCCAGGCGGTTCCACAGCAGCGGCACGACGAACGTGGCGATCACCACCCAGCTCAGCGTCCCGTAGCCGCGGGCCACGAGGGTGATGATACCGATCCGGTCGGCCACGAACAGCGCGAACACCGTGACGACGAAGCTCGCGATCGTCCGACGCCACTGGTCGCGTCGCGGCGTGGTCACCCGGCCGCTGAACAGGCGCTCCGTGAAACCCTGCAGCACGCCGACGCCGGTCTGCACGAGCGTGCCGAAGATGATGACCTGCAGCGCCACCGCGAGCCACGGCGCGCCCAGCCGCGCCAGCAGGAGGTTCAGCGGAATCGGGGCCTGCAGCGCTGCCGGGTACACGCCGAGCAG
Source organism: Steroidobacteraceae bacterium (assembly GCA_044226195.1). Lineage (GTDB taxonomy): Bacteria > Pseudomonadota > Gammaproteobacteria > Steroidobacterales > Steroidobacteraceae > RPQJ01. The sequence continues at coordinate 3,705 of JBGAHO010000042.1, forward strand.
CGACACATAGAGGCACAGGCCGGGCAGGATCGCCACGGGCCCGCACAGCAGGCCGGCCCACAGCGAGTCGCGGCGTGTCCGCTGGTGGCGCGCGCAGGCGAGGATGGCCGGGATCACGGCCAGGTTGTAGCCGGCGTACTGCAGGCCACCCACCGCCCAGTGGCGCTGCGCCACCGCGGGCGCATCGAGCGCGGCCTGGATGGGGTCGCGCAGGATCCAGAGCCCGGCGAACAGCACCAGCACGTAGGCCACAGTCATGGCCGCGCCCCAGATGCTGAAGAAGCGCTCCACGGCGTCGGCGCCGAGGTGCAGGACCACCGTCACGGCGAGCAGCAGGGCGACGGCGCCGGCGAACACGGGCCAGCCGAGCAGCCGCGCGACGATCTCGCCGGCCGCGGCTCCGAGCACGCACAGGACCAGCACCAGGATCGCGATGTAACAGAGGTCGAAAAGCCACCAGGCGCGCCCGAGCAGCTCGCGGAAGAAGCGCTGGTAGTCGTAGGCGGCGCGTTCGCGCGCGAGGTCGAAGGACAGCGCGGCGATGACCGACCAGGCGACGGCCGTCACGGCCAGTCCGGCGAAGCCCCAGCGGGGACCGGCCGCCATGAAGAACTCGACGATCTCGCGGCCGGTGGCGTAGCCGCCGCCGATCACGACGGACATGAAGGCGAACGACGGCAGGCCGATGCGCTGCCAGGGGCTGGCGTCCACGTCGTGATCCTCCTCCCGGCGCCGGCGGGTGCCTTGCGCCCGGACTGAATACTGGTATAAAAGTTGTCCGTCGGTCAATTTTTTCGGGAAGCGCGGGATCGCGCATCCCTCCGGAGGTCCCGCCATGCATCGTCGCGCTTTCTTCCGCTCCGTCCTCGTGCTCGCCGCACTGATCGCGCCGGCCGTGCACGCCGCACCGCTGCCCGACGCGACCCGCGCCCAGCTGGCCGCCACGGTGGCCAGCTTCTATGCGAGCGCGGGACCGCCGGCGGTGACGGTCCTGATCGATCGCAAGGGCGAGACGATCTTCGACTTCTCGATCGGGCTGGCGGACGTGGCGGAGAAACGGGCCGCCACCTCCGAGAGCGTCTACGCGATCGGTTCGATCACCAAGTCGTTCACCGCGCTCGCGACGCTGCAGCTCGTCGAACGCGGCAAGCTCTCGCTCGACGACACCGTCGGCAAGTGGCTGCCCGACTACCAGGGGCCGGCCCGCGACGTCACGATCGCCCACCTGCTCGATCACACCTCGGGCATCCCCAACTACACCGACAACCGGCCGCTGTATCCGCGCCTCGAGCGCAACGGCTGGACGCGCGACGAGATGGTGGCGAACTTCTCGTCGCTGCCGCTGCAGTTCACGCCCGGCGCGCGCTGGAGCTACACGAACTCGGGCTACTACCTGCTCGGCCTGATCATCGAGAAGGCGAGCGGCACGGACTACTACAGCTACCTGCAGCAGAACGTCTTCGATCCGCTCGGCATGGCCCATACCTACAACGGCGACGACACGGCGCTCGTCCCGGGCCGCGTGCGCGGGTATCGCGTGAAAGGCGGCGTGACGACGCAGGCGCCGCCCTGGCACTACCTCGTGCCGTTCTCGGCGGGCTCGCTGCTGTCGACCGCCGAGGACCTCGTCCGCTACCGGCGCGGCGTCTTCACCTCGCCGGCGTTCTCACCGGCCCTGCGCGCCCTGCTGACCGAGACCCGGCCGCTGCAGGACGGCACGCCGAACATGTACGCGCTCGGCGGCCTGATCCGCGGCAATCTCGCGGGCCACGCCAAGCTCTCGCACTCCGGCGAGATCTTCGGCTTCCACTCGGACCACGCCTACTATCCGGACGACGACGTGACCATCGTCGTGCTCACGAACCGCATGGGCCTGATGCCGTCGCCGGTCTCGCTCGAGCACAAGCTGGCGCGCATCCTGTTCGGCGCGCCCGCGCCGTCGACGCAGCCGGTGGCGGTCTCGCCGAAGGAACTCGCCCGCTACGAAGGCGACTACGACCTGCGCCCGTTCCTGTTCGGACCGGAACGCTACACGCTCGCGGTCGCCAACGGCATGCTGGAGATCAAGTTCGACGGCAAGGACGCGCCGGGCCTGCCGCTGATCCCGGTCGGCAAGAATCGGTTCGTCTCCGCCCTCGACGACGAGTGGACCCTCGAGTTCACCGTCCCCACCGGCCAGGGGCCGGCGGAGAAGTTCGCGATGAGTGTCGCGGACGGCGTGCTGACGGGTTACCGCGCCACGCACTGAGCCTGCGGGGCGCCGTCGGACGCCGGCGGCGCCTGCAGTCGCCCGTACTTCTTCAGCGCGGCCTGCAGCCGGTCGGCCGGCAGCGCGGGCACGAAGTTGTCGTTGGCACCGCGCATCGACGCGTTGTCGACCAGCGCGTTGACGATGGCTTCCTCGGTCGCGAGCGCGGCCGCTTCGAGCAGCGGGTTCATGTAGAGCGGGTCGATGTACTGCGTCGAGAGGACGCCCGGCCCTTCCGCCTTCGGCACCGCAGTGGTGAAAGCCAGGAAGATGTCGCCGGAGGTCGTGCCCGACAGGCCGCCCGTGCGCGCCATGCCGTGCGTCGCGCGCAGCGCGAGCCGCCGCAGCGCATCGGGCAGCAGCGGCGCGTCGGTCGCGAGGATGACGATGATCGAGCCGTCCTTGCGCGGGCCGCGCTGCGGCATCGGCTGCGCGATCTCGGCGCCGACGGGCACGCCGGCGATGGTGAGCTGCGAGCGTCCGCCGAAATTCGCCTGCACCAGCGCGCCCACGGTGAAGCCGCCGAGATCGGCCGGCAGCACGCGTGACGAGGTGCCGATGCCGCCCTTGAAAGCGAAGGCCATCATGCCAGTGCCGCCACCGACGCTGCCTTCCGCCACCGGGCCGCCGCGCGCGGCGTCCATGGCGGCGAAGACGTCCGCTGGCTGCACGTGCTGACCGAACGTGTCGTTCAGGAATCCGTCGTAGGTCTCGCCGACCACCGGCAGCACGTGCGGGAACAGGCGCTCCTCGTCGTCGCCGAGCTGCCTGCGGTACCACGCGATGACCGAGTCGCGCACCACGCCGACGCTGCCGGTGCCCGTCAGCATCACCGGACCGCTGAACTCGCCGATCTCCTCGATCAGTGCCCGCCCGGTCAGCTCGCCCGTGCCATTGGCGACGAACACGCCGGCCGGGACGAAGCCTTCGTATGCGCGGCCCTTCGGAAACACGGCCGTGACACCCGTGCGCACCGGGCCCTGGCCGATCCTGAGGGCGCCGTCGCCGCTGACCAGCGTGCGATGCCCCACTTCGACGCCGGCGACGTCCGTGATCGCGTTGCAGGCGCCGGGCACGCCATTGAAGGGCACGCCGAGGTCGCGGGCGCGGGTCGCGGCCCCCGCGTCCAGGCTCAGGGTGACGGCGACGCACAGCAGCAGGACTCGCAGCATGACGAACTCCCCGATTGCAGGAATTTGGCTAGCGTATAGTATTTCGACCACCGGTCAATCGTGGAGCCGTCATGACCCCCGCCTCCCTGCTGCAGCGACTGCGCCGCGCCCGCGCGCTCCTGCCCGGCGCTGCCGTCCTGGCGCTGGCCAGTTCGCCGGCCGTGGCCGGCCCCGCCTATGACGTGCTGTTGCGCGGCGGGCTCGTGGTCGACGGCACCGGCGCGGCGCCGTTCATCGCCGACGTCGGCGTGCGCGGCGAGCGCATCGTGCTGGTCGGGCACGCGGCCGCGGACGCGACGGCGCGCATCGACCGCGACGTGACCGGCCTCGTCGTGGCGCCGGGATTCATCGACCTGCACACGCACGCCGACGAGGACGTGGAACTCGCACCCTTCCGCGCGACACCCGGCATGATCCGCCAGGGCGTCACGATGGCGGTGTTCGGCGTCGACGGCGAGGCCGACCCGCTGGCCGCCCGCGAGTTTCGCGCCCGGATCGCGCGCGACGGCATCGGCGTGAACTTCATGATGTACACCGGGCACAACGGCATCCGCACCGCGGTGATGGGTGACGCCGCGCGCGCCGCGACGCCCGACGAAGTCGCGAAGATGTGCGAGCGCGTGCGCATCGGCATGGAGGACGGGGCGATCGGCCTGTCGACGGGACTGATGTACCTGCCCGGGCGCCACGCCACGACCGACGAGGTCGTCGCGCTGGCCAGGGTCGCCGCCCAGTACGGCGGCCGCTACGACACGCACGACCGTGATCCCGCGGGCAACATGCTCGGCTCGATCGCCGAGGGCTTCGAGATCGGCCGGCGCGCGGGCCTCGAGGCGCACATCGCGCACCTGAAGGCGGTCGGGCGCCGCAACTTCGGCCACATCGACGACATGCTCGCGCTGTTCCGCGAGGCCGCGCAGCACGGGCCCGTGAGTGCCGACATCTATCCCTACGACGGCGCCACGGCCCGGCTCGCGATGGAGATCCTGGTGCCGCCGGCCGACACGAAGGCCGCCGAGATCGCGAAGGCGCTCGAAGCCCCGGGCGTGACGCCCGAACGGCGCGAAGCCCTGCTGGCCGACCTGCAGCGCGAATGGCGCGCCATCCTGGCCTCGCCCGACGCTCGCCGCGCCGCCCAGCGCATCACGGAGGCGCCGCCGCCGGAGGTCTACAGCTGGGTCACCACGGTCGGCTACGAGTCGTTCCGCGTGGTGAGCAGCGCGCGGCCCGAGCTGATCGGACGGATGCTGGTCGACGTGGCCGCCGATCGCCATCAGTCGCCGTTCGATGCACTGGCCGAGCTGGTCGAAACGGAGGGTCCGACGGCCAAGCTCACGCTCGGCGCAGTCGACGAACTCGAGATGCGGCGGCTGCTGGCGCAGCCGTTCACCATGCTGAGCAGCGACGGGCACGAGGCCGGGGTCGAGGGCGGCCGCGGTCATCCACGCTACCGCGGCTCGTTCGCCCGCGTGCTCGCCCGCTACGTGCGCGAGAATCCGGTGCTCACCCTGCCGCAGGCCGTGCACAAGATGAGCGGCCAGTCGGCGCAATACCTCGGCCTGGCCGATCGCGGCGTGATCCGCGTCGGCGCATACGCCGATGTCGGTGTCTTCGACGCGCAGAAGGTCACGGACCGCTCCACCTGGGATCACCCCGAGCTGTACGCGGAAGGCTTCCGCGACGTCTTCGTCAACGGCGTCGCGGCGCTGCTCGATGGCGAGACCACCGGCGCGCTCGCCGGTCGCTACGTGCCGTATTCCGCGGCCCCACCCCGCCCGGAGAAATCGCGATGACCGGCCTGCACGTCGAACCGCTGCGCTCGCTCACGACCGCGGAGATCGAGACCTACGAGACGGACGGTGTGGTACGCCTGTCGGGCCTCTTCGATCCGGCCTGGGTCGAGCTGCTGCGCGCGGGGGTCGAGCAGTGCATGGCGAAACCCGGCCCGCACGCCGTGATCGGCGACCGCACGCTGCCGGGCTTCTTCTTCGGCGACCAGGACATGTGGTGGCGCCTCGACGGGTTCCGCCAGTTCGTGCTGGCCTCGCCCGCGCCGACGGTGGCCGCGCAGCTGATGCGCGCGTCGCGGATCAATTTCTTCTTCGACCAGGTGATCGTCAAGGAACCGGGCACCGAGCAGCGCACGCCGTGGCACCAGGACCAGCCGTACTGGGCCGTGTCGGGTCGACAGGTCTGCGCACTGTGGCTCGCGCTCGACGACGTCGCCGCGGACAGCAGCGTCGAATTCGTGCTGGGGTCGCACCGCTGGGACGTGGAATTCAACCCCCAGCACTTCGCGGACGGCAGCGGCTATGAAGGCACCGGCCTGCCGCCCCTCCCGGACATCGAAGGCCATCGCGACCGGTACCGCATCGCCAGCTTCGACGTGCGCGCCGGCGACGTGGTCGCCTTCAGCGCGATGACCGTGCACGGCGCGCCGGGCAACCGGTCGCTGGCCCGCCGGCGCCGGGCCGTCTCGACGCGCTGGTGCGGCGATGATGCCCGCTATCTGGTGCGCCCGGGCGAGGTCGCCGTCCCCTCGAAGGACCCCGGCCTGCGCAGTGGCGAGCCGCTCGGGGGCGAGCTGTTTCCGCAGGTCTGGCCCCGGCCCCGTGCCTCGTGAACGCCGCTTCCGGGGCCATCCCAACGGGATTCCGCCCCTGAGGTAAACTTCCCGACCGAGGGACCTGACGTAGTTGCCCGACGAGCATTCGATGCCCACCCAGCCCCGCAGCCGCAAGAAGACTTCCAGGCCGACCGAGTCGCCGGCTCGCCGCCGTCGTCGTGAGAAGGAGAAGCCGTCGTTCATCGAGGAGGCGCGGCGCAAGCAGATCCTCGACGTCTCGCTCGAGCTCATCGCGGACAAAGGCTACGACCGGACGTCGCTGACCGACATCGCCGATGCGGTGGGCGTCAGCAAGGGCGTGATTTCCTACCACTTCGACGGCAAGAGCGACCTCGGCAAGCAGGTGCTGCGCCACTGGATGCGGCAGTACAACCGCTACGTGACCGACCGCCTCGCCCGCCTGACGAGCCCGCGCGCGCAACTGCTCGAGCTGCCGTCGGCGGCGATCGACTTCGCGATCGAGCGGCCGCAGGAAACACTGATCTACGCGGACACGGTCGGCTGCTTCGGCACGACCGAGGAACGCCACGCCTTCCTCGCCTGGGCGGAAGGCGGCATGCGCAAGTACATCGTCGACCTCATTCGTCGCGCGCGCGAGGCGGGTGAAATCGGCAACGTGCCTGAGGGCGCGCTTGCGGACGTGATCCAGGCCGTGACCGACGGCGTGACCGGGCTCTACAACAACAATCCCAAGGCCGTCGACATCAAGGCCTGCAAGTCGATGATCCGCCAGATGCTGGTGGCGGTCATCGGCGGCGGGCGCTGAACCCGCCGCCGATCCGGTCGCGGCGCTAGAACCCGTACCCGACTTCGATGCCGTAGGTGCGCGGCGCGCCGAGCTGCTGCGTGTACTGTCCCGGCACGATGACGCCCGCCGTGCGCGACAGCGCGTACGTCTCATCCGTCAGGTTGCGACCCCACAGTGCCACGGACCAGCCTGCCTGGGCCGACAGCTCGACGCGCGCATCGAGGGTCGTGTAGCCGTCCTGCGCGGCGATCGGGTCGTTCGACGGATCGAAGTACACGTGATCGCGCCAGTTGCCCTCGACGCGTCCCTGCAGGGTCAGGCTGCCGCCGATCGGCGCCGCGTACGTGGCGGCCGCGTGGATCGAGTTCTTCGCGGCATACGGCAGCACGTTGCCGGAATAGTCGTCGCCCGCGGAGTTGGCGTTCTTGAACGACTTGAAGTTCGCGTCGGTGTACCCGTAGGACGCGCTCAGCAGCAGGCCCTCGGTCGCCTGCCACTCGAACTCCACCTCGGCACCCTTGCTCTCGGCGGTGGCGGCATTCGAGGTCTGGAAGCGCGGCACGCCGCCGACCAGCACCAGCTGGTTGACCTGCAGGTCCTTGTAGTCGAGTGAGAACAGCGCGACGTTCAGGCGCGCCGCCCCGTCGAGCAGCGTGGACTTGAGGCCCAGTTCGTAGCTGTCGACCTTCTCCGGGTCGTACCGCGCGTCGTCGGTCGGCGTGATCGAGAACACGTTGAAGCCGCCGGCCTTGAAGCCGTGCGAGTACGACAGGTAGCCGAGCAGGCCCGCGGTCGGCGTCCAGTTGATGCTCAGCGAGGGCGAGGTCTCGGAATCCGAGCGCGACAGCTTGCGCTCGGGATAGGTCGGCAGCAGCAGCTCGAACGGGTCGCCGATCGTCGAGTGGGTGACATCCTTCTGGTCGTTCGAGTAGCGCAGGCCGCCGCTCAGGCTCCAGGCGTCCGAGAACCGGTACGTGCCTTGTGCGTAGGCCGCCCAGCTCTGCGCGTCCACCTTGCCGAAGATGATGCCCTTGACCTCGTCCGGATAGATGCCGAGGTCCGGGCCCACGATCGCGGTCGAGGTGGTGTCGAGCTTCTGGTCCTCGAAATACAGGCCCGCGACGTAGTCGAAGCCGCCGTAGCGCGCCGACACGAGCCGCAGTTCCTGCGAGAACTGGTCGTAGTCCTCGTCGATGCCGGAGCTGAGCATGTTCAGCACCGAGAAGTCGTTGTCGTTCATGTTGTGCCACTTGAAGTGGCCGAAGGCCGACAGCGAGGTGATGCGGCCGAGCGCGGTGTCCCAGTCGATCTGCAGCGACGCGTCGGACTGGTCGCGGTTGCTCTTCGGATCGCGGTCGTTCGCGATCCGGCGGTCGTCCGGATGTGCGTCCGCCAGCGGCGTGCCTGCGAACACGCCGTTGAGATAGACCTCGGAGGCGGCCGACAACGTGCGATCGCGGGCCGAGTCCGCACGCAGCGTGAACTTCAGCTGGTCGGTGGCCGCAAAGGTGACGACCAGTCGACCGGCGAGCGCATCGGCGTCGTCGACGTCGTGGCCGGTCGCGAGGTTCTTCATGTAGCCGTCGTGCTTCTGGTAGCTGCCCGACAGGCGGGCTTCGAGGCGGTCGGAGCCGAGTGGTCCCGAGAGGGCTGCGTAGGCGAGCTGCTGATTGTCACTGCCGAAGCCGAGGCGCACGTCGCCCGACGGCTCGGCCGTCGGCAGCCTGGTGATGAAGTTGATCGCGCCCGCAATCGTGTTCTTGCCGTACAGCGCACCCTGCGGCCCGCGCAGGAATTCGACGCGCTCGAGGTCGTACAGCGAGGAGTTGAGCGTCGTGGGCCGGCCCTGGTACACGCCGTCGACGAACACGCCGACCGCCGGGTCGACACCGGGGTTGTTCGGGTTGGACGAGATGCCGCGCACCGAGACCACGGAGGCGCGCAGGCCCGAGCCGGCGTCAATGAAGAGGTTCGGCACCGAGTTGGCGAGGTTGTCGACGCGCACGATGCCGGCGGCATCGAGGTCCGCCGAGCTGACCGCGCTGACCGCGGCCGGAATCGACTGCAGGTCCGACTCGCGACGCTGGGCGGTGACGACGATCTCCTCGAGCTCGGGGCGCCCGGACTCGGCCCGGGCGGCCACCGGCAGGCCCGCGGCACAGGCCAGCACCGCGACGACGACGTTGCGCAAGGTCTCACTCGACATGGTCAGGCTCCCCCGCCCGGAGAATGACTGTTGCGCCGCCGGGCGTCGGCTGCAGAGCCCGGTTATAGCGGAGAACTGACCGACGGTCAAAAATTGATTTGGTGGTCTATAAATCTGTCCGCCGTTACGGCCGACGACTCGAGGGCGGGCACGACGACGGTCTCGCCGGTGAGGCCGGCCGCCACCCACTGCGAGGCCGCGGCAGCGGTCTGGATGCCGTAGCCGCCGAGTCCCGCGAGCCAGTGCAGGCCCGGCGCCCGCGGGTCGGGCCCGAGCACCGGGCTGCCGTCGGCGAAGAAGCTGCGCAGGCCCGCCCACGAGCGGCTGACGTGCTGCACGACGACGTCGGTGGCCGCTTCGAAGCGCTCGATGCCGATCGCGACGTCGACGTCGTCCGGCCACGCGTCGCCGGGCGGCACGGGGGTGGCGTCCGCCGGCGAGACCAGCACGCGCCCGGCCTCCCCCTTGAAGTACCACTGCTCCGCGACGTCGACCGTCATGGGCCAGCGACTGGCATCGACCGCCGGCGAGAGGGGCACCACCGCGATCGTGCGACGCTTCGGCACGAGTCCGAGCGGCGCCAGTCCGGCCCGCACCGCGATCTCGTCGGCCCAGGCGCCGGCCGCGTTGACCACGCAGGGCGCACGGTAGGTCTCGTTCGCGGTGCGCACCTGCCAGAGTCCGTCCGAGCGCTCGAGCCGCTGGACGTCCTGCCCGCAACGCACCTCGCCGCCGCGCTCACGCAGGCCGCGCAACCAGCCGGCGTGCAATGCCGCGACGTCGAGGTCGGCGGCGCTTGGATCCCAGACGCACTGTGCGATGTGGCCCGCCCGCAGGATCGGCGACTGCTCGCGGGCAAACTCGCCGCTGCGGATCCCGGCCAGCGGCGCGAGCTCGTGCACGTCCGCGTAGAACTGCCGGAGGCGCGCCTCCTGTTCGGCCGTGGCCACGTACATCACGCCGCGCGGGGTCAGCAGCGGACGCTCGATGCCGGGCAGGTCGCCCGCCTCGAGGAAGTCGCGACTGGCCGCCGTCAGGGCGCGGATCGTGGCGTTGCCGTAGGCGCGGTCGTACATCGCGGCGGACCGGCCCGTGGCGTGATAACCCGGCTGGGACTCCGCCTCCAGCAGCACCACGCGGCCGTGGGCCGCGAGACGCCAGGCCACCGACGCACCCGCGATGCCGCCACCGATGACGATGAAGTCGGCGGCGATCACGCGTGCGGGTGCGCCCGGGGCATCACGGCGCCGTGAGCACGTAATCGAGCGCGCGGTCGCGACCCGCCGCGAGATCCGCACCGGTCACGGGCAGCAACACGTCGGGCGCGAGGCTGGCGCCATCCGGCGCTGTCGTGTCGATCCGATGCAGTCGGGCCATCGTGAGGTTCAGGTAGTACGGCATGCCGGGCAGCGCCACGTGGAACTCGGTGCCGTTGAACGTCGCCGAGTTGCCCGGCGCCTCGCCGACGAGCGGGCCGAGGTGATTATCGCGCATCAGCACGGCGAACAGGGTGCCGCTGCTGAACGTGCCGGCGTCGGTCAGCAGGAAGAGTTTCGGTTTGTGGCTGAGCGCGTGCTTCAGCGGATGGGCGGTGACCCGGTCGCGCAGCTGCGCGAGCACCAGCGGCGGCGGCAGGACGTAGGTCCGGGCGTCGTTCGGGATCGCCGGCACGCCGACCTGCGCGAGGACCGGGTTGAGGGCGTCCGGCATGAGCGGCGGAATGCCCTCGGCCAGCGCCGGCGACGGACGCGGCTCGACCGCGAACACCTGGTAGCCGTCGAACCCCATGGCATCGAGCATCGCGATCGCGACGCTCGAGTCGCCGCCGGGATTGCCGCGGATGTCGATGGCGACCTTGGTGACGCCGGCCCGCTCGGCCGCATCGAGGAAGGCATCGAGCTGGCCGCTCAACTCCTCGTCGTAGTCGAAGCGATCGAACCAGAACCAGCCCGTGTGCTGAGCGGCGAAGATGCGGTAGCCGACCCACGGCCTGGAAGTCGCCTGCGCCGTGGGCCGGACGAGCTTCAGCTTCGCGCGGACCGGCTTGCCGTCCGGACGCAGCACGGCCACGGGCACCGTGTCGTCGGCACCGAGGACGCCGAGCGTCGCGAGCGTGTCGACGCGACCGAGTCGCCGTACGCCATTCGCCCGCACCCACTGCGGCACCTCGTGCGGAATGCGCTGTGACAGCGCCTTCTCCAGGTCGGTCGTCTCGAGTGCGCCGAGGCGCAGCACGCGCGATCCGACCGGCAACTCCGGCGTTCCGGTGCGAACCCAGAGGCCCGCACCCGACCATTCGAAGTCCACCGGGAGGCGCTCGCAGGCACGCGCCGCGTCCTCGTTCATGCGCACTTCGAGGTGCGCATCACGCAGCGGCACCAGCGCGCGGTTGAGCACATCGACGAGACCTCGCTCGGTCGTGCCCTGCCGCGTCTGCTGCCGCGCATTCTCCAGCGCGGCCCGCGTGGCCGGATCCAGGCCCTGCGCCGAGCCGACGTGCGACTCCACGAGGTTCTTTGCGACGAGATCGATGGCGGCCCGGGCGGCGTCGCCCGTCACCGCGGCACTGCCGCAGCGCGGTGCACCGGCAACCGCGAGGCTGGACGTGCCGGCCAGCAGGGCGACGAACAGGAGCGAGGCGGTGCGATGCATGACGAGTGTCCTTGCTCGAAGGGGAGTCCAGGCCGCGAGCGTACCGGGCCGACTGACCGTCGGTCAATTTTTCATCCGGCGGACTTATCGGGATCGATCGACGACCGCTGGATACCGTCGTCACCCGCCCGGCCGGCCGATCTCCCCGAGCGCCTGTAACAATCCCTGCAGGTGCACCGACGTGTGCTCCGCGAACACGGCGATCCGCAACACGCCGCCTGCGGCGGCACCGCCGTAGCCGCGCACGTGCGGCGCGAAGAAGCCGCGCTCGCGCAGGGCCGCGTGGATGCGGGCGAGTCGGTCCCCGTCGGGATGGCGCAACGCCCGCACCGGCGCCGGACCACCCTCGGTCGGCCAGCCGAGGGCTCGCAGTCCCGCGTCGAGTTCCGCGAGATTCGCGGCGAGCCGGTGCCGCAGCCCGGGCTCGCTGCGGGCGATGCGCAGGGCCACGGCCGACGCCGCCGCCAGCGGAGCCGGCAAGGCCGCCGCGGCACGGTAGACGTGGCTGCGCTCCACGATTGCGGACGCGAGACTCGCGCTGGCCGGCACGACGCCACCGAAACCGCCGAGCGCCTTGCTGAGCGTGCCGCACACGAACAGCGACGGTCTTGCATCCTCGGGATCGCAGCGATTGACCCGCTCCCAAAGGCCGGCCTCGTCGAGGGCGCCGCGCCCTTGCGGCCCGAGGCAGCCCAGCCCATGCGCGTCATCCACCAGCAGTCCCGCGCCGCGGCACTTCGACAGCACATCATCGATCTCCCGCAGGCGCGCGAGTTCGCCGGTGGCGGAGAACACGCCATCGACGAGCGCCAGCGGATGCTGCCCCGCCGTCGCAGCGCGTTCGATGCAGGTGACGAAGTCATCACCGGCACCTGCGACGTCGACCTCATCGACCGGCAGCCGCGAGCAGGCGGCCGCGTCCCGCAGCGAGGCATGCGCGCGACGGTCGAGGCACAGCCGGTCGAAGCGCGGCTGCACGGCCTGCAGCAGCATCCAGGGCGACAGGTAGCCGCTCGCACAGAGAATCGCCGTCTCCGTGCCGAAAAATGCCGCCGCTTCCTGCTCCGCGTCGCGCAGCGCAGGCGACACACCGGCGCGCAGGCGGGAGGTCGCGCTGTGCACGCCGCTGCGCGAAGCCGCGAGTCCGATGGCCGCGATCACCTCGCTGCGCGCCTGCAGGCACAGGTAGGCCGTGCCGCTGAAATACACGTAGCGACGACCGTCGATGGTCACGACGGGACCGGGTGGGGATTCGATCAGCGGGACGTCGGTGGGTAGCGTCATGATCCTGATCCGATGGTGCCGTCAGGGCACGTCGCCCATCCAGCGCGTGACGCGGCGGCTCGCGAGCAGCAGGACGATCCCGACGGTGCAGCCGTAGATCACGATGTCGAGGAAGCGGCCCGGCATCGCTGCAAGGTCGTTCGGATCGAAGGTGCCGGCGATCAGGCCCGCGAGCAGCTTGCCGAGCGAGGTCGCGAGGAACCAGATGCCCATCATCTGGCCGACGAAGCGCGCCGGTGCCAGCTTGGTGACGGTCGATAGCCCGACGGGACTCAGGCACAGCTCGCCGAATGTGTTCACGAGATACGTGAGCACGAGGTAATACGCCGGCGCCTGGCTGCCGCCCGCAACGAGCGAGGCCGCACGCACCATGAACAGGAAGCCGCACCCCATCAGCAGCAGGCCGAATGCGAACTTGAGCGGCGCGGCCGGGTTCATCTGCCGGCGAGCCAGACCGACCCACAGCGCGGAGAAGACCGGAGCGAACAAGATCACGAAGGCCGGCTGCACCGACTGGAACCAGCCGGCCGGGATCTCGAAGCCGCCGACGACCCGATCCGTGTAGCGCTTGGCGAAGAGATTCATCGACGAACCGGCCTGCTCGAAGCCCGACCAGAACAGGGCGCAGGCCACGAACATCACGAGCACGACCAGCACGCGTCGCTTCTCCTCGGGTGCGAGGCCCGCTGCGACGAACAGGTAGCAGAAGTATGCCGCCGCCATGCCGAGCAGCACGTAGGCGGCGCGCTGGGCCAGTGCCGCCGGATCCACTTCGATCGTGCCGGACAGCAGCAAGAACGCGAGCAGCAGGATCACCGCCCCGGCGACGCCGAGGCTGGTCCAGTCCCGTCGCACGCCCGCGCCGCCATCCTGGCGCTGTGGAGCGCGACCCGACTCGCCGAGGTGCGCACGGGCCCGCCAGAACTGCAGCAGCCCGAAAGGCATGCCGATGCCGGCGGCGAGGAACCCGGCCCGCCAGCCGTAGTGCTGCGCGAGCCCGCCCGCGAGCAGCGGCCCGAGGAACGCACCGAGGTTGATCCCCATGTAGAAGATCGTGAAGCCCGCGTCGCGTCGTCCGCCGCCCTCGGGATACAGGCCCGCCACCAGCGTCGAGACACTGGGCTTCAGCAGCCCGATGCCGAGCACGATGACGGCGAGACCGGCGAAGAACAGTTTCGGTGGCCCGGGAATTGCGAGCAGCACGCTGCCTAGCGTCAGCAGCACGCCGCCGGCGAGCACCGCCCGCTGCGCACCGATCAGGCGATCGGCGATCCAGCCGCCGGGCAATGCGGCCGCGAAGACGGACGCGGTGTAGAGCCCGTAGATCGCGACCGCGGTCCTGTCATCGAAGCCGTAGCCGCCGGTGCCGACCGCATCCACCAGGAACAGCACCAGGAGCGCGCGCATCCCGTAGTAGGTGAAGCGCTCCCACATCTCGGTGAAGAACAGCGTGGCGAGTGCCCGCGGGTGGCCGAAGAAGCTGCGATCGAGGCCGTTCACGCGATTCGCGGCGCGACCCGGATCAGCGCTCGCGCGTCAGCAGGGTGTGGCACGCACGCGCCTCGAAGGCGAGTGCATCCTCGAGCGTCATGCCGGCGCTCGCCCGCAGGCCCTCGCGCGCGAGGCGCAGCGCCTCGGGATCGAGCTTCGCCAGCGCCGCCGCGGCGCCGATCGCGGCGGGCAGCAGGTGCTCGGCCGTGACCACGCGACTGACCAGTCCGGCGCGCATCGCCTCGGCGACGTCCACCTTGCGTGCGGTGAGGATCATGTCGGCCGCGAGGCTCGGCCCGGCGATGCGCGGCAACAGGTGATACGTGCCGTTGGTGTGGAACAGCCCATGCTTCAGCTCGGGCAGCATGAACCACGCCAGCTCGCTCGCGATGCGCAGGTCGCAGCACAGCGTGATCTCCACGCCGAAGCCGACGGCGGGACCATTGATCGCGGCGACCAGCGGCTTGCCGGCATCGAGCAGGCGGCGCGTGATGTCCTGCAGCAGCTGCAGCAACGGGCCGATTTCCGCCGCCGGCGGCGGACCGTTCGCGACCTCGTCGAGGTCCTGTCCCGCGCAGAAGGCGCGTCCCGCGCCGGTGAGCACGAGCGCGCGCCACTCGGGTTCGGCCGCGTACTGCAGGGCGAGCTCGTGCAGCTGGCGATAGGTCTCGCGCCGGCAGGCGTTCATCCGATCCGGTCGATCGAAGGTGGCGACGGCCACGCCCGCCTGCACTTCCACGCTCAGGTCGCTCATCGTTCGTGCCTCATGCCGGCTGCATCCGGGCCCGCTCCTTGAGCAGGCGCTTGTCGAGCTTGCCGATCGGCAGCAGCGGCAGCTCGTCCGCGATCACGAAGCGCTTCGGGACCTTGTAGTTCGCGAGCTTCGCGCGGCACGCGGCTTCGAGCGCGGCAGGCGTCAGGTTCGCGCCGGGCTCGCGCAGGATGAATGCGTGGCCGACCTCGTCGTACACCGGGTCCGGTACGCTCACCACCGCCGCCATGCCGACGCCGGGGCAGGCTTCGAGCACCTGCTCGATCTCGCGCGGGTAGACGTTGTAGCCGCCGGACTTGAACATCTCCTTCAGGCGGCCGACGAGCCGGATCGTGCCGTCCGGCCGCTCGACCGCGAGGTCGCCGGTGTGCAGCCAGCCCTCGGCGTCGATGGTCTCGGCGGTCTCCTTCGGTCGACGCCAGTAGCCGCGCATGATGAAGTCGCCGCGGGTGCAGATCTCGCCGGGCTCGCCCTGCATCACCGGCCGGTTGTCCGGCCCGACGATGCGGAATTCGTACTCCGGCACGGGATACCCCACCGAGTTCGCCAGCTCGTCGACGTCGTCGCACGGGCCCGCGAAGGTGAGCGAGCCGACCGTCTCGGTCATGCCGTAGGAGTTCGACAGGTTCGGCGTGATCGTGCACAGGCGACGGATCACTTCTTCGGGTGCCGCCGCGCCACTCCAGACGATCAGCTGAATGTCCGAGAGGTCGTAGCTCGCAAAGTCCGGCAGCGACAGCGTCATCAGGATGGTGGTCGGCACGCCGCCCCACACGGTGCAGTGCTCGCGGATGCCGAGCTGGAGCGCGCCGGCCGGATCGTACTTCTCCATGAATACGATGCAGCCGCCCGCGACCAGCGTCCACGACGAGAGGTCGCCGACGCAGCCGATGTGGTTGACCGGCAGGAAGTTCACCACGCGCACCGGATCGGCGATCCAGTAGCGCATCTGGTTGCGGCAGCAACGCACGAGGCCGCGGTGCGGCAGCAGCGCGCCCTTCGGCCGGCCGGTGCTGCCCGACGTGTAGACGATGAGCGCGGGATCCTGCGCCTGCACCTCGGCCCGGCGCTTCGCGAGGTCGTGGTCGGACAGCCAATCGCCGGACTTCAGGAAGGCCGTCATGGACAGCGAGTCCGGCACCAGCGGATCGTCGTTCAGCACGATCACCTGGCGGATCGACTTCGTCTCCGCGCGCAGCGTGGCGAGGTCGGCGGCGTAGTTGCGCTCGGCGATCTGCGTGCGCGTGAGCAGCAGCACCGGCTCGCTGTCGCCGATCACGTACCGGTACTCGTCGAGCTGGTAGCGCGGATTGAGACCGACCCAGATGGCACCGATCGATGCGGTGGCCAGGAAGATCACCCAGAAATCCGGATGCGGCGTCGAGAGCGTCGCCACGCGATCGCCGCGCTGCACACCGGCCGCCACCAGGGCCCGTGCAACGTCATCGATGCGTTGCCGCAATTCCGCATAGGTGGTGTAGCGCCCGTCCAGCGCCGTCGCCTGCGCCTCGGGCTGGCGCTCCGCGTACCACGGCACGTAGTCGCTGATGCGCTCGAGCATCGGCGGGATGCGTTCCTCGTCACTGCGCCGCACGTTCATGCCTCACCCGTTCCCGTCGCCTGCTCGCCTTCCGACCGATAGTGTCGCAGCAGCAGCAGGCTCAGCAGCATGCCGATCGCCGGCAGCACGATGTACGCGAGGCGGATGCCGGCGAGCGCGGAGGCGCTCTGTGCGACGTGCCCGCCCTCGCTGGCGACGAAGCCGGTCAGGTCGAGCGTGAGCCCGGCCACCAGCGGGCCGAGCGCGAGACCGGCCTTCTCGCTCGCCACCCAGAGGCCGGACAACAGGCCCTCGCGACGCACGCCGGTCGTGGCGGCGTCGACGTTGATCACGTCGGTCAGCATCGCGAACGGCAGCATCTGCTGCGCACCGAATGCGATGCCCATGAGCGAGAGCGGTCCGTACAGCCAGAGCATGCTGCCGCCCGGCTGGACGGCGAGCAGGCCGGCGCTCGCCAGCGCGTAGAGCAGCACGGCGCCCACGAGCGCGCGCCGCTTGCCGTACCGGCGGGCCATTGCCGACCAGAACGGCATGGACAGCACGCCGACGCCCATGAACACGAGGAAAATGTTGCCGATCATCTTCTCGTCCTGGCCGAGCACGTGCACGGCGAAGTACGGCGTCGCGGCGGTCATGGTGCCGAGGCCGAGCAACTGGACGAGGTAGACGCCGACCATGCACAGGTACTGGCGATTGCGCATCACCAGCCGCACCTGCTCGCCCCACGGCAGGTGCTCGCCCGGCTGCTCGTGCAGCTGCACGCCACGCGTGGCGACGAATGCCACCAGCATCGCAGCGGCGCACAGACTGCCGACGATCACCGACATGCCGGCGTAGCCGCCGCGCCCGCCGCCGAGTTCCGCCACCAGCATCGGCGCGATCGCTGAGCCCGCGAGGATGCCGACCAGCACCAGCGTCATCCGGTACGCCATGATGCGTACGCGCTCGGCACTCGAATCGCTCATCTCCGCGGCCATCGCCGTGTACGGCACGGCGAAGATCGCATACGCCGTGGCCGTGACCGTGAACATGCCGGCGACGTAGAGCAGGCTCGCCGTCGTGCTCGCGAAGCGGGGCACGGTGAAGAGGAAGATGTAGCTGACCAGCATCAGCAGGCCACCGCCGAGCAGCCACGGCCGGCGCCTGCCCCAGCGGCTGCGCGTGCGATCGGAGAGCCCGCCCACGATCGGGTCGGCGATCATGTCCCACAGCTTGGGCAGCGAGACGCCGAGCGCGGCCAGCGAGGCCGGGATGCCGAGCGTGTCGGTCATGAAGAACAGCAGCAGCACGCCCGGCGTGCTCGAGTAGATGCCGGTGCCGAGCGAGCCGATGCCGTACCCGAGCAGGACCCGGCGCTTCAGCGGTGCGTTGCGATCCCCCACGACGGCGAGCGTATCAGGTGCGCGACGGGTCGCGCGCCCTCATCGGGCGACATCCTTCAGCATGCCGGTCGACTTCAGCACCGCCATCGAGTCGAACACCAGCGACTTCATGCGGTCGCTGTCGAACAGGCGCGAGACGGTGCCGGTGATGCTGACGTCGTACTTCGGGAAGTAGAGCATCACCGAGCCCCACGCCCCCATGTGGCCCCACATCGGGCCGTAGTCCGTCTCCATGCTGCGGATGCCGAGGCCGTAGCCGCCGCTGAACCCGTGACGGTTCGGCGTCGGCACGCCGCGGAGCATCTCGTCGCGCGTCGCCTTCTTGCGGAACACCTTGCCGGTGGCGACCCCGCGCAGGAAGCGGTCAAGGTCGTCGGCCGTGGTCACGACTCCGCCGCCGGCCCAGTCGAAGGAGACGTCGAGCTGCTGGGAGACGATCGGCACCGGGCCGACCCAGAAGTCGGCGGGCGGCAGCTTGCGCGGCTTCGCATCGGCGTCGGGCGCATAGCTGAGCCAGGTGTTCTTCATCCCGAGCGGGTGGAACACGTGGTCGCGCAACTCGGCGTGCAGGCTGCGGCCCGACATCTTCTCGATCAGGATGCCGAGCAGGATGTAGTTGGTGTCCGCGTAGTGGTATTGCGTGCCGGGAACGAACAGGCCGGAGTTCCCCATCTCGGCGAGCAGGAAATTGATCAGGCCGGCGTCGCGGTCCTTCGGGTCGCGCTGCCACGCCGCGCCGTCCCAGCCCTTCCAGCGATGCCCGGGATACAGCTTGGCCATTTCCTCGGCACTGCACGTGCCCGGGTGGCCCTTGCACGTGAGATAGCGTTCGAGCTGGCTCGTCCAGACGCCGCCGATCGAGCCGGGCGCGACGCCTTCCGCCATCTCGTCACCGATGTGATCACGGTCGTCGAGCAGCATGTCGCGCAGGCCCGAGCGGTGCTGCAGCAACTGGCGAATGGTGATTTCGGGGCCATAGGCGTGCCCTTCGAACACCTGCAACTGCGCGAGCGCGTCCGGCGGCAGGATGCCGGTCTGCGCCAGCGTGGTGTCGAGCGACAGCTTGCCAGCCTCGACGAGCTGCAGGATGCGCGTCGCCACCATCGGCTTGGTGATGCTCGCGATATAGAACGGGCGGTCCGGCGTCATCGGGCCCTTCGCGTCCGCGCGCGCCTCACCGGCGGCCGTGGCGTACACGAAGTGCTTGCCGGCATCGTGCACCCGCACCAGCGTGGCACGCTGTGGGTCCTTCGCGGACCCGTCACCGGCCAGGCGCGTGACCAGGGCATCCAGACCGGCGCGTGCGGCCGCGGACCCCGTCTCGGCCGCCTGCACGCCGGCACACGCCATCAGCAAGGACAGCGCCGCGGCGCCTGCACGAGTCGCAAACATCATTCGATCCTCCTCCCCCGAGCCCGGCGCGCCCTGCGCGCCGCCGCTCACTTCATGTCGACGCGGAACGTCAGGCCGTACGTGCGCGGATCATTCAGCGCGATCAGCTTCTGGCCGACGAGGTCCTGCGACGACAGGTCGAACAGGCGCTGCTTGACCGTCTTGTCGGCGAGGTTCTTGCCCCACAGCGTGACGTGGTAGCGACCGCCCTCCGACGACCAGCCGACGCGCGCGTTGTAGAGCTGGTAGTCGCTCACCTTGCCGTCGGGCTGGTTGTCGTTGGTGAGGTAGTACTCGCCGCGCAGCAGCACTTCGCCGATCAGGCTGATCTCACCCGAGCCGACCGGGATCCGGTATTCGGCGTTCAGGTCGCTGGTGTACTTGGGCGCGAACGGGATCTTGTCGAGCGGCTCCCCGGTCGGCAGGTTGCCCTCGTCGTACTTCGCGTCCTGCACGGACAGCGTCGCGCCGAGCGTGAACTGGTCGGTGATCGCGGCCTGCAGCTCGGCCTCGATGCCCGCCGAGTGCGCCTTGCCGGCATTCAGGATCGACGGGTCGTAGACCGGCGTGGCCGGGTTGTCGACCGTGATCTGGATGTCCTTCCAGTCCATGTAATAGAGCGCGACGTTGGCGATCACCCGGCCGCCGAACTGGCTCTTGAGCCCCATCTCGTAGTTCCAGACCGTCTCGGGCCCGTAGCCGATGCCGTTGGCATCGCCCAGCGCGTCGTTGTAGCCGCCGCTCTTGAAGCCCTCGCTGATGGTCGCGTAGGCCATCAGGTCCGGCGTGAACCGGAAGCGGGCCGAGGCGTTGGGCGTGAACTTGGAGAACGAGTCCTCGGCCTTGACGGCGAACGAGCCGCCGAGGATGCCGAGCGGGTCGGTCTGCACGTAGTCGATCGAGCGCTTCTCGTGCGTGTAGCGACCGCCGACCGTGAAATCGAGCTGGTCGGTGGCGCGCCAGGTGCCGCTCGCAAAGCCGGCGACACTGGTGGTGTCGGTCGTGGCGTCCGAGCCGATCAGCAGGCCGGTGATCTCCGGTGCCTCGAACAGCGCCGCGAGGTCCGCGCCGATCTCGATGAAGCTGAGGTTCGCGGCCGTGCGGTCGTAGTAGTAGGCGCCGAGCAGCCAGTCGAAGTCGCCCGCGGTCCAGGCGATGCGCGCTTCCTCGGAGAACGTGTGCACGTCCTCCGGGTCGCCGTCGTACGCCATGTCGATCGGCGAGCGGTCCGTGTCCGTCCGGCTGTAGTACTCGTGCTTGCGATACGCCGTGATGCTGGTGAATTCGGCCTCGCCGAACTTGATCTTCAGGTCGGCCGCCCCGCTCCAGGCCTTCAGGGTTTCGGAGGTCTCGTCGTTCGCGTACACCTTGCGGTCGTACGGATGCTCGTTGCGCGGCAGGCCGAACAGGTCGAGGAGCTGCGGCAGCAGCGCGTTCTCGTTGTACCCCAGGCTCTCGAACACCAGCGGATGCTGGTCGATCTTGAAGTAGTCGCCCGTGACCGTCAGCGAGACGTTGTCGGACGGCGTGAACAGCAGCTGGCCGCGCGTGGTCCAGTGGTGCTTGTCGTTGACCGGGATGTGCAGCCAGACGTTGTCCGAGGTGCCGTCGCGGTCGTCGTAGACGTAGGAGAGCTTGCCCTTCAGCGTGTCGCCGACCAGCGGGCCGGAGATCAGGCCGCCGACGCGCAGCTGGTCGTAGTTGCCGTAGGTGAGCTCGGCGGAGCCTTCCAGCTGGTCGGTGGGCGCCTTGGTCGTGAGGTTGATCACGCCGCCGATGGTATTGCGGCCGTACAGCGTGCCCTGCGGACCGCGCAGGATCTCGACGCGCTCGATGTCGTAGAGATCGAGCGGCGCGTCGGCGCCCTGGCCGATGAACACCTCGTCGACGTACACGCCGACCGCCGGGTCGGTGCCGGCCGAGCCCGAGGCGGAAACCACGCCACGCAACGAGGTCGGCGAGAGCTTGGTGTCGCCGAAGTTGCCGTAGTTGAGACCCGGCGCGCGCATCGCGATGTCGGTCATGTCCTTCATGCCGAGCTTGTCGATCGTGGCCGAGCTGAAGGCCGTGATCGAGATCGGGGTCTCCTGGATGTTCTCCGCCACCTTGCGGGCGGTGACCACGATTTCCTCGAGCTGGCCACCCGACCCCGATTCCGCGTCCGCCCAGGCCGCGCCCGTCGACAGCGCCAGGATTCCGGACACCGCAAGCTTCAGAACGTCGTTCCGCATGTTCGTCCCCCAGACGGAAAGCAAGAGTGAGACTGATCCTGTCCTCGTGCGCGCCCCTGCGGGCGCGTGCATCATTCTTCGGGTGGCACCCACACCGTCAGCCACTGCGCGATCAGCGCCGGCCGGTCCTCGCCTTCGATCTCGATCACGCAGTCGAAGGTCGAGACGAGGCGGTCGCGCTCGTCGCGGATGCGCTTGGCGAGCTTGAACACGCCGCGCACGCGACTGCCGACGCGCACCGGCGCGACGAGGCGCATGCGATCGAAGCCGTAGTTGAGGTAGTAGCCGTGGCGGTGCGCGTCGCGGTCGGGGCTGGTGCCCATCGCGTCGTGCAGCAGGTGCGTGAGCAGCGAGACGGTGAGGAAGCCGAAGGCGATCGTGCCGCCGAAGGGGCCGTTGGCCTTCGCCCATTCCGGGTCGATGTGCATCGGGTCCGGGTCGAGGGTGGCCGCCCCGAAGCGGTCGATCAGCGGCTGGTCGACCGTGAGCCAGCCCGAGGTGCCGACCACGGTGCCGGGCTGCATGGACTCGAAGGTCCGGGCGATCTGCGAATTGGACACTGGCACCCCCTGTGGTCCGGTCTATTTATGAGGTTGATCTCAATTTTGGTTTTCGTCAAGCTGGGACTGGAGCGGGGTGCCGGAACCGCCCACAATAGGCCCATGTCGCTTTCCTACATCGACCACCTCGAGGAACAGCTGCGCACCGCCCCGCCGAAGCAGAAGGGGCTGCGCACGCGCCAGCGGCTGAAGATCGCGACGGCCAAGATCCTGGCGCGCGACGGCTACCACGCCATGCGCGTGTCCGACATCTCCGCGCGGGCCCGGCTCGCCGAGGGCTCGTTTTACGTCTACTTCAAGGACAAGGCGGACGCCGCCCTCACCGTCCTGTCGGAGCTGCTGGAGGAATTCCTCGATCTCGGCAATCGCTCGCACCACGGCGAGCGCAGCCAGTTCGAGGCGATCCGCGACGGCAACCGCCGCTGGATCGCGGTCTGCCGCGCCAACGCGGGGCTGATGCGCTGCATCCTGCAGCTGGGCGACGAGGACCCGCGGCTCGCCGAACTGGCGCAGCGCGGCAACGCGATGTGGTACGAGCGCGTGGCGCAGAGCAGCGCGCGACGCCGCGGGGCCCGTGGCGCGAGCGACGCCTCACGCTTCGCCGTCTACATGCTCGGCAGCATGATGGACGAACTGGTGCGCAAGCTCATCGTCTACCCCGACCCGCACTTCCACACGCTGCTGAAGCAGGTCGGGGCGACCGACGACGAGACGGTGGCCGATGCCGCCAGCGTGATCTTCCTGCACGTGCTGAACCCCGGCGCACCAATCCCGGCCGGCCTGCCGAAGCCGGCGGCGGAGCTGGCGAACTGGCTGCTGATGCCCGGCGATCGACAGACGGCTGTTAAGGCAGTGAAGCGCGCGCGGGCGTGACGTCACCCACGCTGGCCGGGATCCGATGGATCGCTACCGGACTTGCTGCCGCACGGCCTGCATCGCCTGCTCTTCGATGGGCCACATCGCTTCGACGAGGTCGGCGAGCTGGTCGTCCGTGAGGCCGGGCCGCAGGTCGAGCAGTGCCGCCGCGATCGGCAGGCGCAGGTCGCGCCACGGCGCGCCGGCTTCGTAGAGCCGCAGGGCGGCGCGCGCCATCGCTCCTTGCCAGCGAGCGGTGGTACGCGCGCCCTCCGGCGTCCGCCGCACCAGTCCGTCGGCCTCCAGGCGGGCCAGCGGGCTGGTGTCGTCCACGGCGGTCGCCGCCGCCCGGCTAGTGCGCCGGGGCCTGCAAGGTCTGCGACGCCCGACCCGCAGGCGGGTGCTGGCGAACCCAGGCGATCATGTCGAGCGTCTGGTGCCGGAACTCCTCGTAGTCTTCCTGCATCGCATTCAGGAAGGTGCTCGCGTTCATCGTGTGGCCGGCCATCGCCGCGGCTTCGGCGATCTCCTGGTCGGTGGCGCCGAAGAGCCGCGCCGCTTCCGTGTGGAACAGCGTGCAGTAGCGACAGCGCGTCGCGCCCGACACCGCGATCCCGATCAGTTCCTTGGTCTTGTTGGGGAGCGCGGTCTCGGCCAGCTCGAAGTCGCGCATCGTGGCCCAGAACCCGGCCAGCGTGCTCTCCGGCAGTTCACGCACCCAATGGGGCACCTGGCCGAACATGTTTTCGATTTCCGAGTGAATCGCCTTCACGGTCGTCATCGTCATGCTCCACCTCCGTCTCGCGTCCGCCCAGGCCCGCCAGACCTGGCACGTCGATGAGCGGACTGCAGCGAGCCCGTTGAAGGCAGCGGAGTGTACTCCCGCGTGGGCGCGACGGAACCGACGAAAGATGCTGCGAAACAGCACGCGCGATGCGCCCGCCCGGCGAGTGACGATCGAGTGACGCGTGGGTGTCAGCGTTCACCCGCAGCGTGCGGGTCGACGCGCTGCTTGCGACGGATCAGACCGTGCGCTGGATCCACTGCAGGAGACGCAGGCGACGCGCTTCCATCTCGGTGCGGCTGTAGCGCCCGTCGAAGAACCCGGCGAACACCGCGACCTCGCTCTGGTCGTGCAGCGTGACGACGAGGTGATACGACGGTGTGCCGCCCTCGCGATCACCGAGTTCGCCGACGCTGACGTCGGCGATGTCGTCGAAGCGGATCTCGCGCTCGTTGCGGTGGAAGCGGCTGCGACTCTCGAGGCGGATGCAACGGCGGTACGGATCGACGTCGACCACCTGCCGACCGCCCCAGGCGAGGAGCGCGATGCCGACGAACGCCAGGGCCGCCCCGAGCGCCCGGGCGGACAGCACCCCAATGGAATGGTTGTCGACGTCCCACGCCAGCGCCGACATCGCCACGCCCGTGATGAGCGCCGCGACGGCCGCGAGCGTCTGCGTGGTGGTGCTGCTCTCGGTGCGCCAGGCCGGCGGTGTCGTCGCAGCGTGCATGGCGCGCGGGCCGCGCTACCCCTTCGCGTACCAGGCCTTCACGGCCGGGTGGTCCTTCACGGCGCCGTAGACGGCCATCAGCTTCGGATAGCCGGAGAAAATCGTCGCCGGGATGTAGTCGACCGCACCGCCGATGAACCAGCGCACCGCCATGTGCAGCTTGAGGTCGACGACGTTCGGCTTCGCGCCCGCGAAGAACGGGCCGCCCGGGATGTTGTGCTCGGCCGCCTGCGCCCAGGCCGGCAGGTAATCGGCGACCAGCGCCTCGCGCGCGGTCTTCTTCTCGGGCTCGGCCATGCGGATGGTCGGCGAGACGCGTGCGCGCAGGTCCTCGACGTGCGCCATCATCGCTTCGTGCTGCGCGGCGGCGATGGCATCCGTCGGGTGCATCCCGTGGCTGCGGCCGATGAACACCAGCAGCGCGTTGGTCTGCGCGAGCGTGGTGCCGTTCGGCAGTTCGAGCACGGGCAGGCTGCCGTACGGGGTCTTCGGCTTGAGGACCGGCCACTCGTCGCGCTGGATGCGCACGTCCTCGAAATCCACGCCCGCCAGCGTGAGGGCGAGGCGACACTCTTCACCCCGGCTGACCGGGGCATCGAAATAGACCAGCTTTGGCTTGCTCATGGGGCGCGAGGATAGCACCGCAGGCGGGCGTCGGCGCATTGCCTCGTCTAGGCCAGCCGGGCGCCGTGTTCGCGCAGCAGCTCGCGCAGCACCGACCGGTGACAGCGCGACTCGTTGGCGCAATAGCAACCGACGGAGAAATCGGCGGTGTGCGAGAGCGCCGCCAGGGTGGTCAGCAGTGCACGGGCATCCGGCGATTTCATCTCGGCCCGGTAGCGGCGGACGAAGGATTTCCAGGCTTTCTCGGTGCCCTCCTCGATCGCCGCGTGGGCGGACTTGAGCAGGGCCTCGCTCGGGGCGAGGTTCGGCAACCAGACGTCGTAGATGTTGCGACTGGCGTATTCGCCTTTCGGCACGCCGCGCGGCGGACGGCGGACCGTGCCGATGCGCAGGCCTTCGACGGGGAGCCGTTCGCTGCCGAGGCGGACGATGCGGACGGTCATGTCACACCCTCCTCTGATTCCGTCGCGGGCCGCAGCCGCAGTCACTCTGCTGTGAGCGTGGCCCGGCGTTCGCTAGGGCTGCTGCGCCCCCTCGAGCTGCGCGAGCCGCCGATCGAACGTGCCGAGCGGGAGATGCCCCGCCTGGCGGGCAATCTCGAGCACGAGGCAATCCGAGAACCCGAGTGCCGGGCGGGCGCGGAAATGGGCGAGCGCCCGGGCCACGACCTCGGCGTCCTGGACCGAGAAATGCTCGTGATTGAGCAGCAACTCGACGGCCGTCGCTATCTGGGCAGGCGATCGCTCGTGGACCGCATCGAGTACCCAGGTCGTCTCGGCCAGGACGAGGTGCGACACCCATGCGCCACGCGCAATGAACGCTTCGGCCGCCCGGGTCTGCGCCGGGTCGTCCCGCGCGATGATCCGCACCAGCAGATTGGTATCAATCGCGCGCATGACGCTTGCGAACGTACCGACGGATCCCCGCCTTCACGTCCGGACTGCGCCGGCGGCCCGGCTTCGAATCGCCGAAGACGGCCGCGTGGAGATCCGTGGAGGTGACCTTGCCGGCGCGCCGCACCACGAATGCGCCTTCGCGCTGCTCCCATACGAGCACCGAGCCCGGCCCGATCCCCAACTGGCGACGCACCTCGGCGGGCACGGAAATCTGCCCCTGCGCCGTGACTTTGGAATGGATGACGCTCATGGACATACATTACCCCGGTAATGCAGCCGGTCTCAAGGATGTGGTGCCCCGCCCGGGAACGCGGAGCCGTCGGGTCGGACCGGGGCGCCGGGGTGCGAGCCGACCGGGATGTCCTATATAAGGAGAGTCCGCCGCGGCCCAGGCGGCGTCACCCCAGGGAAATGGCATGACGCACGACGTCCTCGACCGCGACACCGCCCGCCTCGAATCCTTCTCGGACGCCGCGTTCGCCTTCGTCGCCACGCTGCTGGTCGTCTCCATCGAGGTGCCGCGCGACTTCGGCGAACTCGTCGACCGCGTGTCGGCGTTCCCCGGATTCGCGATCGGCTTCGTCATCCTGCTGCTGTTCTGGGCGCGCCACCGGGCTTTCTTCCGCCGCTTCGGGCACTACGACACGTCCGTCCTGTTCGCCAACGGCGTGGTGCTGTTCGCGCTGCTGTTCTTCGTGTTCCCGCTCAAGTGGACGACCAACCTCGTGCTCGGCCGCCTGTTCCATCTCGACATCGGCAGCGCCGGGGCACTGACGCTGCGCACCGTCGACGAGTTGAGCACGCTGTTCCAGTTGTTCGCCGCGGGCTTTGCCGCGCTCTTCGCCGGTTTCCTGCTGCTGTACCTGTGTGCCTGGCGGCGACGCGACGCGCTGGCCACCACGCCGGAGGCGCGTGCCCGCGTCGCGTTCGAGGTGCGGCAGAATGCGTTTGCCGTCGTGCTGGCGCTGGTGTCGGTCGCGCTGTCGCGGCAGGGCGTCGCGCTGCAGAGCGGCCTGCCGCTCTGGCTGCTGGCCGGACTCGTGCCACTACGCTGGCTGCACTTGCGGCTCAGCCCGCCGATGATGCCCTGACGGCTCGGCGCTACCCCAGCGCGGCGGTGACGATCGCCTGCGCTTCCTGCTGGATGCGCTTCAGGTGGTCCGCGCCGAGGTCGCTCTCGGCATAGATCTTGTAGACGTCCTCGGTGCCCGACGGCCGCGCCGCGAACCAGCCGTGCGCCGCCACCACCTTGAGGCCGCCGAGGGCCGCGCCGTTGCCCGGCGCCGCCGTGAGCGTGGCCTCGATCGGTTCTCCGGCGAGCTCGCGCGAGGTGACTTGCTCGGGCGTGAGCTTCGACAGCCGCGCCTTCTGCGCCGGCGTGGCGGGCGCGTCGATGCGCTCGAACAGCGGCGCACCGAACTCCTCGGTGAGCGCGCGGTAATGTTCGCCCGGATCGCGCCCGGTGCGCGCCGTCATCTCGGCCGCGAGCAGCGCTGGCACGAGACCGTCCTTGTCGGTGGTCCACACGCCGCCGTCGCGACGCAGGAAAGACGCACCCGCGCTCTCCTCGCCTACGAATCCCAGCGAGCCGTCCACGAGGCCGTCCACGAACCACTTGAAGCCGACCGGCACTTCGTAGAGCCGGCGCTGCAGCCGCGCGGCCACGCGATCGATCATGCGACTGCTGACCGCGGTCTTGCCGATGCCCGCGCCCGCCGGCCAGCCCGGCCGGTGGCGGAACAGGTCGTCGATGCACACCGCGAGGTAATGGTTGGGCGGCAGCAGGCCCGCGCTGCGCGTGACGATGCCGTGGCGATCGTGGTCGGTGTCGCAGGCGAACGCGATGTCGAAGCGGTCCTTCAGGTCGATCAGGCTGCGCATGGCGTCGGCCGACGACGGGTCCATGCGGATCTTGCCGTCCCAGTCGAGCGTCATGAAGCGGAAGGTCGGGTCGACGTCCGGGTTCACGACGGTGAGGTCGAGCCCGTAGCGCTCGGCGATGGCGGGCCAGTAGTGCACGCCCGCGCCACCGAGCGGATCGACGCCGAGGCGCAGGCCGCTGTCGCGGATCACGTCGAGGTCGATGACGCTCTTCAAGTCGTCGACGTAGGCGGCGAGGAAGTCGTGGCGCTGCGTCGTCGAGGCAGCGAGCGCCTGGGCGTACGTCACGCGCTTCACGCCGGCGAGCTTCACCTCGAGCAGGCGGTTGGCCTCGTTCTCGATCGCGCGGGTGACCTGCGTGTCGGCCGGCCCGCCGTTCGGCGGGTTGTACTTGAAGCCGCCGCTGTCGGGCGGGTTGTGCGAGGGCGTGATGACGATGCCGTCGGCGAGTCCCGACGTGCGCCCGCGGTTGTGGACGAGGATCGCGTGCGAAAGCGCCGGCGTGGGCGTGTACTCGTCGTGCGCGGCGATGCGCACCTCGACGCCGTTGGCGGCGAGGACTTCAAGCGCCGACGCGAATGCTGGCGCCGACAGTGCGTGCGTGTCGAAGCCGAGGAACAGCGGACCGTCGATGCCCTGCTGCCGGCGATGGCCGCAGATCGCCTGCGTGATCGCGAGCACGTGGTCTTCGTTGAAGGCGTCGGTGAAGGACGAACCGCGATGGCCCGAGGTGCCGAATGCGACGCGCTGCGCTGCGACCTGGGGATCGGGATGGCCGGTGTAGTAGGCGCTGACGAGGCGCGGCACGTCGACGAGAAGCGCGGATGGTGCAAGCTGCCCGGGCACCGGCGCGGCGCTCGGGCGGGGGACGTTCGTGCTCACCAGACCTCCGGGGAGGGGAGACTGCGGGGGTGAGGGAAGCATAGCGCGACTGCAGAGGCTATTTCGCTGCGCACTAGGTTGGTGCGAGCGAGCCGAGTGACGGCATGGGCCGATCACCTGAGGATGGGAGCACCTCGCATCAATCAAAGTCGATAGACGTCTCGCCGGTGGCGAATGATGCTGACATCGACTTTGCGCTCCGCCTCATCGATCTCATACACGACGCGATAGTCCCCCACGCGGATGCGCCAGAGGTGGCGAGCGCCCTGCAACCTGACGCAACCCGCGGGACGCGGGTTCTCGGCCAAGGAATCCAGGCGCAATATGATCCGCTGGGCGATCGTTCGGTCGATGGCCCGAAGCTGCTTGGTGGCCGAGCGGGCGAGGCTAACCCGATACCTGGCCACGGACCCGCCGCTTCGGCGCGGACGGGACCAGCTTCTTCACCTTGGCCAGGGAATCTCTCGGCTCGGAGCGCCGCTGTTGCACGACGTAGGCGTCGAACACGTCTTCCCAAAGCGCACCATGGCGTCCGAGGTCGATGACCACGGACTTGCGACGGCCGCGGGCATCCACGAGGAACTCAATGCCCGGCATTTCTTTGAGAGGTCTGGCGCTCATCCACATGGAGTATAGGCTCCCTGGCGTGGTGGACCTAGTCCGGCCGATCGCCACGCGAGCCTCAAGGTTGAAGGCGCCAGGCCGCTCGTGCGAGCGCAGTATCTGGCGGATTCGGGCCAATTTGGCCGAGGTCTCCACCACCGGACACACTGCATCGCTCTGCAGCGCCTCGGGGTGATCCAGCAGAATCTCGATCACCAGCGGCCCTTGCTTGCCCATGAGGCTGGTGCAGTCGCGCAGCGGGTCGCGGTTGACCGAGCTGTTCCACATCGCGCCGTACGCAGCCGAGGCGCACTACGCGTCGGTCGGCGCCTCGCGATCCGGCTTCATCCGGTACAGCCCATCGAACGCACGCTCGAGCCTTGGATTGACGCCGCGTGCCTGGTCGACCACTTCCTTCGCCCAGTCGAAGTACTTCTGCAGGCGCGCGAGGGACCAGCCGGCCGGCGGATGGCCCAGCATATCGCGCAGGTTGCAGATCTTGTCGGCGATCTTCACCTGCCGCGCCCGCTCGCTGGAGTGCCCGGCCTTGGCGACCTGCAGGCGCTTGCGGGCTTCCTTGCCGAGGAACTTGGTATCCGTCACCTCGAGCACGACGTCGGCCACGTCCTTGCCGAATGTGCCGCGGAGTTCGTCGTAGGTGGTGATCGTGTCCTCGATCGTGTCGTGCAGCAGCGCGGCGGCAATCACGACGGGATCGTCGACGCCGCCTTCGCCGTGCAGCACCTCCGCGAGGTGGATCGGGTGGTTGATGTAGGGCGTAGCCTTCACGTCTTTGCGGCGCTGCTCTTTGTGTTTGTGGGCCGCGAACTGCGCGGCCTTGAGAACCAGGCCCAGGGCTTCATTCTTGCGGGTCATCAGGCTTCCTCCTCCGTGACGCGTATCGTTCTCGGGACGCCGGCGCGGTCCGCGACCTCGTCGGACCACCAGCACCTCGTGACGCAGGCATGGCCGTAGCGGCGCATGAGCACGTCCTGGAACTCGTAGTACGCGGCATCGCCCGCGTCGAACTGCCGATAGACCATCGCTTTCATGAATGGGACCAGCGCGCGGTCGGCGTCGAAGAGGTCCGGGATCTCACGCCGCAGGAAGCTGCGCCAGGAGTCGAGCAGTCCCTCGGGGTAGACCTCGCCCAGGTGCAGGTGAACTGCCTCGCGCGCGATCCGCGGCATTTTCCAGCGATGGTACGCCGCGATGTGCTCGTGCGGCACCTGCAGCAGCTTGTGGCTGAAGCCGTCGATCGCCTGGATGCGATCCATGTTGCGGTCGAGCCAGGGGATACTTCCGCGCCGGCGGATGGACTGCCGGACGGCCTGCTGCCAGATCCAGATCAGGGTGCAGTTGCCGTCGATCAAGACGTCCGGGCGTTCCCGGCTGGCGAAATACAGGTCGTGCTGGATTCCGGCAAGCGCCATGTCGACGTCGCCGTCGAAACAACTATAGATCCACATACGAATGACCTCACGTCCATGCGCGTCACGTGACTCATCCAGCGCCGCGTTGCGCGCGTTGCGGAGACCGCCGTCCGTGGCGGCCATCAACGTCAGCCAGGTTTTCGTGGGTTCGGGCCCGCCGGAAGTGGCGGCCCGTTCGCGGTCACCCGATCGGGTGACCTGTTTGCCTTTCGGCCCTGTGCCCCGGTTGCCGGGGGAACCACCGTGCCCGGGTGGGTCGGCTGGCGGGAGCGGCGCTCCTCTCGTCACGTCTTTCAAAATCAGGTCGGGTTGTCGGTTTTCAAGACCTCCCGACTGCCCACAGTCTTATTGTGACCCGGCGGAGGCTCGCCAGATGAGCCAGCATTGCGGGTATGATCCCTGCCCCTCGCCCGCCCGCCCCCGCGCATGAAAACCCCACCCGGCCAGCAACCGTTGATCGACGACGGCGTGCTCGTCGAAGTCCACCTGTCACTGAAGAGCGGCAAGGAAGCGACCGTCTATGTCGTCCGCTCGGGCGAGCAGACGCGCTGCGCCAAGGTGTACCGGAACATGGCGCAGCGGAGCTTCCAGAAGCGCGCGCAGTACCAGGAAGGACGCAAGGTGCGCGGCAGCCGGCAGGCCCGCGCCATCAGCAAGAGCACCGGGTTCGGGCGCAAGGAACAGGAAGCCGCCTGGAAGAACGCCGAGGTGGACGCGCTGTACCAGCTGGTCGCCGCAGACGTGCGCGTACCGAGGCCGCACGGCTATTTCGACGGCGTGCTGATCATGGAGCTGGTGACCGACGCCGAGGGTAACCCGGCCCCGCGTCTCGGCGAGGTGGACCTATCCGCCGAGACCGCCCGCGAGTACCACGGCTTCCTGATCCGGCAGATCGTCCGCATGCTGTGCATCGGGCTCATCCACGGCGACCTGTCCGAGTTCAACGTGCTGGTGGCGCCCGACGGCCCGGTGATCATCGACCTGCCGCAGGCGGTCAACGCCGCGGGCAACAACGGGGCACGGGCGATGCTCGAGCGGGACGTCAACAACCTGCGCGCCACGCTCGGCCGCTTTGCACCGGAGCTGCTTGCCACCGAGTTCGCCCGGGAGATGTGGGCGCTGTTCGAGCAGGGCGAGCTGCGGCCGGACAGCGTGCTCACGGGCGTGTTCGTGACCGACGAGGCCATCGTCGATCCGGATGAAGTGATGCTCGTCATCGACGACGCACGCGAAGAAGAGATCCAGCGCCAGCTTCGACTCGCCGGCTAGCCGCGATTAAACTTACGGGCGACCATGACCAAGCAGCCCAAGCCTCCTTCCCGCTTTCGCCTGTTGCGCGACGTGCTCGTGTTCCAGATCAAGCTGGGCATGGAGGCGGTGCTGGACCTGATGCTGATCCCCGTATCGCTCGCGGCGGCCGGGCTCGACCTGGTGCTCGGGAACTGGCGACGGCCGCGATGGTTCCACGCGGTGCTGCGGTTTGGCGAGCGCTGCGAGCACCGGATCGACCTGTGGGGCGTGCCGAACCACGAGCTGGATGCGCCTCAGTCCGAGGCGGATCTACTCATGCGCAGCATCGAGGCGGTGGTGCGAAATCCCAGGACGGGGCCGGAGAAGATTCAGGAGCTGCGGCGCTGGGCGGCGACGAAGATTGCGCCGGGTGGGGATGGAGAGGTGGCGGGGGCGGATCGGAGTAACGAGACTCAGGGCTGAGACCGCCAGATCACGGCTGCCGAGATGTC
>JBGAHO010000043.1:0-36115 GCA_044226195.1 Steroidobacteraceae bacterium
TTCGCAACACCGACGCCCTCGCGAATCCGGAGGCGCTGGAGCATTTCCGCGACCGCCCGGAACTGGCGACCTGAGCGCGCGATGAGCCGCGGCGGACACGACCTGCGCAAGGCGTACGACGCGTCGCTGCAGCAGCACGGCTACGCGGCGGACCCGGCGCAACTGCAGGCCGTCGAACGCCTCGAAGATCTGCGGCATCGCCTGCACCGCCATGCCGCGGCGTCGGGCGGACTGCTCGGAGCGCTGTCGCGTCGCATGCGCCGCGACGACACGGGGCCCGGACGGGGTCTCTACCTCTGGGGCGGCGTCGGGCGCGGCAAGACCTTCCTCATGGACCTCTTTCACGCGAGCCTCGCCGTGCCGGCGCGGCGCGAGCATTTCCATCGCTTCATGAAGGACGTGCACGGCCGGCTCCGGCAACTGCCCGACACCGAGGACCCGCTCGCGAAGATCGCCACCGGGTTCGCGCGCGAGATGCGCGTGCTGTGCCTCGATGAACTCTTCGTGAGCGACATCGCCGATGCGATGCTGCTCTCCGGCCTGTTCGAGGGTCTGGTCGACGGCGGCGTGACGCTGGTGTTTACCTCGAACGCGCCCCCCGGGGACCTGTACCGCGACGGACTGCAGCGGGCGCGTTTCCTGCCGGCGATCGCCCTGATCGAGCGCTGCACCGAGGTCGTGAACGTCGACGCGGGACTCGACTACCGCCTGCGCCAGCTCGAGAAGGCGCCGCTGTACGTCGATGCCGGCGCCGCCGATGCGGAGGCCCTGATGCGCGAGCGGTTCGTCGCGATCGCGGGCGGCCCCGGCGTGGCCGGCGGACAGCTGATCGTCGAGGACCGGCCGATCCCCGTGCGGGCGCGCACCGAGGACGTCGTCTGGTTCGACTTCGACGCGATCTGCGACGGTCCGCGCAGCCAGTCCGACTACGTCGAGATCGCGCGCGACTACCACACGGTGCTGGTGTCGCAGGTGCCCCGCTTCGATGCCACGCGCGAGAACGCCGCGCGCCGCTTCATCGCGCTGGTCGACGAGTTCTACGATCGCAGCGTCAAGCTGGTGGTGTCGGCCGCGGCGCCGATCGACGCGCTCTACCAGGGCGAGCGGCTCGTGTTCGAGTTCGACCGCACGCGAAGTCGTCTCGCAGAAATGCAGACGCATGCGTATTTGACACGACCCCACCGGCCCTGAATCCGCTGGCGCCGGCCGGGGCGCGATCATTACACTCGTAACCTTCACGGCTGCCCACCGGAAGGCTGGTCGAGTGAACTCCCCCATCATCGATCTCGAGCGTTTCCTGCCCTACCGCCTCGCCGTGCTCGCGAACGTGCTCGGCTCCGCGATCGCGACCTCATACGAGGACCGCTTCAACATCTCGATCCCGGAGTGGCGGATCATCGCCGTGCTGACACGCTACCCGGGCTTGTCGGCCCGCGAGGTCGCGGAAAAGACCAGCATGGACGCGGTGGCCGTCAGTCGCGCGGTCAGCAAGTTGCTCAAGGCGGGACGGATCCGCCGCGGCGTCGCCGCCGACGACCGTCGCCGCTCGGTGCTGCACGTGTCGTCGACCGGCGCGGTGGTCTATCGGGAAGTCGCGCCCGTGGCGCTCGAGTACGAACGCATCCTGCTCGAGAGCCTGAGCGCCCCGGAGCGTTCGTCGCTCGATCACCTGCTGCGCGTGCTGATGGAACGGGCGGATGCCCTCGCCCAGGACCTGCGCAGGAACCGACAGTCCAGCCGCAAGCCGGCCCGGGGACGCCGTCCGCGTCGCAACCCCTGATCCGTCACGTTTTGCGCTGCACCAGCCGCGGGGCCGGCGGGCCGAGCCGCCCACACTCTATATAATCGCGCCCCACAACCGCCCCGCCAGCGGGTGGACACCAGGATGCCCGACATGCCCGGAACGATTCCTGCCGCCCGGCAGCACCTGATCGACGACATCGCCAAACGCGCGCGCGCCCTGCGCCGGCCGCGCCAGTCCGTCGGCCTCGACGACTTCATCCAGCTCTATTACCGCGGCGTCGACGAAGACGACCTGCGCGCGACGGACGCCGCGTCATTGGCCGCCGCGGCCGCCGGTCACCTCGCGTTCGGCGCGACCCGCAAGCCGGGCCAGCCGCGCGTGCGCGTGTTCAATCCCACGCTCGAGCGCGACGGCTGGGAATCGCCGCACACCTGGATCGAGTTCGTCGGCGACGACATGCCGTTCCTGGTCGACTCGCTGGCGGTCGTGCTGTCCGGCAGCGGACTCGCGATCCAGCTGATGGTGCACCCGGTGCTGCGCGCGCAGCGCGACGGTCGCGGCCGGCTCACCAGTCTCGGCGATTCCGATGCGCCCCAGGGCCGCATGGAATCCTGGCAGCACATCGCCATCTCGCGCACCGAGGATCCCGGCGCGCTTGCCACGCTCGAACTGCGCATCCTCGCGACGCTCGAGGACGTGAGCGCCGCGGTGGAGGACTGGCCCGCGATGCGGGCGCGGGCGCTCGAGATTTCGCGCAGCCTGCTCGCCGACGAGCCGGGCGTGCCGCGCGGCGAGAGCAGCGAATGCAGCGAGTTCCTCGAGTGGCTCGCCGACAACCACTTCACGTTCCTCGGCTATCGCGAATACCGGCTCGAGCGCGGCGCGTCGGCCGACCGGCTGGTCGCGGTACCCCGCTCCGGGCTCGGCCTGCTGCGCACCGGCAAGGGCCGGGCCGCGCCGCGCAGCACGATCCTGAAGGGCGAGATCCGCCGACGCGGCCGCGAGCAGGTGCTGCTGGTCGTCACCAAGGCCAACTCGGTGTCGACGGTCCACCGCGCGACCTACCTCGACTACATCGGCATCAAGACCTTCAATGCGCGCGGCGAGGTGACCGGCGAGCGGCGCTTCATCGGCCTGTTCACCTCCTCGACCTACAGCACCAGCCCGCGCGAGATCCCGCTGCTGCGCCACAAGGTGCAGCGCGTGATCGACCAGATCGGCGTGTCGCCGGTCAGCCACGACGGCAAGGCGCTCATGCACGTGCTGGAGGCCCACCCGCGCGACGAGCTGTTCCAATCGAGCGTGTCCGAGCTGCTGCGCACCTGCCGCGGCATCGTCAACCTGTACGAGCGCCGCCGCGTGCGCCTGTTCGCGCGCCGCGACCCGTACCAGCGCTTCTTCTCCTGCCTGCTGTACGTGCCGCGCGATCGCTACAACACGCAGGTCCGCGGCCGCATCGAACGCATCCTGCGTGAGGAATTCGCCGGCACCGCGCTCGAATCCCAGGTGCAGATCTCCGAGTCCGCGCTGGCGCGCCTGCAGACGCTGGTGCGCACGGATCCCGCGCGCGAGGTGACGGCGGACGTGGCCCGCATCGAGCGGCGGATCAGCGAGGCGCTGCGCACCTGGGGCGACCAGCTGCGCGAGGAACTGCGTGCGCGCCTGCCGGCCGAGCAGGCCGGTCGACTCGCCGACCGGTACGCCACGGCGTTCCCGGTCGCGTACCAGGAGGACGTGGCGCCGGCCGACGCGATCGGCGACATCCAGGAACTCGAAGCGCTGCCGGAGGGCGCCGGCGGCGTGGGCCTGCAGCTCCACCGCGGCGAGGCCGCGCGCAAGTCGCTGCACCTGCGCCTGTACCGCCGCGGCGATCCGCTCGCCATGTCGGACCTGCTGCCCCTGCTCGAGAATTTCGACCTGCGAGTGCTGAACGAACGGCCCTACCGCGTCGGTGGCAACGGCGCGCTGTGGATCCAGGACCTCGAGGTCACCCACGCCGGCGGCCGCGAACTCGATCCGGAGCAGATCGGGCCGCGCTTCGAGCAGGCCTTCCACGCCGTCCGCGACGGTCGCGCCGAGAGCGACGGCTTCAATCGCCTGGTGATCGCCGCCGGTCTCGACTGGCGCCAGGCCGTGGTCCTGCGGGCGGTCTGCCGCTACCTGCTGCAGACGGGCATCCCGTTCAGCCAGCGCTACATGGAATCGGTGCTCGCGCGTTACACGGAGGTCGCCGCGCGACTCGTGTGGACGTTCGAGGCGCGCTTCGACCCGGCGCTGAAGCCGGCCACGCGCACGTCGCAGCTGAAGGCACTCGCCCGCGACGTGGACGAGGCGCTCGAGGGCGTGACGAGCCCGGACGACGACCGCATCCTGCGCGCGTTCCGGGGCGTGGTGCTCGCGACGCTGCGCACGAACCATTACCAGCGCACCGCCGACGGCCAGCCGAAGTCCTACCTCTCCTTCAAGCTCGACCCGAAGGCACTGCCCGAACTGCCGAAGCCGCGGCCGATGTTCGAGATCTGGGTGTATTCACCGCGCGTCGAGGGCGTGCACCTGCGCATGGGCATGGTGGCGCGCGGCGGCATCCGCTGGTCGGACCGTCGCGAGGACTTCCGCACGGAAGTGCTCGGCCTGATGAAGGCCCAGAACGTGAAGAACACGCTGATCGTGCCGGTCGGCGCCAAGGGCGGCTTCGTCCCGAAGCAGATCCCCCGCGGGGCGGCGCGCGACGAGGTCCAGCGCGAGGGCACCGAGTGCTACCGCACGTTCATCCGCGGCCTGCTCGACCTGAGCGACAACGTCCGCGGCAAGGCGGTGATCCCGCCCGCGCAGGTCGTGCGCTACGACGCCGACGACCCGTACCTCGTAGTCGCGGCCGACAAGGGCACGGCCACGTTCTCGGACGTCGCCAATGCGCTCGCGGCCGAATACGGCTTCTGGCTGGGGGACGCGTTCGCCTCGGGCGGCTCCGCCGGCTACGACCACAAGAAGATGGGCATCACCGCCAAGGGTGCGTGGGAATGCGTGCGCCGCCACTTCCGCGAACTGGGCGTCGACACCCAGTCGCAGGACTTCACGGTGGCGGGCATCGGCGACATGGCCGGCGACGTGTTCGGCAACGGCATGCTGCTGTCGAAGCACATCAAGCTCGTGGCGGCGTTCAACCACCAGCACATCTTCCTCGATCCGGAACCCGACCCGGCGCGCAGCTTCAAGGAGCGCGAGCGGCTTTTCAACCTGCCGCGTTCGTCCTGGAGCGACTATGACAAGCGCCTGGTCTCGAAGGGCGGCGGCGTGTTCCCGCGCGACGCGAAGTCGATCACGCTGAGCCCGCAGGCACGCACGCTGCTCGGGCTCGACACCGCCAAGGCGACGCCGACCGAGGTCATCCGCGCGATCCTGCGTCTGCCCGTCGACCTGCTGTGGAACGGCGGCATCGGCACCTACGTGAAGGCGTCCTGGGAAGCGAACTCGGCCGTCGGCGACCGCACCAACGACGCCGTGCGCGTCGACGGGCGCGACCTGCGCTGCAAGGTGGTCGGCGAAGGCGGCAACCTCGGCTGCTCCCAGCTCGGGCGCATCGAGTACTCGCTGCGCGGCGGGCGCATGAACACCGACTTCGTCGACAACTCGGGCGGTGTCGACTGCTCCGACCACGAGGTCAACATCAAGATCCTGCTGAAGACGGTGCAGGAGAAGACCCGCCTCGGTACGACCGAGCGCAACAAGCTGCTGGCCGCCATGACCAACGAGGTCGGCGCGCTGGTGCTGCGGGACAACTACCTGCAGAGCCAGGCGATCAGCCTGCTGCACGCCGACGCGGCGGAGCGGCTGAGCGAGCACGCGCACTTCATCCGCGCGCTGGAACTGGAGGGCACGCTCGACCGCGCGCTCGAGTACCTGCCGAGCGCCGAGGAGATCGAGGAGCGCAGCCGCGCGGGCCAGGGCCTCACGCGCCCCGAGCTCGCGATGGTGCTGAGCTACGCGAAGATCGCGCTCAACCACCAGCTCATCCAGTCGGACGTGCCGGAGGACCCGTATCTTTCGCAGGAGCTCGGCCGGTACTTCCCGCCGCGCCTGTCGGAACGGTACGGCAAGCTGATGCCGGAGCACCGGCTGCGTCGCGAGATCATCGCCACGGCGACGACCAACAGCATCGTCAACCGCATGGGTCCGACGTTCGTGCATCGCACGCAGGCCGACACCGGCGCCGACGCGGCGACGGTGGCGCGCGCCTACTCGATCGCGCGCGAGGTGTTCGACGTGCGCGAGATGTGGAATGCCATCGAGGCGCTCGACAACAAGGTCGCGGCGTCGGTGCAGTACGCCATGGTGCAGGACACCCTCGGCCTGATCCGGCAGGTGACCTACTGGCTGATCCAGCGGCACCGCGGCGCGCTCGGCATCGACGCGCAGGTCGGCCGGCTGCGCCCGAGCGTGCGTGAACTCGCGCGCACGCCGCTGCAATGGCTGCAGGGCATGGAACGCGAGGCGTTCGAGGCGCGCAGCGCCGAGCTCGCCGCGGCCAACGTGCCCGCCGACCTCGCGCGGCGCATCGCCGCCTGCTCGGCGCTGCAGTGCGCGCCGGACATCGTCGAACTGGCGGCCGCCCGCAAGCTGACGGTCGAAGCCGCGGCCCGCGCCTATTTCGGCATCGGCGCCGAGTTCGGCCTCGACTGGGTGCGCAGCCGCGTCGAGTCGCTGGACACGAGCGGCCACTGGCACGCGGTCGCACGCGGCAGCCTGCGCGAAGCGGTCTACCTCGTGCACCGCGGCCTCGCGCAACGCCTGCTCGATGAGACGCGCGAGCGCGACGCCGCGAAGGCGATGTCGAAGTGGCTGCAGGTGCACGCCGCCAGCGCCGCGCACGCCCGCGGGGTGATCGGCGATATCCGCGCGCAGCCGGCCAACGTCGACTTCGCCTCGCTCTCGGTGGCCCTGCAGGCGGTGCGCCGCCTCGTGGCGACGGAAGCCTGACGAAGCCCCCCCCGCACGACCATCCTTCCGCCGGCCCGGGCCCGGGTGGATTTTCCACTCTGGCCCGGCGCCCGGCGGGTTGCTATAAACGTTCCTCCCCCCTCCTGCGACGATCCCCATGAGCACCGGCAAACTCCTCCTGCTGCGCCACGGCCAGAGCATCTGGAACCTCGAGAACCTCTTCACCGGCTGGATCGACGTCGACCTGTCCGAGCAGGGACTGCAGGAGGCGCGTGAAGCCGGGCGCCTGCTGAAGGCCGAGGGCATCGCCTTCGACATCGCATTCACGTCGGTGCTGAAGCGTGCCATTCGCACGCTGTGGATCGCGCTCGACGAGATGGACCTGATGTGGCTGCCGGTGGAGCGCACCTGGCGGCTCAACGAACGTCACTACGGCTCCCTGCAGGGGCTCAACAAGACGCAGACGGTCGAGAAGCACGGCGCGGAGCAGGTGAAAATCTGGCGCCGCAGCTACGACATCCCGCCACCGCCGCTGGCCCTCGACGATCGCCAGCACCCGCGCTTCGACCGGCGCTATGCCGGCGTGCCGGCCGCGGAACTGCCGGCCTGCGAGTCGCTGAAGGACACGCTGGCCCGCGTGCTGCCGTGCTGGAACAGCCGCATCGCACCGGAGCTGAAGGCCGGTCGCAACGTGCTGGTGGCGGCGCACGGCAACAGCCTGCGCGCGCTGGTGAAGA
Source organism: Steroidobacteraceae bacterium (assembly GCA_044226195.1). GTDB lineage: Bacteria > Pseudomonadota > Gammaproteobacteria > Steroidobacterales > Steroidobacteraceae > RPQJ01. The sequence continues at coordinate 7,420 of JBGAHO010000043.1, forward strand.
TGCTCGATGGCATGTCGGATGCCGACATCGTCGAGCTGAACATCCCGACGGGCGTGCCGCTGCTGTACGAGCTGGACGCGAACCTCAAGCCGGTCGCGAGCCGCTACCTCGGCGACGCGGAGGCCGTGAAGGCCCGCGCCGAGGCGGTCGCCAAGCAGACCGAGAAGAAGTGAGCCGTCACGGCGCGAGGTCCTTTTCCAGGAACACGCTGAGGGGATCGGGCCGGTAGGCACCGAACGGTCCGCGCTCGCGGTAGCCGAGCCCTCGGTAGAGCGCCAGCGCCTCGACCTGCCGTACGCCGGTCTCGAGCCGGGCGACGCGCACACCGTTGGCGCGCAGGAATTCCTCGAGGTGCCACATGACCTGCTTCGAGTAGCCGCGCCCGCGTTGCGAGTCCGGCACGAATACGCGCTTGACCTCGCCGTAGCGGCCGTCGTCCTCGAGCAGCTTGACCGCTCCGCAGGCGCGCAATTCATCGCCTTCGTAGCCGCCGACGAAATGCACGTTGGGCTGGCGCAGGGCTTCGACGTCGTCGAGGTGGTTGCTCTCGGCGGGATACAAGCTCGCGAGGTAGGCATCCGACCCCTCGAGGAACCGGCGCGCGGCCGGCGACGCCGGATCGAGCGCACGGATCTCGAGCGGGGTCGTGGATCGGGACGCCAGACGACTCATGCCGCGTCCGGCGTACCCGTCGGCGCTGCCGCGTCGACGACCACCGTGACCTGGCATCGGGCGCAGCGCCCGGTGGCCGCGGCGGACTTGTACGCGTCGTCCACGAGACGGGCGTGGCAGCCGGGACACACGAGACCGTGCACGCCGGGCCCGACGCGACGGTAGGCCCAGGCGATGCCGAGCAGCCAGGCCAGTGGGATGACGATCAGCACGACCACGGCCAGGCCCTTCGAGTCGGGCACGTAGGGCCGCAGGTACTTCGTGTGCGAGAACACGTAGAGCACGAGCAGCGGGACCCAGCCGAGCAAGGCCACGACGGTGCGACGCTGCCCATAGGCACGATGCCGCGTGGCGAATTCCTGCGCGGACGTGGGCAGGCCCCGACTCATGCCGCGGGCTCCGGCCGGTCCGATTCCGCACAACGCCGGCAGATGCAGGCTCGACCGGCGCTGGCCGGCGGCACGCGCGCCAGCAACTCGGCACTGAATTGCACCTCGCGACACCAGCAGGGCGAGCCGAACTCGCCCGTGTCGGCCGGACGACAGTCGTTCGGCTGGCCGCACAAGGGGCACGTCTTGATCGGCAGCGGGGCCGCGGGAAAGACCTCGGCGGCGGGCAGGGCCCGGATCGTCGGGCCGAAGCTCGTGATCTCGGGCAGCGTCGCATTCTCGTGCGCGCGGATGGCGATGCCGCTGGCGTGGGGCTTGTCGTGCGTCGTGTGCGCATCCGACGCGAGCGTGACGGCGTAACCGAGGGCCGCGGCACGTCGCACCGTCGTGTCGACGCAGAACTCGCTGGCGTAGCCGCACACGACCACGTGGCGCACGCGCCCGGCGTCGAGACGTGCCTGCAGGTCGGTGCCCTGGAAGGAATCGGGCGTGGTCTTGCGCACGTAGAGATCGTCCGGCGCGGAGTCGAGGCCGCGCGCGAGCTGCCACGCCTCGCTGCCCGGCTCGAGCGGCGTGCCCGGCCGTTCGTGCTGGATCCAGATCACCGGCACGGTGAGCACCCTCGCGCGCTGCACGAGCTGGTTGATGCGTCCGATCACGGGCTCGGCTTCGGCAGGCCGCGGATCGCCGTCGAACAGGCCGCGCTGCACGTCGATCACCAGCAACGCCATCTTCATGGGCGTGGGGCTCCGAGCGCGACACCGTGCCGCAGGAAGTGATTCACGCGGGCTTCCCAGTCCTGCATGAATGTCCTGTAGTGGTCCTCGGTGAACGCGGCCACGAAGGCATCACCCGCCGCACCGAGGCTCGTGTGCAGGTACGTCACTTCGGCCTCGCAGCCAGTCGCGACGTCGCGCACCTGGATGGTGAGCCGGCAAGCGGTCACGCCCGGTGTGATCTTGATCATCTCCACAAAACCGGCCGACGGCTCGTGGCGGGTGACGTACCAGAGCGCCTCGTGGGGCGATGCTTCCGTCACGAACACGCAATCCGGCTCGGCCACCCCCGACGCCGTGACCACCAGCCGCGGGTCCCAGCCGACGATCCACTCGGCCTCCCGCACGGGGCACAGCAGCGGAAAGACGGCGGACGCCGGGCCAGCGAGACGTTGCACGTAGGAGCGTGTGACGCGGTTCGGCGGAACGATGCGCATGCGGGGCCTCGGACGGCGGACTCACGACTGCAGCAGGGCCTGGAGCTTGCGGGTCGTCGCCCAGTTGCGGGTCGTGACGCCCCGACCGGGCTTGCCGAGCAGCGCGTCGGCGACCCGGCTCGCCAGGATGCCGTGAGGACAATACAGGAACGCTGCCCGCTCGCCGAGATGGAATTCTCCCGACTCCGCCAGGGCGAGCAAAGGCTCCAGTGCCTGCAGCGCGGTCGCGTCCTGGCCAAACACCACCAGCACGCGCGACGCGTCGAGCGCCTCTCCGCGGTACGGACACTCGGCCACGATGGCGTCGAATTCCCGCGCCGATTTCGCGACGACGGGCACCGCGACCTGCCATTCGTCGGCGATGCGCGCCGCCAGGTCCTTCGCCACCGCTGCCGAGGAGGTGCGCCGACTGGCCAGCACCACGTTGCCGCTGTTGAGCAGCGTGCGCACGTCACCGTAACCGTGCTGCGTCAGCAGGTGACGTAGGTCGGCCATGGGCACGCGCCGACCCTTGCCCACGTTGACCCCGCGCAGCAGGCCGACGAATCGCGGCAAGCGTCAGCCACTCGCCCGGCGCGACATCGGCGTCACTGGCGAATCTCGGGCTCGACCAGCAGCGCGAGCAATTGCAGCGACTCCTGCCAGCCGAGGTAACACATCTCGACCGGGATCTGCTCGGGGATGCCCTCCTGCACGATCGAGACCTCGGTACCCGTGAGCACCGGGCGCAGCGAGACCGAGCATTGCATGGTACCCGGCAGGGCCGGGTCGTCGAACTTGTCGGTGTAGCGCAAGGACTGGTTCGGCACGAGCTCGAGGTACTCGCCGCCGAAGCTGTGGCTCTGGCCCGTCGTGAAGTTGGTGAACGACATGCGGAAGCTGCCGCCGACGCGCGCGTCCATGTGATGCACCTTGGCCGTGAACCCATGCGGCGGCAGCCACTTGGCCATCGCCTCGGCATCGAGGAAGGCGCGATAGATGCGCTCGGGCGGCGCACGCAGGACGCGATGCAGGCGGACGGTGGATGTGGGCATGGCGATCCTCCCAGGTCCAGGGATTCGACGACGCTCAGTTCGCGGTCGTTGACCGCGGAGCGCGCTGGCTCGACGCGAAATGCGCGCCGACCAGCGCCAGTGGCAGCAGGGACGCGAGGAACAGTCCGTGGTACCAGGGCGGGAACTTCGCCCAGAGCTGCACGTGCATGGGAATGAAGGCCAGCAGCAACAGCACCGCGAACGCCCGCGTCGCCAACTTGCGCCCGCCGGACACGGTGGCCACGGCGTAGCCGGAGGCGAGCGTCGCGGCCAAGCCCACGAGCAGCCGGCCGATCAGCATCGGCAGGTTGAACGCCAGGCTGCCTTCGACGGCCGCATAGCCGTCGATCACGCCGCGCAACACCAGGTTGCCCAGCGTCGCCACGGCGACCCAGGCCACGCAACCCAACACGATTCCGAGCACGCTGCGCAACATGATTCCTCCCCATCCATGGCCCGTTCATCGCAACGCGACCCGGCGAGCATAACGCATCGCTCGAGGATCGCCTCGCACCCCGACGCGATCGACGTCAGGGCTTCCCGGCGAGCGGAAAGGACTCGACCACTTCCCAGGGCTCACCCGGCTGTTGCCGGATCCAGCGCACGACGCGGAATTCGACGCGCACCGGCGCCGTGACCCGCTCGACCGACGCGAGATCGGCATCGGCCGGCGCCGGATTGCGCGGATGCGCCAGCGTGATGTGGGGCGGCAGGCGGCGCGCGAGCTGGTTGCCGAGCACGTGCTGGCGCAGCGCCTGGAATGCGCGGTCACCGTCGAGGCATTTCAGCTGCACGCCGTGGCCATCGAAGCGTTCGGGCGTGCCGAACACCATCGCAAGTGGCCCGGGCGGCAGTTGCTCCAGCCGGCGACGCAGGACGTCGGACGGCACTCCCGCCAGTTCGTCCTCGCGACACAGCGTGACGTGCGCCGGGATCAGGGCATGCTGCACCGGGTCGAGGATGCGCCGCACCGATTCGAGCACGTCGCTCGCGGGCAGCGGCACGTACAGGCTGAGTTGCTCGCGCTGGCTCAAGTGCGAACCTCCCGTGACGTCGCGACGGCGGCGAGCGGCCGGCGCATCGTACGCCAACGGAGACGCTACCATAGGTCCCGCCGCACGGGGCGAGGAACACGCCATGCCACGAATCCTGCTGACGATCGCCGGACTGCTGCTCATCCAGCCGCTGGCCCTCGGGGCGGAGATCCCGACGGCACCCGCCGCGACGTACGATCCCGCGCTGGCGAAATCACTCGGCGCGGACGAGCGCGGCATGCGCAACTACGTGCTGGCGGTCCTGAAGACGGGCCCGCACCGGGTGCCCGACGGCCCGGAGCGCGATGCCATGTTCCGCGGCCATTTCGACAACATGCGGCGCCTGACCGAGGCGGACAAACTGGTGTTCGCCGGCCCGCTGGATCAGGTCGACGGCTGGCGAGGCCTGTTCGTCTTCGCGGTGTCGGACGTTGCCGAAGCCCAGGCCCTCGTCGCCACCGACCCGACGGTGGCGCAGGGCGAACGGGTGCCGGAATATCACCGGTTGTACGGATCGGCGGCCCTGATGCAGGTGCCGGGCATCCACGCGCGGATCGAGCCCCCGCACTGACCCCGCGAGGGCCGGCGCGCTTGGTTGCGCGTTCTCAGCGACTGGACAGGGGCAATCCCTGGCCGCCGACCGGCACCGTCTCGAACCGCTGGTCGAACCCGGCGATCAGGGGACGACCCCGCGTGATCGCATCCTTCACGGACGGCAGCGCCAGGGACGCGTGATGACTGTCCTGGCTGTCCCAGACTTCGGTGACCCAGAGCGCGTCGGCGTCTGTCGGATCCTGCGCCACGACGTAGCTCAGGCAACCCGGCATGCCCGCCACACCCTCCACGAGAATCCGGATCAGCGCGTCGCGCTGGCCCGGCACGGCCCGCATCCTGCCGATCAGTCCGTACATCCGCTCGCCTCCTGGTTGTGTCGCGCAGCCCGCGAGCATCAGGGCCCCGGCCCCGAGTCCCGCATGAATCATGAACTCCCGGCGGCTCTTCACGGCACGACGGAGGTCGATGCCGCCGCCGCCTGCTCCGAAGCGATGACCGCCGCGGCGACCAGCGCACGGTCGGCGCGGCGGTAGGCCGCGAATTCGGGACGGCTGCTGAGCGTGGGACGCCAGGGCCCGATCCCATCGGCAGCGTAGCCACAACCCAGCCGCGCATAGTCCTGGTCGCCGCCGCGGATCGCCCGCTGGACGAAACCGACGACGCCTCCGCCGTAGACCCGATCGGTCGCGCGGGCGCGGATCGTGCCGGTCGCGCGTTCCTCGACCTCGAGCACGAGCCGATACTCCGGCGCGTGCCAGCGACCCGCGATCCGCTCGGGCGCGCGAACGTGGACGATGAACTCGGGCGTCCTGCCGGAATACGCCGCGCAATCGCGCTGCCGTGGAAACTGGGACACGCCCGGCGCGACGGGCGGGCCGGCACACCAGCGCGTGCCGTCCACGTCGACGAAGCTCGCCCCACCCGACTCGATCACCGCGTCCCAATGGAACTCGTGCCACCATTCACCCGGCGGCGCGTCGATCGCGATGCCGACCGCACGCACGCCGGCCGGCATCGACGTTTCGACGCGTGCCGTGGTCGCGCAGTCCTGCTCGAAGCCGCGGTAGGACATCGCGCCCCAGGCGACGAATGCCACGGCCGCCAGCGCCGGCAGCACCCACACCCAGCGTCGGCCGCCGCCTCGCAGTCGTCGCAACAGCAGGAGTGGCAGGAGGACGAGGGCCCCGAGTCCCACCCACGCCAGCGCATCCACCAGCCAGAACAACAAGGACTCGAACGCGCTGCCCATGCTTGCTCACGCCGCCCGCGCGGGCCGGCGCTCCGTCATCGTCCGGTGCCGGTCAGACCAGGAAGCCGCCGTCGACGGCGAGGCAGTGCCCCGTGACGTAGCTCGACGCGCCCGAGGCGAGGAACAGGGCGGCGCCCGCGAGTTCCACCGGCTCGCCGACGCGGCCGAGCGGATTCGTGCCGATGTAGTGCTGCAACTGCTCGGCGTCCGACAGCAGCGCGCCGGCGAACTTGGTGCGGATCAGGCCCGGCACCAGCGCGTTGACGCGGATGCCGTGCGGCCCGCATTCCTTCGCGAACGACTTGGTCATGCCGATCACCGCCGTCTTGGTGATCGAATAGATGCCCTGCATCGGCCCCGGACGGATGCCGTTCACCGAGGCGACGTTGATGATCGAGCCGCCGCCCTGCTCGCGCATCATGCGGCCGGCCAGCACCGAGGCGTAGAAGTAGCCGCGGATATTGACGTCCACGGTCTTCTGGAACGCACCGAGGTCGGTGTCGAGGATGTGGCCGTAGTACGGGTTGGTCGCGGCGTTGTTGACCAGCACGTCGACGCGGCCGAACCGCGACGTCACGGTATCGAAGAGCTGGCCCAGGGCGGCCATGTCGCCGATGTGGCACGCAACAGCCGTCGCCTTGCCGCCCGCCGCGTTGATCGCCGTCGCCACCGCATCGCAGCCGTCCTGCTTGCGGCTCGAGACGACCACTTGCGCGCCATGCTCCGCAAAGGCCTTCGCGATGGCCTCGCCGATGCCGCGGCTCGCGCCCGTCACCACCGCCACCTTGTCCGTCAGGTCGAACGATACCGACATCCGATTCTCCTTCACGCGCGGCTCAGGCCGCGCACATGCGACGCTTCGTGTCCGCGTATTCGCGCACCATGCGCGCGACCACCTCGCCGGCCGGCAGGATGTCGTGGATGTTGCCCACGCCCTGTCCGCCGCTCCAGATGTCGCGCCACGCCTTCTTGTCCATGTTGCCGCCGGAACCGAAGTTCATCTTCGACTTGTCGGCCTCGGGCAGGTTGTCCGGATCGAAGCCGGTCGCGGCCACGCTCTTCTTCAGGTAGTTGCCCTTCACCCCGGTGAAGAGCGACGTGTACACGATGTCGTCCGAACCGGAGTCGACCAGCATCTGCTTGTACTCCGGCAGCGCGTGCGCTTCGGTCGTCGCGAGGAAGCGAGTGCCGATGTACGCCATGTCCGCACCCAGCGCCAGCGCGGCGAAGACGTCCGCGCCGCTCGACATGGCACCGGCGAGCACCAGCGTCCCGGCGAAGAACTGCCGGATCTCGCGCACCAGCGCGAACGGACTGCCGGTGCCCGCGTGACCGCCCGCCCCCGCGCAGACCACGATGATGCCGTCGACGCCCTGCTCGACGGCCTTGCGCGCGTGCTTGACGTTGATGACGTCGTGGAACACGAGCCCGCCGTACGAATGCGCGGCCTCGACGATCTCGCGGGGCGGTCGCAGGCTGGTGATGATCAGCGGCACCTTGTGCTCGACGCAGACCCGCATGTCGCGCTCGAGCCGGTCGTTGCTCACGTGCGCGATCTGGTTGACGGCATACGGCGCGACCGGCAGGCCCGGGTTCGCCTTCGCGTAGGCGGCGAGTTCGGCGTCGATGCGCGACAACCAGTCGTTCAGCAGTTCGGGCGGCCGGGCATTGAGGGCCGGGAACGAGCCGATGATCCCCGCCTTGCACTGCGCGAGCACCAGTTCGGGTTGCGAGGCGATGAACAGCGGCGAGCCGATCACCGGGAGCGACAGCCTCCCGGCGAATTGCGACGGCAGGGCCATCAGCCGGCCACCGGGTAGAACGGCTCGTTGCGCTCGGCACGCTCGCGCAGCCACTTGGACGGCTTGAAGCGCTTGCCGTACTTCTTCGCGAGCCGGTCGCACTCGGCGACGAAGTTGCGGATGCCGACGGTGTCGATGAACGAGAGCGTGCCGCCCGTCCAGGCCGGATAACCCCAGCCGAGGATCGAGCCGAGATCGGCCTCGGATGCCGTAGTGACCACACCCTCTTCCATGCAGCGGGCCGCCTCGAGCGCCTGCCGGTAGAGGACGCGCTTCTTCACTTCCTCGACGTCCGGCTGCTCGTGCGCCAGCGGGAAGTGCTCGGCGAGGCCCGGCCAAAGGAACTTCTTGCCGTCGGCCGGATACTCGTAGAAACCCGCCCCGAAGCGCTTGCCGGGGCGCTTCAGCACCTCCACGAACTTCTGCACGGTGTCGTAGGCGACCGGCTTGTCGAAGCGCTTGCCGAGGTCCGCCTCGGTCTGCTTGATCACCTTCCACTGCAGGTCGATGGTCACCTCGTCGGCAACCGCAAGCGGGCCGACGGGCATGCCGGCCATCTTCGCGCCGTTCTCGATCAGGGCCGGGCTCACGCCCTCCTGCAGCATCGCGATGCCTTCGTAGACGAACGTGCCGAAGCAGCGACTGGTGTAGAAGCCGCGGCTGTCGTTGACGACGATCGGCGTCTTGCGCAGCTGGCCGACGTAGTCGAGCGCGCGGGCAATGGTCTCTTCCGACGTCTTCTTGCCGACGATGATCTCCACCAGCGGCATCTTGTCGACGGGCGAGAAGAAGTGGATGCCGATGAACTGCGACGGGCGCTTGGACGCCTGTGCGAGGCCCGTGATCGGCAGCGTCGAGGTGTTGCTCGCGAACACCGACGCCTTCGAGATCACCGCCTCGGTCCTCGCCGTCACGTCGGCCTTGATCTCGCGGTTCTCGAACACCGCCTCGACCACGAGGTCGCACCCGGCGAGATCGTCGTAGCTGGTGGTGGTCCTGATGCGCGCGAGGATCGCTTCGGCGTCGGCCTGCGAGCGCCGGCCCTTCTCGACGTCCTTGGCGAGCAGCGCCTTCGAATAGCCCTTGCCCTTCTCGGCCGCTTCGAGCGTCGAGTCGAGCAGCACGACCTCGATGCCGGCGAGCGCCGAGACGTAGGCGATGCCCGCGCCCATCATGCCCGCGCCGAGCATGCCGAGGCGACGCACCTGCGACTTCGGCGGGGCCGACGGACGCCGCGCGAGCTTGTCCGCCAGTCCCTTGTTCACGAACATCGTGCGCATCAGGTTGCGCGCGACGGGTCCCGCCAGCAGCTGGCCGAAATAGCTCGACTCGATCCTGAGGCCCTTGTCGATCGGCACCTGGCAGCCTTCGTACACGCAGGAGAGGATCGCGAGCGGCGCGGGATAGTTGCGTTGCGTGCTCTTCGCGGTGAGCGCCGTGCCTGCCATGAAGGTCTGGAAGGCGCCCGGCGTCGCCTGGCCAGCCCCGCCCGGCACGCGATAGCCTTTCTTGTCCCAGGGCTGCACGCCTTCACCGCCCTTCAGGATCCACTGCCGGGCCCGCTCGACGATCTGGTCGAGCGGCGCGATCTCGTGCACCAGTCCCTTCTTGAGCGCATCGGCCGCGCCGAGCTGCCGGCCCTCGGTGATGAGCTTCAGTGCCTCGGTGACGCCGATGAGGCGCGGCACGCGCTGCGTCCCGCCGCCGCCCGGCAGCAGGCCGATCTTCACTTCCGGCAGGCCGACGCCGGCCTTCGGGCCATCCTCCAGCACGCGGTAGTGGCAGGCGAGCGCCAGTTCGAAGCCGCCGCCGAGCGCAATGCCGTTGATCGCAGCCGCCACCGGCTTGCCGCAGGTCTCGAGCCGGCGGAACAGCTTGTTGATCGCGAGGCTGAATTCGGCTGCCTCCGGCGCCTTGATGCCGCGGTCGTAGGCGCCAACCATGTCCTTGATGTCGGCGCCCGCCACGAAGGCGGACTTGGCCGAGGCGATCACCGCGCCCTTCACGGCCGGATCGGCGGCGAGCCGGTCGATGCAGGTGGCGAGGTCCTGGCTGAACTCGGGGGTCAGCACGTTCATCGGGCGACCGACCACGTCGATCTGCAGCAGCGCGATGCCGTCGCCGTCGACGGAATAACGGATGTTCTGGGTCATGTTCTGTGTCCTGGTGCGGAGAGACGGCGTGTCAGACGCGCTCGATGATCGTCGCGGTGCCCATGCCCGCGCCGACGCAAAGCGTCACGAGGGCAGTGGACAAGTCCCGGCGCTCGAGCTCGTCGAGCACGGTGCCGAGGATCATCGCGCCGGTGGCGCCGAGCGGGTGGCCGAGCGCAATCGCGCCTCCGTTGACGTTGGTGCGGTCGTGCGGGATGTCCATGTCGCGCATGAAGCGCAGCACGACCGAGGCGAACGCCTCGTTGATCTCCCACAAGTCGATGTCGGCGGGCTTCATGCCCGCTTTCTTCAGCGCCTTGCGTGACGCCGCAGCCGGCCCGGTCAGCATGATGGTCGGCTCGCTGCCGATCGACGCGAAGCCGCGGATGCGCGCGCGGGGCTGCAGGCCGGCCTTCTTCGCCGCCTTCCGGCTGCCGACCAGCACGGCCGCCGCACCGTCGACGATGCCGCTCGAGTTGCCGCCCGTGTGCACGTGGTTGATCGATTCGACCTGCGGATAGCGCTGCATCGCCACCGCATCGAAGCCGCCTTCCTCGCCCATCTGCGTGAACGCCGGCTTGAGCTTCATCAGGTCCGCGAGGGTCGTGCCCGGCCGCAGGTACTCGTCCTTCGCCAGCGCGACCTGGCCGATGACGTCCTTGACGGGCACGACCGACTTGTCGAAGTAACCCGCGGCCTGCGCGGCGGCGGCGCGACGCTGGCTCTCCACCGCGTAACTGTCGACCATCTCGCGGCTGTGGCCGTCGAGCGTCGCGATCAGGTCGGCGCTGATGCCCTGTGGGATGAAGTAGTGATGCCAGGAGACCTGCGGGTCGGCGACCCAGGCGCCACCATCGGCGCCGATCGGGATGCGCGACATCGACTCGACGCCGCCGCCGACCACGAGGTCGGACTGCCCGCACATCACCGCCGCCGCGGCGGTGTTCACGGCCTCGAGGCCCGAAGCGCAGAAGCGGTTGATCTGCTTGCCGGGCACCGATTCATCGTAGCCGGCCACCATCGCGCCGACGCGCGCGATGTCCGCGCCCTGCTCGCCGATCGGCGAGACGCAGCCGAGGATCACGTCGTCGACCGCCTTCGTATCGAGCTGGTTGCGGTCGCGCAAGGCCGCCAGCGCCTGCGCGGCGAGCTGGATCGGCGTGATCGGGTGCAGCGAGCCGTCGGGCCGGCCGCGGCCGCGCGGCGTACGGACGGCATCGAAGATGAATGCGTCGGTCATGTCGGTGTCCCCTGCGATGAATCGTTGGTGAATCGGTGATCAGGTGTACCGGGCCTTGCGCTTGGCGAGGAAGGCGCTCACGCCCTCGCGGCCCTCGGCACTCACGGCCCGCGCGGCGATGGCGCGGCCCTCGAGGGCCATGTGTCCTTCGATGCCGGGGTCGCCGGCCTCCATCAGGCGCTTGACCGCGCCGTACGAGTCGAGCGGACCGGCGGCGAGTCGCGCGGCCAGGGCCTGCGCGGTGGGCAGCAGTTCCGCATCCGCGACGACCTGGTTGACGAGACCCCACTGCAGCGCCTCGTCGGCCGTCAGCACGCGGTTGAGCAGCATCAGTTCGAGCGCACGACGACGCCCGACGATGCGCGGCAACAGGAACGAGGTGCCGCAGTCCGGCGCGAGCGCCACGCCGGTATAGGCCAGCGAGAACTTCGTGCCCTGACCCGCGATCGCGAGGTCGGCCATGCAGGCCACGCCCACGCCGGCGCCCGCCGCCGTCCCGTTGACGGCCGCGACCACGGGTGCGCGCATGCGCGTGAAGCAGGCGATCGCGCCGTTGACGTACGTCGTCAGCTCGTTGAGGTAGCGCGATACGCCGTCGCCCTGCTCGCTCATGCCCTTGAGATCGCCGCCGAAGCAGAAGTGCTTGCCGGCGCCGGTGACGAGCACGGCGCGCACGCGCTCGTCGTGCTCGCAGCTCAGCGCGACATCGAGCAGCGCCCGCGCCATGCCGAGATCGAACGCATTGAAGGAGTCCGGACGATTGAACGTCAGGGTGGCGACGTGGTCCTGCACGTCGAGTCGAACGTAGGGGTTCATGCTCTTCTCCACAGGGGGTGCATGCGAATCGCGCCCGGGTCAGGGCGCGCCGGGGCGCAGGCTGGCGGGTTCGCTCAGCCGCGCTTCGAGGAAGGAAACGATGCGCTGCTCGCGTCCGCCGAGGTCGCCGGTGAGGCCGCGCACGGCGATGCCGTCCATCATGCAGCGGACGAGGTCGAGGACGAGGTCGAAGCTGGCGCCGGAATCCCCGCTTTCCGGCCAGAGGTCCTGCGCGATGCGGTTCCACTCGCGCTCGAACGCTTCGTGGGCGGGCTGCAGGATGCTGCGCAGCTCCGGATCGGTGCGTGCGGCGATCCACAACTCGAGGAACGCCGCGTACAGCGGATGGCGGACGTGATCGAGATAGGCCTCTAGCGCGCGCCGGGCGCGCGTCCCGTCGTGCGGCAACTGGTCGATGGCCTTGCGGAACGCCTTGAGCCGCTTGGCGTGCAGGTGCTCGACCGCGGCGCGGACCACGTCGGTCTTCGACGGGAAGTGGTGCAGCATCGCACCGCGCGACAGGCCGGCCTTGGCGATGATCTCGGTGGTGGTGGTGCCACCGTAGCCGTGCTCGACGAAGCAGCGCAGCGCCGCCTCGACGATCTGCAGGCGCGTGGACGCGCTCTTCTGGGCCTGCCAGCCGGCGGGCTCCGGAGCCAGTGGAAAGGGACTCTGCGCCGAACGGGAGGTCATCCAGTCACCGCGGTGCCAGGGTGCGGCGCAGGATGGCGGCCCCGGAAAAAAAAGTCAACGGTGACGGTAACCAGCAAGTCTGACGGATATTGTCCGGCCCGCGCAGGCCCGTTCGGCCGGCGACTACTCGTCTTCGGCCAGCGTCAGCGGCAGCCCGTCGAGCGCCTCGGTGAATTCCACCTGGCAGCTGAGGCGCGAGCGCGCCGGGTCGTAATGCTGCAACTCGACCAGCAGGTCCTTTTCATCGGACTGGGGCGTCGGCAGCCGGCCGACCCACTGCGGGTCGACGAAGATGTGGCAGGTCGCGCACGAGCACAGGCCGCCGCAGATCGCCGTCACGCCGTACTCATACTCGCGCAGGGTCTCCATGATCTTGAGCCCGGTGCGGCCCTCGATCTCGTGCAGCTTGCCCTCACGATCGGTCACCAACATCTTCGCCATGCTCACACCTCGAATTCAGACGGCCGCCGATTATTGCAGCGCGGGAAGAGTCGTGCATCCTCGGTTTGTGCCGCCCGGGAAGCACTCCCGGTCGCGCCGCCGATCGGGGCGCTCAGGCCGGGGCGCCGGCGTGCAGGCGCCGCTCCAGGGCCTCGGCGCGGGCCGCGTAGACCGGGTCGGCGGGACCGCTGCCTGGGTATGCCCGGTACCAGAGCCACTGGACGTAATCGAACGCCCAGCAGGCGGCTTCGAGTTGCCCGGCCGCGAACGCCGTGGGCCCATACGCTGCGCTCAGCCACTCGCGCTCCTGCGCACTGCAGTCGTGCTGGCACAGGAAGGACGCGAAGTCGTAGATCGGGTCCCCGACGCCGCCGTACTCCCAGTCGACCAGCCAGAGCCGTCCCCCGGAACGCAGGAGGTTCCGGTGGTGCAGATCGTTGTGGCACAGGGTCGGGCGTCGCCCGCTGCGCGCGAGCACGCGGAAGGCAAAATCCGCCTTGATGCGCAGGACTTCGTCCGAGGGCCGCCACGACGCGCACTGGCGCTCGAGGCTGATCGCCTGCGCGGCGAAATCGACCGTCTGCACCCCTGTCGGCACGGGCAACGCATGCAGCGTGCGCAGGACGGCCGCGACGGACTCGATCAGCCCGCGCTCGTGGACGGCCTCGTGAGGGAGGGCCCCGCCCGCGAGGTGGCGCGTGACGAGCAGGCGGCGCTCCGGGTCGCAGCGCACGACCGTCGGCGCGAGCCCGGCCTCGGCGACGCGGGCCAGCAGGCGACACTCGCTGTGGCGGTCCACGCCGAGGCGCGCCGCGTCGGGCGGACTCAGGCGCACGAAACAGTACTCCTCTGCGCCGTCGACACGCCACGCATGGTTGCTGAGGCCGCCGGTCTCGACGGTGAAGCGCGCCTCCGCGAGTGGCTGCGTGACAGGGTGCGCCGCCAGCGCGCGGCGCGCCTCGCCCTCGAGCGCCCTCCAGCGGTCCGCGGAGATCTCAGGCATGGGCCGTGCCCCCCTCGGCCGGCGCTCCTCCGCGCAGGTCCCGGCGCCATTCGAGGTAACCCCGCACCGCCATGAACGCGTAGACGACGAACAGCACCGTCGTCGCGCGCAGGCCCTGCGAGAAGTAGAGCGCGGCGGCGACCAGGTCGATCACGATCCAGTACAGCCAGTTCTCGAGTACTTTACGGGCGACCAGCCACGTGGCGAAGCAGCTCGCCCAGGTGGTCAGCGCGTCGACGTAGGGCGTGACGGCCGGCCCGGGACCCGCCATCCACCGCCCGTTCAGTACCGACACGAGGACGATGACGCTGATCGCCACGGCATGCCGGCGCAACGGCCAGCGACTCACAGGCAAAGTGCTCCCCTCACCCGCCTCGCCGTGCCGCCATGACCACCAGCCGTAGATCGCCATGCCCACGTAGAACACCTGCAACAGCGCCTGCATCACGAGGCCGCTGCGCCAGAACAGGCCGAGGAAGATCGCCGAGCTGACGATCGACGCCGCCCAGCAGGCGACGTGCTGGCGGATCGCGAGCACGACGTACACGAGCGCGAAGGCGACCGCGATCCACTCGGCCAGGGAGATCTCGCCCAGCAGTGCGCGCAGCGTGTCGAGCATCTAGCGCTCGGCGTCGGTCGGCGGTCCGCCGAGCACTTTCATGACGAACACGCAGCGCTGGTCGCCGCCGAACGTCGTCTTCGTCTCGGCCGCGAGCGCGGCGAACACCGCGTCGTGCTCGCCCGCGATCTGCGTGCTCATGGCGTTCGTGACGACCTGCAACCCGGGATGGCGGTGCAGGCGCTCGATGAAATCCTTGATCGGCGGCACGTAGTGCGCGTCGAGGGGATAGAGACTGATTTCCACGGCGGTCTTCATGGGCGTCACCTGCGTTGGGTCAATGCCATTGCCATTCGATCGTCACGCCGAGGCTGCGCGGATCGCCGCGCTGCGTGTACAGCTTGTTCGCGTAGTCGGGCGGCTCGAGTTGGAAGTAGAAGCCGCGCACGGCGTAGTCCTCGTCGAAGATGTTGCGGCCCCAGGCGTAGACCGACCACCGCTCGCCCTGGAAGCCGGCCTTGAGGTTCACGAGCGTGTAGGGCCGCGAGCGCTGGTCGTGGCTGGTGTCGAAATAGAACGCGTCGACGCCGTTAAGGTCGGCACGCGCCATCCAGCCGCGCTCGCGCCCGAGCGTCGCCGACACGGAATACTGGTAGCCGGGTGCGTGCGCCTGCTCCCGGCCGTCGAGGTTGCGATCGCCGTAGCGGTAGTCGAGGTATTTCGAGTCGAGCAGGCCGAGCGTGCCGCCGAGGCGCAGCCAGTCGCTCGCCTGCCAGTTCGCCGCCGCCTCGACGCCGGCATTGCGTCCGCTCGCCGCGTTGTCGGTGAAGAACACGTACGACAGCGGATCGCCCGGGTCGAGCTGGAACGAACTCGCCACCTGCTGCTGCTCGCGCCACATGTAGAACACCGAGAACTGCAGGTCGAACGCGCGACGCGGATCGGCGTAGCGAATACCGCTCTCGACGTTCCAGAGGTACTCGGGGTCGAACTGGCGATGCTCGGGCGGCACGAAGCGACCGATGTTGAAGCCGCCCGCCTTGTAGCCGCGGCTCACGGTCGCATACCACGACGTGGGGCCACGCAGAGTGCCGCGCAAGGAGAGGTGGCCGCCCCACATGTCGTCGCGGGGCGCGAATCGCGCGCCGTCGCTGTCGTGGTAATCCGACGAGCGCGTCTCGATCCGCGCGCCGCCCGAGAGCGTGACGGCCGACAGAATGCGCCACTCGCCTTCCGCGTAGAGCGCGACATTGGTGGCCGAATAGGCGCTCACGAGGGTCGGGTGCAGCCGGTCGGCAGCGAAGTAGTCGTCCTGGTCGTTGTCTTCCTCGAGCCGCAGCGCATAGGCGCCGACCAGCCAGCCGACCCCGGTCGTGTCGGCCGTGCCCCGGCTCAGCACGCGCAGGTCCTCGCTGGCCGTGCGGCGCTGGCGTCCATAGCGGGAGAAATAGTCGTACGGCGCGTAGATTCCCCAGTAGGCATCGTTGGCCCAGTCGCCGTCGAAGCTGTAGACGATGGCCGAATCCCCGTAGCCAGTGACGCTCTCGAGCGTGACCGGACCGAGGTCTCCGCGCACGGAGGCCGACGCACCCCTGGAGCGCTGCGCATCGCGCCCAGGGCGATCCGAGAGCGTGCGCAGCCGGTTGTCCGGCGAGAAGGCATCGAAGCCGTTGTCGAGATCGACGTACAACGCCGCGAGGTCGACCTGCCAGCCGTCGGCCGGGCGCAGGCGCAGCTTGCCGCGCAACGTCGTCTCGTCGCGCCCGTTGGTGTCGTCGCGCTGCAGATAGACGTTGCGACGGAAGCCGTCCTGTTCGAAATGCTGGGCGACGAGGCGCCAGCCGTCGTCGTCGGCCGCGGTCGGCAGCCCGCCCCCTCCGGCGACGCCGTAGCCGAGGATGCCGTCGCTGCCCGCCGTCGCTTCGGCATGCAGGTCGCTGCGGCCGTCGGGATCGCGCGTGTGCACCTTGATCAGTCCCGCGAGCGCATTGGCCCCATAGCGCGTGCCCTGCGGGCCGCGCAGCACCTCGACCTGCTCCACGTCGAACAGCGTCGCGGGCATGCCGACGCCGCTGAAGTCGATCTCGTCGATCAGGAACCCGACCGACGGGTTCGGTGCGCCCTGGTACTGGTCGAGTTCACCGATGCCGCGCAACTGGAAATACCGCGGCCGCGACGTGCCGCCGGACCAGTTGAGGTTCGGCACGAGGCCGAGCACGTCGGCGAAATGCTGGAGCGACGCCTGCTGCAGTTCCTCGTCGGGCAGGACGGTGACGCTGACCGGAATGCTGGACAGTGTCTCGCCACGGAACGAGGCCGTGACGATGATCTCCTCCAGTTCGCCCGCGGGAGGCGCAACCGGCGCCGACATGACGAGGGGCGAGCCGAAAATGAGGACCGCCGCCAGCAGGCGGCGCGGGCACGAACCGATGGTGGGCATGGCACCTGCTCCCTACGCCGGTATTAACCGGATCAGGTTCAACGGGTTCGTCGATGAGCGGGCGCGCCGCGGTCGACATCTCAGGCCCATTCAGGCCACCCCAAGGTGCGTGCAGTATAGCCGATGCTGCACCGCCGTATTCGCCAGTGTTGACGCGCCGACCAAGGCGGGGACAATGAGCGATCTTTTTTTGGCCCCGGACCGATGGAATGAGCAAGACCCGCCAGTGCCGCCTGTACCTCGTCGACGCGTTCACGCGCGAGCGCTTCACCGGCAACCCCGCCGCCGTGGTGCTCGACGCGAACCTGCTGAGCGAGGACGAGATGCGGCACATCGCCCGCGAACTGAGGCACATGGACGTTGCTTTCGTACTGGACTCGGATGCCCCGGACCACGACGTCGACGTGCGCTTCTTCTCGCCGCGGCGCGAGGTGACGTTCCTCGGCCACGCCACGGTCGCCGCGCACTACGTGCGCGCGGTCGCGAACGGCGTGCCGAAGGGCAAGGTGCGGCAGAAAACCTCCGCCGGCATCGTCGAGGTCGAGGTGCATGGCAAGGGCGCCAAGCTGCGCGTGTCGATCCACCAGACGCCGGCCACGTTCGGCCCGGTCGTGCCGGAGGAACGCATCGGCCCGGTGCTCGATGCGCTCGGCATCAGTTCCGCCAGCCTGCACCCGCACTGCCCCGTGCAGGTGATGAGCAAGCCGAGTTCGCGGCTGCTCATCGGCGTGCAGTCGCCCGAGGTCCTCGAGTCGCTGCAGCCCAAGATGGACCAGCTCATCAGCCTCACGCCGCGCGTCGGCGCCGACGGCTTCTTCGTGTTCGCGATCAAGCCGGGCAGCGATCCGCTCACGACCGAATCGCGCATGTTCTGCCCGGTGCTCGGCGTGCCGGAAGATCCGGTCAGCGGCAATGCGCACGGCATGCTCGGCGTGTACCTGGTGCACAACGGACTGCTGACCGCGGAAGGCGGCGCTGCGCACCTGCACGGGCTGCAGGGCCGCTTCGTCGACCGCCCGGGCGAGGTCGACGTCACGGTCGTCGCCTCCGGCAAGCGCGCCAATGAAGTGCGCGTGACCGGCGAGGCCGTGATCGTCAGCGAGGGCGTGCTGCCGCTCTGATCCCGCGCGGCGCCCCGGCTCTCACCTGACCCGGCTTCGTCAGAAGCCGAGGTCGCGGCACGGCACGTCGATGCAGCCCGAGACCTGCTGCACCGCCGTTACCAGCTTCTCCTTCCCGAGACCGGCGAGGTAGCCGTCGATCAGGCGGTGGTAGTTGCCGATGAGTCCCTCGGCCTGGTTCGACAGCCGCATGAACTCGAAGCCCTTGGTGTGCAAGCCCTTCTGCTGCAGCGGCAGGTTCGAGAAATCCTGCTTCGGAATCGGCGGCCAGCGCGGGTCGTCGTGCGTCCACGGTTCCGGCGTCCTGATCGGCGGAGGCGTCTCACCTTCCGGGTAACGCGTCAGCGACCACAGCTCGAACAGGCACTCTTCCGGGCCGAGCGGGCGGATGCGGTACGACGACGCGCTGCCGTAGGTCGGGAGCAGGAAATAGTGCGGGAAGCAGAAGTTGACCGAGGTCGCGAGCGCCTTCGCATCGATGTCGTTCAGCTCGCCGATGTCCATGCCCTGCTTGCGGTGGTCCTGCATGACGGCTTCGTTGAGCTTGCGGCGCCACTCCACCGTCGCGCCGGCGAAGTCCTCGGGCAGCGACGTCCCCGCGATGGCCTCGGCCGTGCGGATGTCCTTCGCGTGGGTCATGCCCGCCATGCCCTCGTTGAGGATCTTCATGAAGTGCAGGTTGAGCCCGATGAAATCCTGCGACGGGATCTTCTCCGGCATCGGCGCGATGGGCAGCGTCTGGTACGGCGACATCGGCGAGATCTCGGGCGGCAGCGGCACGTACGCGATGGTCTCGGGCCTGGTCGGGTCGCCCGGCACCAGCTGCGGGTGCGTGGCGAGCACGTGGTAGCCCTCCATGAAGGCTTCCATGGCGAGCTTCCAGTTCACGGGCAGGCGCGCCGCGTACCACCATTCCACCTTCAGGCTCTCGACGTGCCAGGCGTCGCCGATGTCGGCGAACTTGCCGATGGACTGGCGCAGCGGCGGCGCGTCATCGTCGAAGTTGATGAACGCGCAGCCGCCCCAGGTCTCCACGCGGCACTCGCGCAGCGCGAGGTCCGCGCCGCGCAACTGGTCCTTGTCGAAGATCCCCGGCGTGTAGATGAACTTGCACTGGCCGTCGGTGCGCCACTGCCACCCGTGGAACGGACAGGTGAAGCCCTCCTTCGCGCAGCCGCGATCCGCGGCGAGCTTCACGCCGCGGTGACGGCAGTGATTGTGGAATGCCTTGATCGTCTTCTCGTCGACGCGCGTGACGATCACTGACTGGTCGAAGATCTCGTAAACGACGAAGTCACCGGGCTTTTCGATCTCCTGCAGCCGGCACGCCATCTGCCACACGTGCGGCCAGAGCTTTTCCTGCTCGAGGCGGTAGAACTCCGGGTCGTGGTAGCGGCGCGCATCGACGCGGTCGGGGCGCGTCACGGCGAACGGAACGCTGGCTTCGATGCGGGCGCGGCTGGTGTCGGTCATGGTCGGGATCCCCGGGGAGCGGTCGACAGCCTATCCTAGCGCTTTTCTGAACAGCGTTCATATATTGATTTGGCCGACGCGGGTCGCGGGCCGCGACGGGCGTTGCCGGGCCAATCCAGAGCGTTTATATTAATGAACGCCGTTCATCTAATGGTCACCCCGGGGGATCCGACATGACCGCCGCCTCGGCCGACAGCGGCCTCGCGCCCGTCCCGGCGCACGTGCCACCGCACCTCGTCTTCGACTTCGACGTCTACAACGCCGCCGAACCGGACCAGGACTTCCACCTCGCCATCCACCGCCTGCACCGTCCCGACGTGCCGGAGGTGTTCTGGACACCACGCCAGGGCGGCCACTGGGTGCTGACCCGCGGCGAGGAGATCCACAAGGTCTTCGCCGACGTCGAGCACTTCTCGAGCCACGCGCTCACCGTGCCGAAGAGCACCGCCCCGCCGGTGCCGCTCAAGCCGATCTTCCTCGATCCGCCGGAGCACACGAAGTACCGCGCGCTGCTCAATCCGTGGTTCTCGCCCAAGGCCGTGGCGGGCCTCGAGGTCAAGGCGCGCGAACTCGCGATCCGCCTGATCGAGGAACTGAAGCCGCGCGGCCGCTGCGACTTCGTCACCGAGTTTGCGCAGCACCTGCCGATCCAGGTGTTCATGTCGATCGTCAACGTGCCCGCGAGCGACCGGCAGAAGCTGCTCGAGTGGGCCGACGGCATGGTGCGCCCGGAGAAGCGCGAGGACGTGCACGAGACCATCAAGCACATCTTCGCCTACGCCTCGCAGAAGATCCTCGAGCGGCGCGCGAACCCGGGCGACGACCTGATCTCGAAGCTCACGCAGGCCCAGGTCGACGGCCAGCCCATGACCCACGAGGAACTCATGGGCATGGTCTCGCTGGTGCTGATCGGCGGCATGGACACCGTGGTCTCGGCGATCTCGTTCGCGGCCAATTTCCTCGCGGCGAATCCGGGCCACCGTCGGCAACTCATCGAGCGACCCGAGATCATCCCGAAGGCCGTCGACGAACTGCTGCGCCGCTTCCCGGTCGTCAACCAGGGGCGACTCGTCGTCAAGGACATCGAACTGAAGGGGGCACCGCTCAAGGCCGGCGACATGGTGATCATGCCGACCACGCTGCACGGGCTCGATGATCGCTGCTTCCCGAATCCGCTCGAGGTCGATTTCGACCGGCCGACGCCGATCCACAGCACGTTCGGCAACGGCGCTCACCGCTGCCCCGGCTCGAACCTCGGCCGCACCGAGCTGAAGATCTTCCTGCAGGAATGGCTGCCGAGGATCCCCGATTTCCGCCACGACCCGGCCGGCAAGGTCGGCATGAGTTCGGGCGTGAACGCCACCATCTATCGACTGCCCCTCGTCTGGGAGGCCTGATGCGCGCACTCGAAGGAAAAGTCGTCCTCGTCACGGGCGGCGGCCAGGGCGTCGGCCTCGGCATCGCCCGGGCCTGCGCCGAAGCCGGCGCGAAGCTCGCCATCACCGGACGCGACGCGGCCAAGCTCGAAGGCGCGGCCACGGAATTGCGGGGCCTCGGCGCGGACGTGCTGACGATTCCCGGCGACGTGCGCGAACGCGCGTCGGCGATCACCAACGTCGCGAAGACGCTCGAGCGCTTCGGGCAGCTCGACGTGCTGGTCAACAACGCACAGAGCTCGGTGCCGGGTACGCCGCTCGAAGCCATCGACGACGCGACCATCGCGATGACGCTCGAATCGGGCCTGCTCGGCACGCTGTACCACATGCAGGCGGCGTTCGAGCATTTCAAGGGTCGCAACACCGGCTCGATCATCAACTTCGGGTCGCGCACCGGCACGATCGGCGAGGCCGGGTTCGGCATCTACGCCGCGACCAAGGAAGGCATTCGCGGCCTGTCGCGCGTCGCGGCCCGCGAATGGGGCCAGTACGGCATCCGCGTGAACGTCATCTGCCCGGCGGCCCTCTCGCCGGCGGCGGTGAAGTATCTCGAGGACTATCCCGAGCAGAAGAAGCATTACGAATCCATCGTACCGCTGCGTCGCCTCGGCGACCCGGAGAAGGACATCGGCCCGGTCGCTGTCTTCCTCGGCTCGGAGGAAGCCCGTTACGTCACCGGCCAGACCCTCAACGTCGAGGGCGGCATGACGATGTTCTGATCCAGGCAAGGAAATTCCCCGATGCACGCAGCACTCACCGCCCTCTTCGACCTCAGCGGCACGACCTCGGTCGTCACGGGCGCGGGCCGCGGCATCGGCCGCGCCGTCGCCGAACTCTTCGCGCAGGCGGGCGCGAAAGTCGTCGTCGCGGACATCGACGCCACCAACGCACAGGCTGTCGCCGACGCGATCAAGGCGAACGGCGGCCAGGCGCTGGCCGTCGCCTCCGACGTGTCGAGCGAAGCGTCCGTACGCGCGCTGTACGCGAAGGCCGTCGAGGCGTTCGGCGGCCTCGATTCCGTCGTCCACTCGGCGGCGGTGTTCCCGAAGTACGCGCTGCTCGACATCACCGTCGAGCAGTGGGACGGCCTGCACGCCGTGAACACGCGCGGCACCATGCTGGTGATGCGCGAGGCGATCAAGGTCATGAAGGCGGCGGGCCGCGGCGGCTCGATCATCAACATCTCTTCGGTGAGCGGAGAGCGCGAGGTGGTGTTCCACAACGCGGCCTACGGCGCCAGCAAGGCGGCCATGACCAACCTCACCCGCGTCGCGGCGCTGGAGTTCGGCGGCGACAAGATCCGCGTCAATGCCGTCCTGCCGGGCGGCACGGCTACCGAGGGCGCCGTCGCCGCGTCGAAGGACATGGTGCAACGTGGCCTCGAACTCAAGGGCCCGATGACGCAACCCGGGCGCGTGCCGCTCGGCATGATGGGCAATCCGGGCGACATCGCCGCCGCGTGCCTGTTCTTCGCCAGCCCCGCGTCGAAGCAGGTCACCGGCCAGAGTCTCGCCGTCGACGGCGGCTTCCTGGTCAGCTGAGGAGCAGGACATGACGTCGACGTCCAGCGGCACGGGACGGCTCGCCGGCAAGATCGCGCTGGTGACGGGCGCCGGGACGGGCATCGGCCGCGCGGTAGCCCTGCGCTTCGCCCAGGAAGGCGCGAAGGTACTGGCGGTCGCGCGCGGGGAAGCGGTCGAGACACTCGCCGCGGACTCCGGTGGCGCGATCCAGGCCCTGCGTTGCGACGTCTCCGACCCGGCGCAGGTCGAACGCATGGCTGCGGAATGCACGCGTCGCTACGGACGCCTCGACGTGCTCTGCAACAACGCCGGTTTCGGCAGCCCGACGCGGGCCCGCATCCACGAACTCGACGTCGGCGAGTGGGACCGCGTCATGGGCACCAACCTGCGCGGCGCCTTCCTCGTCCTCAAGCACACGATTCCCCTCATGTTGCAGGTCGGCGGCGGCTCGATCGTGAACATGGCATCGATCGGCAGCTTTCGCGCCACGCCCGGCGCGAGCGCCTACATCACCTCGAAGGGTGGCGTGCTGATGCTCACCCGCACGGCGGCCCTCGAGTACGTGAACGACGGCATCCGCGTGAATGCGGTCTGCCCCGGCGTGACCCGCACCGAGATCCTCGCCAACGCGCCGCAGGAACTGCAGGACATCCTCGTCGCCCGCGTGCCGATGGGCCGCATGGGAACATCGGAGGAAGTCGCCGCGCTGACGTTGTTCCTCGCGTCGGATGAGGCGAGCTACATCACGGGCGCCGCATACATCATCGATGGCGGGCGCGGCGCCAGCTGATCCGGAGGGATTCCGCATGACCGACTCGACGCAGAAATCCGGTCGGCTTGCAGGCAAGGTGGCCGTGGTGCTCGGCGCGACCCGCCCGGGCAACATGGGCCAGGCCATCGCCCGCCGCTTCCTCGACGAGGGCGCGCGCGTCGTCGTCTCGGGACGCAGCGCCGACGGCCTCAAGGCCTTCGCCGAAGCGAACGGCTGCCTCTGGCGCGCCTGCGACGTTCGTCGCAAGGCCGAGATCCAGTCCCTGGCGGACTACGCTCTCGAGCGATACGGCGCGATCCACGTGGGCGTCAATTGCGCGGCGACCGGACAGTCGACGCAGTTCGAGCAGACCACCGAGGCCGAGATCGACGAGATGCTCGGCATCATCTTCAAGGGCGCGTTCTTCTTCATGCAGGTGATGGTCGCCGCGATGCGCGAGGGCAGCTCGATCATCAACGTGTCGTCGGCCGTCGCCGACATCATGTTCGACAACCACGCGTCGTATCAGGGAGCGAAGGCCGGCATGAATCACGTCACGCGGGCCGTCGCCAACGAGTACGGCGCGAAGGGGATCCGCGCCAACATCCTCTCGCCGGGGCTCACGATCACGCCGATGCTGGGCGGCTTCATGGCGCCCGGAATGGTCGAGGCCTTCGTCAAGGAATACCCGCTCGGGCGCATCACCACCGTGGACGACGTAGCCAACGCCGCGCTCTTCATGGCGAGCGACGAGTGCTTCATGACCGGCCAGACCTTCCACGTCACCGGCGGACTGACCTTGCGCCGCAACCCCACGATGGCCGAAATCGGTGCGTCGATCGCCGCCGCCACAGGTCACGCCACCCGCTGACACCCGCCTGCCACGCCCGGCGTGATCGCCAGGGAGTTTCGCATGAAGATCCTGTTCACGAATGGCCGGCTGTGGGACGCGAGCCAGGACCGGCCGCTGCCCGGAGAACTGCTGGTCGTCGACCGCCGCATCGAGGCGGTGAGTCGCGAGCACGGCACCCTGGCGCGCGAGGATGCACTCGTCATCGACGCGGCCGGCGCCACCCTGATGCCGGGACTCGTCGAAGGACATGCCCACCTGCCCTTCCCGTTCACGACGTATCTCACGCAGATGGACGATACGCCGCCGGAAGACCTGCTGATGACCACCGTGCACAACGCACGCCTGATGCTCGACTGCGGGTTCACGGGTTGCATCGGCGCCGGCTCGCCGCGCGTGCGCTGTGAAGTCACGGTGCGCAACGAGATCGAGGCCGGACGCCTGCCCGGACCGCGCCTGCTGGCGTCGACGCCGACGCTCACCGCCACCGGCGGCCTGAACGACAACGGCCGGCTCCACCAGACGGTGAACCCGAGTGCGTGGGTCGTCGACGGCGCCGAGGAGATCCGCAAGGCCGTGCGCCTCGGGTACCGCGAAGGCGTGGACGTCGTGAAGATGAACGTCTCGGGCGACAACCTCGCGAACCGCGCTGGCGGCAAAGTGACGACGTATTCCGAGGAGGAAGTCGGGGCCGTCGTGGCAGCGGCCCGCCCGCTCGGACTGCTGGTCGCGGCGCACGCGCGCTCGACCGAGTCGATCAAGTACGCCGCGCGCCAGGGCGTCGACATCATTCACCACTGCGACTTCTGCGACGAGGAAGCGCTCGACCTGATCGAGGCCCGCAAGGATCGCGTGTTCGTCACGCCTTCCATCGGCTTCCTGCATTTCATGCGCTACCGCTCGGAGGGCTTCCTGCCGAAGGAAGCCCTGGTCGCGATGGAAGTGGATGACCACATGGCACGCAACATCGAGACCCACCAGGCCCTGCGCAAGCGCGGCATCAAGCACCTGATCGGCGGCGACTACGGCGTGCCGTGGCAGTTCCACGGCCAGAATGCCTACGACGTCGAAGCCTTCGTGACCTACCTCGGCTACTCGCCCGTCGAGGCCCTGCGCTGCGCGACCCGCCACGGCAGCGAGGCGATGCGGCGCGGCCACGACCTTGGCTTGCTGCAACCCGGCTTCCTCGCCGACCTGCTGGTGGTGAACGGCGACCCGACGACCGACGTGCGCCTGCTGCAGGATCGCGCCAACCTGCGCGTGATCCTGAAGGACGGCCGGCTGCACAAGGCCCCTGCCGGCGTGCTCTCATGAGCGGCGCACCGCTCTTCCGCTTTTCGCAGGTCTCGTATGCAACGAGCGACCTGACGGAGGCCACGCGCGTGCTCGGCGAGGTGTACGGCATCCCGCGCTTCGCCATCCACCGGGGAGCGGAGGTCGAGAGCCCGCAGGGTCGCATCGTCATCGACACCGCGCAGGCGTTCGTCGGCGACCGCCACCTCGAGATCATCCAGCCGGCGGGCGGGCCCGACGGACTGTACCGGGACGTGCTGCCGCGCGAGGGCTTCGGCCTGCGTCACCACCACCACGGGCACCTGACGCACCGCGCCGACGAATGGTCGGCCATCCAGGCATTCATCCGCGACCGGGGTTGGCGCATCGTGCTGGGCGGCAACTACGCCGACCTCATGCACTACGCCTACGTCGACACGCGCGCGGAGCTCGGCCACTACCTCGAATTCATGTACCAGACCGAGCTCGGCCGGGAAATGTTCGCGAATGTCCCGCGCTACTGAACCACGCGCTCAGATCAGCAGGTAGCCGCCGTCGACCGTGACGAACGCGCCGGTCATGTAGTCCGCAAGCCCCGTGGCCAGGAAGTACACGACCTTGGCGATGTCGTCCGGCTCGGCATAGCGCCCCAGCGTGGAGCGAATCGGTGACTTCGCCATGGTCTCGGCGTCGATGCCGAGCACCTTCATGATCACCGGCGTGGCCTCTTCGGCGCCCGGCGTCTTCACGCCACCCGGCGCGACGGCGTTGACGGTGATGCCGTGGCGGCCGAGTTCCTTCGCGAGCGACTTGGTCATCATCGCCACGCCGCCCTTCGCGGAGTCGTAAGGCACGATGCCGCCGACCGGCAGGATCGCATCCACGGAGGCGATGTTGATGATCTTGCCGCCGCCCTGGCGGATCATCTGCCGCGCCGCTGCCTGCGACTGGAAGAACACGCCTTTGAGGTCGATGTCAATCACCCTATCCCAGAGCGACTCGGTGATCTCCATGACCGGCGAGGCACCGACCAGCGCCGCGTTGTTGACCAGCACGTCGAGGCGGCCGAACACCTGCACCGCCGCGACGACGCACCGCTCGGCGTCGGCCACCGAGGACACGTCGGCGGCAACGCCCTGCGCGCGGCCACCCGCTTCGCGGATGCGTGCCGCCGTGCGTTCGGCATTGGCGCCGTTGAGGTCCGTGACGACGACGGCCGCTCCCGCTTCCGCGAGCCGCAGGCTGATGGCCTCACCGATGCCCTGCCCGCCACCCGTGACCAGCGCCACCTGGCCGGAGAGGCTGGTGAGGGCCGACAGACTGGCGCGCGAGCCCGACTGCGACGCGCTCATTTCGCCACCCGCCCGGTGATCGGCTCGAGCAGCGCCACCGTCACGTTCGCGATGTCGAGTGCTGGGCTCAACGGCATCGCGTCGGTGCCGGCGCGCGCATTCACTTCCGCCAGGACCGCGGCAGGATCGTTCGTCTCCAGTTCGTAGATCGCGACGTAGGATCCGGGGAGGTTCGACTCGCCCGTGACGCGGAAGCGCTGCGCCGCGACCATGCCTGGGACCGCCACGACGTCCGGCAGGTGCCGTTCCGTGTACCAGCGGTTGTACTCGTCTTCCTGTCCGGGCACGGGTTTCGTGATCACGAGATACCGATACGTCGCCATGACTGCTCCTCGCCTACTTCACGTCCCACTGCAGCGGCAGGTAAGTGAAGCTGCCGTTCACCCCGCTGCGGATCTTCACCTGGTCGCCGTCCTTCACGCGGAAGTCGGGAATGCGCTTGAGCCATTCCTCGAGGAACACCCGGATCTCGGTGCGCGCGAGGAACGAACCCGGGCAGCGGTGCGGTCCCTGGCCGAAGGTCGAGTGCAACGGATTCTTGCGCGTGAAGTCGACTTCCATCGGGTTCGGAAAGCAGCGATCGTCCAGGCCGTGCGCGTTGAGCAGGGTGTGGATCTGGTCGCCCCGCTTGAAATGAATGCCCTTGTAGTCGCAGTCGTGGTTCAGGATGCGGCTCGAGGTCGCCACGCCGAAGCGACGCAGGAACTCTTCCACGGCATTGCCAATCAGGTTGGGGTTGTCGACCAGCTGGCGACGATGCGTCGGATGCGTCGCCAGGAAATGCGCGACGAAGCCCATGGTCGAGGCCACCGTGTCGAGGCCGCCAATCAGGGCCAGCGTTGCGGTGCCGGTCTTCTCCTCGAAGGTGAGCGGCTTGCCGTCGAACTCGGCCGTGGCGATCTTGCTGAGCAGGTCGGTGCCCGGGTTCTTCTCGCGCTCCTTCAGCTTGACCGCGATGTACTCGAACATCTTGCGGAACGCGGCGATGATTTCGTCGTGATCTTTGGCGTACACCGGCGTCTCCGCCAGGCGCATCAGCGCCTCGCGGTCCTCGTACGGCAGCGCCACGAGGTTCATGAAGATCGCGATCGGCAGGTGGCTGGCGAACTCGCGCACGAATTCGCACTCACCCTTCGCGTAGAAGCCCTCGATCAGGGCGATCGAGTTCTCGCGCGCCTGGCCCTCGAGGTTGCCGACCGACTTGGGCGTGAACCACGGGTTGATCAGGTTGCGGTACTGCGTCTGGACCGGCGGATCGACTTCGATCGGTGGCAGGCGCACGGGATTGGCCTCTTCCTTCGGGATCGTCTTCGGGTAGGAACCGAAGGTCTCGGAGTTCTTGAGGATGAAACCCAGGTCCTCGCCGCGCGTCGCTACCCAGTGGCCACCGCGGTACGGCACCCAAAAGATGTCGGGGCAGCGGTCCTGGATGTTCTTGATCGCCTGGTGATAGTCCTGCTCACCGCCCGGCGGCGCGTAGGTATCGACGTCGCCGACGTGTTGGGGCGGCACGTGTGCCGGGGGGGTCTTGTTCTTGCCGATGGTGGTAAGGAATGGTTCACCTACCACTTCCCTCGAGCCGAAAAAAAGCGGCGCCGAGGCGCCGCTTTCTTCTCATCCGTTAC
>JBGAHO010000095.1:0-4183 GCA_044226195.1 Steroidobacteraceae bacterium
AGCAAGGCGAGCCCGAGCCGGGCCAGCCCCGCCTCGACGAGGCTGCGTCGCCGCGAGTACACGCGCCTCCGCTCCGCGACCCCGCCTGCGTCGAGCAGTTCGTCGAGCGCACGGTCGAGTGCCGCGATCAGCGGGACCGGCGGCGTGAACGGCGTCTGCGCATTGGCCTCGAACTGCGCGAGGAAGCGGCGCAGGTCGAGCGAATGGGTGCGCGCCGGCGTCGGTGCGGCGAGCCAGTCGCGGCGCACGCACACGAGCCCGACACCGGGCGCGGCATGCAGGCACTTGCCCGAGGCGGTGATGCACGCATCGATGCCGTCGCGCTGCACATCGAGGTCCTCGACGCCCGCGCTCGAGGTGGCGTCGACGACGTAGCGCTGCCCGTGTCGACGCGCGAGTTCGCCGAGGCGCGTCACTGGATTCAGCAGGCCGGCGGACGTTTCGTGGTGCGTGGTCGCAAGCACGGTCGGTCGCTGCGCGCCCTCCGCGGCGAGCGCGGCTTCGATCCGCGCCAGGTCGTACGGCTGCGCGAAGCCGAAGTCGACGACCGTGTGTGCGATGCGGTGCACCGCCAGGATCTCGACCAGGCGCGCGCCGAACGCACCGTTGACCGGCACGAGCACGTGGGCGTCCGGCGCGAGCAGCGACGCGAACGTGGCCTCGATCGCCGCGGTGGCCGGCCCGCCGAGGAACAGCACCGTGTGCGCGGCGGAGGCGCCGAAGAGGCGGCGCGCATTGCCCTGCAGGTGTCGCATCAGTGCGGAGAACTCGGCGTCGCGATGACCGAGCGTGGTGTCGGCGAGGGCGGCGCGCACGCCGGGCGTGAGCATGACCGGCCCCGGGCACAGCAGCACCCGCTCGCCGCGTCGCGCGCCCGCGGCGCCGTTCATGCCGGCACTCCGGCCAGCACGCGCGTGTAGCGCCACCCGGCGTAGCAGCTGAGGCCGAGGCCCGCGACCAGTCCCGCGATCGCGATCAGGCGCAGCGGCGCGACCCAGTCGAGCGGCACCCCGGGCACCATGGCACAGGCCAGCACGAAGGCGCCCCAGTAGATCGTCGCGGTCGCGAGCTTGCCGGCGAGGATGGAGGGGATCTCGACGCCCGCCAGCGCCGCGTAGCGGCGCACCGCGCCGACCCAGAATTCGCGCATCAGGAACACCGCCAGGAAGGCGAACGGCAGCCCGGCGGCCACCACCAGCATGCCGAGGGCGAGGGCGGTCGTGATGCTGTCCGCCGCCTGGTCGAGCATCGCCCCGAGCACCGTCTCCTGGTTCAGGCGTCGCGCGAGGTAGCCGTCGAGGTGATCGGTGAGGCAGGCCACGAGACCGATCAGCACCGAGGCGAGCCGGTGACCCGTCAGGTACAGCTCCACGGACACGAGCACCCCAGCGATCCGCGTGAGGGACACGATGTTGGGCAGCGTGGTCAGGTCGGTTCCCCTGATCACCGCCGGATTCCGGGTGGCTTGAGGCATCGTTGCTCGGGCGGGGCGCGGCGGAGGATGGTAGCGCATCGGCCGGGATTTCACGAAGATAGCGACCATCACGCCCATGCGAGGTTCCCTCCATGACCCGACGATCCCTGCCGCGGGCCGGCCTCGTGCTGCTGGCCTGGGCCCTTGCGCCGGACGCCGGGCACGCGATGGCCACTGAGGTGCCGCCGCTCGACGGCACGAACTGGTTGCTGGTCGACCTGCCCGGGCAGGCACTCCTGCCGAAGGTGACGGTTACCGCGCAGTTCGCGGCGGGACGCATCGCCGGGTCGGACGGCTGCAACCGGTATGCCGGTGCGTATGTCGCGCACGGCCACGATCTCGCCATTCCGGCCTCGCTGGCCGGCACGCAGATGGCTTGCGCGCCCGACGTGATGGCGCAGGCGCGCGCCTACACGACGGCGCTGGCCGCCGCGAAGACCTGGCAGGTCGTCGACGGCAAGCTCGAACTGCGCGGTGACGGCGGCCGCGTGCTCGCCCGATTCTCGACTCAGTCTCGGGACCTGTCCGGGACGTCGTGGCGGGTGACCGGGATCAACAACGGCCGGCAGGCCGTGGTCAGCGTCCTCAAGGACACGCAGGTGACGCTGCAGTTCGACCGCGAGGGCCGAGTGGCCGGCTCGGCCGGCTGCAATCGCTATACTGCCGGCTACACCGCAGAGGGTACATCCCTGCACATCGGCCAGGCGGCCGTCACGCGCATGGCCTGTGCGCGCCCGGACGGCGCGATGGCGCAGGAGCAGCAGTTCCTCGCCGCGCTCGCCACCGTGGCCAAGGCGCGCATCGAGGGCGATCGACTCGAGTTGCGCACGTCCGACGGCGCTCTCGCGCTCGGCGCCACGCGTGCCGACTGAACTCGAGGCCGGCACGATGTCGAAATCCATTCTCGCGATCTGCATCGGCGCCAGCGCCGGCGCGCTGTTGCGCTGGTGGCTCGGCGCGCAGCTCAACGCCCTGTTCCCGTCCGTTCCGCCGGGCACGCTCGCGGCGAACCTGGTCGGCGGCTACATCATCGGCCTCGCGATCGCGTTCTTCGCCGTCTACCCGGCGATCGCGCCGGAGTGGCGGCTGCTGATCGTCACCGGCTTCTGCGGTGGCCTGACCACGTTCTCCACGTTCTCGGCCGAGATCGTGACGCTGCTGCAGCAGGGCAGCCTGCTGTGGGCGTTCGGCGCCGCCGCGCTGCACCTGATGGGGTCGGTGCTGATGACGTTCGCCGGCATCGGCACCGTGTACTGGCTGCGCCACTGAGCGCGCCGAGGAGTCCGACCATGCAGGGCCAGTTCTGTCGCTTCTACGTCCACGAGAACGATCGCCACCGCAGCCAGCTGCTCTGGGAGTGGCTGCTCGAGCAGGCCAGCAAGCTCGGCATCCGCGGCGGTTCGGCCTTCAAGGCGATGGCGGGATTCGGGGCACGCCACGTGCTGCACGAGCAGCGGTTCTTCGAGCTCGCCGGCTCGCTGGCCATCGAGGTCGAGTTCATCGTCACGGAGGCGGAGGTCGAGGCACTCCTCGACCTCTTGCGCCGCGAGGGCGTGAACGTCTTCTATGCACTGATACCCGCGCGCTTCGGCCAGACCGGCGCGGAGCGACCCGGGGGCGCGTCGTGATTCCAGAGACCATGAATTACGTGGCAGCCGCGTCGGCCGGCGAGGCCGACGTGCTGCAGCTCGCGAGCGGGCCCGTGCCGACCCCGCGCGAGGGCGAGGTGCTCATCCGCGCGCAGGCGGCGGGCGTGAACCGGCCGGACGTGATGCAGCGCAAGGGCCTGTACCCGCCGCCGCCCGGCGCGAGTCCGATCATCGGCCTCG
Source organism: Steroidobacteraceae bacterium (assembly GCA_044226195.1). Taxonomy (GTDB): domain Bacteria; phylum Pseudomonadota; class Gammaproteobacteria; order Steroidobacterales; family Steroidobacteraceae; genus RPQJ01. Next base: position 3,304 of record JBGAHO010000095.1, read on the forward strand.
AGGTCGCGGGCGAAGTCGTCGCGGTGGGTGCGGCCGTGCGCGAATGGCGCATCGGCGACCGCGTGTGCGCGCTGACCAACGGCGGTGGCTACGCACAGTATTGCGTCGCGCCGGCGACGCAGTGCCTGCCGTGGCCGAAGGGCTACGACGCGGTGCACGCGGCCGGCCTGCCCGAGACGTATTTCACCGTGTGGGCCAACCTGTTCGGCCACGGTCGACTCGCGCGCGGCGAGTCGGTCCTGGTGCACGGCGGCACCAGCGGCATCGGCGTCACGGCCCTCCAGCTGGCACGCGAGTTTGGGGCACGCGCCTACGCGACGGCCGGCACGGCGGCGAAGTGCGAGGCGTGCGTGCGCCTCGGTGCCACGGCGGCGATCAACTACCGCGACGAGGACTTCGCGGAGCGCATCGCGGCGTTGACCGGCGGTACCGGGGTCGACGTGGTGCTCGACATCGTCGGTGCGCCGTATTTCGAGCGCAACCTCAAGTGCCTGGCCCTGGACGGGCGACTGGTGCAGGTGGCCGTGCAGGGAGGCGCACGCACCGAGGGACTCGACCTGTTCCTGGTAATGCGCAAGCGACTGGTCATCACCGGTTCGACCCTCCGCCCGCGCACGACCGGCGAGAAGGGCGCGATTGCCGCGGCACTGCGCGCCAAGGTCTGGCCGGTGCTCGATGCCGGCCGGGCCGGACCGCTCATCCACCGGGTGTTCCCGTTCGGGGAGGCGGCGGCGGCCCATCGCCTGATGGAGAGCAGCGAGCACGTCGGCAAGATCATCCTCGAGGTGGCCTAGGCGTATGCCCTGATGCGAACCGGCGTGCCGGTCGCCATCGTTCGGCCGACGCACCGCGGAACCACATGGCTGCCAACCGACCCATC
>JBGAHO010000044.1:0-35387 GCA_044226195.1 Steroidobacteraceae bacterium
GCGTCGTTGGCGAGTTGCGCGCCGCTGGCGTCGGCCTTGCAGGTAGCGTTGCCCGGGTCCTTCGGCAGCCACGGGGCCGGGAGAGGATCCGCGCCGGCGGATGCCGCGCCCAGGATCGTGAGAAGGGCGAGCAGGCGGGCAGCGATGCGCGGCATGGACGGGTCCAGGACGTACGGTGGGGCGATTCTGGCAGAGACGATGGGGAGCGGCGCGCCTGATTAGGGTGTGCGCGCGTCGATGGGTAGCGGCCGGACTTTGGATGCGTTAGAAGATAGCGGGGTTGAATGGCTGGAATCGGCTGCGGATTCAACCGATCGACGCAACGCATTGAGCAAAGCGCTCCGCCGGTGTCTCGAAGTCGAGCGTCTGCCGGGGACGTTCGTTTAGCTGTCGAGCGACGGCGTCGAGCTTGCTCTGGCTAATATCCGATAGATCCATCCCTTTAGGGAAGTACTGACGCAACAGGCCGTTGGTGTTCTCGTTTGAGCCCCGCTGCCAAGGCTGCTGTGGATCGCAGAAGAAGACCTTGATGTCGGTTGCCAGCGAGAAGCGCGCATGCTCCGCCATCTCTGAGCCTCGATCCCAGGTCAGGGACTTGTACAACTCGCGGGGCAGCTTGTGCGCGTGCCGGATCAGTGCGTTGATGACCGTCTCGCTGTCCTTGCGGGCGACTCGGACGAGCATCACATAGCGTGTGTGACGTTGGACCAGCGTCGCGATCTGGCTGTTGTTGCTGCCGAAGAGCAGGTCGCCTTCCCAGTGGCCCGGTACAGCTCGGTCCTCTGCCTCGGCAGGCCGCTCGCTGATCGACACCGTCTCCGTGATACGACCGTGAGTGGCGGTCTTCTGCGAGTAGTGACGCGAGCGTCGCATGCCCCGAGTCCGCCGCAGGTGCTGCAGGAGCTCCTTCTTCAGGGCCCCGCGAGCCTGGATGAATAACGTACGGTAGATCGTCTCGTGCGACACCTGACGGCTCTCGTCCTGCGGGTAAGTACGCTTGAGCCAACCGGCCACCTGGTACGGCGACCACTGCAGCCGCAGCTTGCCGGCCACTACGCGGGCCAGCGCGCGGTTCTGGGCCAGTTTACAGCGCTTCGGACGCAGCGCCCGATCCCAAGCACCTTGCTCGGCCGCGCTCGCCCGATAGCTGCAACGACCGCCGTTGCGGCGGATCTCTCGGCTCACCGTGCTCGGCGATCGCCGCAGCGATCGGGCAATCGAGCGAACCGACAGTCCGGCCATAACGCCCCGGGAGATCTCCTCGCGCTCCGCCAACGCCAGGGCTCGGGTCGAGCGACAGCGGCTCGGCGGCCGAATCCCGCCGGTCCTGGCGAAAATATGGTGCACGGACGTATGGTTACGGTCGAACAGCTTGGCGATCGCATGCAGCGTATCGCCCGCTCGCCAGCGCTCCCACATCAGCGCTCTCTGCGTCTCGGTGTAATAAATCCTGGTCCGCTGCTTCATTTACAACACCCTCCGTTCTACGATCAGAGTCTAGGTGTTGCATCGACCAGTTGAATCCGCAGCCAGGAACGGACCTTCGGAGCACCCTCCATTGGCAAGCGAGCCGAGTAGAACAACGAAATCGTCCGCGGGCCGTCCACGCAAGTTCCGACCGTCGTCCGTAGGGCCGTCGTTCGAGCTTCGCTTTAATCGGGCGAGCAGTCTCTTCGCCTGCTGCGGCCGGAGCGTGATCGTTTGGAACCTGGAACCCCGCTCAAAGCTCGAAAAAATCCACCCGTTCAAACACCCCTCGCACATTGAGTGGTCGCCGGATGGGCGCCTACTGGCCATCAAAGGTACGTCGGGTGATCTAGTTCTGGTAAACGTGAGCAGCGCGAGTGAAGCGATTTGGCTGCGGAAGCGCGGTGGCGAGGGCGCAGAGGTGGCGTTTTCCGCGTGCGGGAACTACTTGGTGGATTGCAGTTGGAGCGGCCAAGTCGACGTGTTCGACATTCGCACCAAAGAGGCCGTGCATACCGAACGCATCCCGAACGCCGGGATAAGGTCGCTTGCGTATGACAGGGTCAGAACTCGATTTGCGTATGCCGTAAGCCCCAGGGCTACATCGCCGAATCGACCCGGTCCGCCGGACTACCTTGCACTACGTAATTGGCCGTTCTGGCAGAACGATCCTGTTGTGCTGCCGATTGACGCGCAGGATATTGAAGCAATCGCGTTTTCCCCCGACGGGTCGCACCTCGTGACGTCGGTATCGGGTTTGGGTACCGGCTCAAAGGTGCAAGTTCGTGCGCTCAATAGCGGTGCTGTCGTAGCTGAAGCAAACTACAGTTTCTATGCGTCCGGAAAGAGCGTCGCCTGGTGCGCTGACGGCGAAGTGATCGCAAACGTCGAGCAAGGTGGTGTTCGCCTCTATGATTCGTCGCTTCGCCGAACGTTAGCCTTTCTGCCAGTCGAATACCCCAGTCATGTTGAGTTTTCGCCCTGCGGTACGTACGTCGGAGTTGGCGCGTGGGGTAAGGGCTTCGTCTGTTCCGTAGAAGAGGCATTGGCGACGGAGTCGGCCCAGCTTTTGCCAACGCTGCCCCCGGATACAGATGCAACCGAACGTCCGTAGTGGGTCGAAAGCAGACCTAGAACAAGGCGACCGAAAATGTCAGTCGTGCAGCAGGGCGAAATTGAAGTTGAGGGTCTGCCATGCACATGGATCGTGAATCGAAACAGCGCCCGCAAGTACAACGCGGTGATTCAGTATCGGGACCCTCCACGCAAGGTGCACATCTCCGTCTCTAAGGAACTCCAGGCTAGGCCAGTCGACCGAGATTCAGCGCGGCAGTTGTGTGACGAACTCTTGCCGGAATTCGGCCGGATTCTTCGCAACTTTATGGCTGGTTCTTAGGCGGGTCCGGGTCGCAAACGGTCCCCTGCGTGGGGAATTACCCGGCTGGCGACACGCCGGCAGGGCTCGTCACATAGCGCATGGCGCTGACTTCGTTGGGCATTGACCAACCTCGAGACATCAGTAGATTTACAAGAAAGAGGTCTGCATTTGCGCATCGTAATCATCAGCGACACGCACAACCTGCATGGCAAATTGGGCGTCATGAGGGGCGATGTGCTGATTCACTGCGGTGATGGCTTGAATGCGTTCCAGCATTCTAAGCAAGCAGTGGAGGACATGGACGATTGGTTCGGTCGGCAAGAGTTCGATCGCATTTTCTACGTTGGCGGCAACCACGATTTCGAGCTTGAGGATCGTGTCCGCGCCGGCCTGCCGGCCCTGCGGAACGCAGACTTCCTGCAGGACGAATCACGGCAATACGCAGGCGTGATCTTCTACGGTGCTCCCTGGACCCCGGAACTGCATGGGTCGGCCTTCTATCTGCCGGACGGCGAAATCAGCGCCAAGTGGGACTTGATCCCCGACGACACAAATGTGCTCATCACCCACACGCCGCCCATGAACGTACTCGATCAGAATCGCCACGGCGAGCATTGCGGCTGCCCTGCACTGCAGCGCCGGCTCATCGACCTGAAGCCGCGCATTCATTGCTTCGGCCATATTCATGCAAGCAGCGGCAAGGTCGATCATCGGGGCACGACGTTCGTGAACGCCTCGATGGTCAACAGCCAATACAGGAACGCCAGTCGACCATACGAGTTCGACATATAGATCAGGGAAGAGGAATCGCCCCCGATCCCGCGCTCATCGGCCAAATCGCTGTTGAGGGTCGATTCGCGCCGTTGCCACTACGACCGATGACCAACTTGCCATTGACGTTTCCGCGGAAACGTCGCGCCTGACCGCTCGGGTCAATGGGAGAGGGAGATGGACCGATACACCGGCGGCTGTCTTTGCGGCGAGGTGCGCATCGTGGCAGTCGGGCGCCCGAACCGGGTCGGGGTCTGCCACTGCCTCGACTGCCGCAAGCACCACGGGGCGTTGTTCCACGCGTCCGCGGTCTTCCCGCGCGAAGCCGTGACGATCACGGGTGAGACCGGAAGTTATGCGGGGCGCTCGTTCTGTCCCCGCTGCGGATCGTCCGTGTTCTCGGGGACCGGCGACGAAATCGAGGTGCACCTCGGGTCGCTGGACGCCCCGGACCAGTTGCAACCGACGTACGAGCTCTGGACGATTCGTCGCGAGTCCTGGCTGCCGCCGTTTCCCGCGACGGAACGCTACGAGCGCGACCGTTAGGCCGCGCTCGATCCGCTGAGCAGTTCGCCGACTTCCTGGTCCGACAGTTCGCGCTCGGTCTCGCTGCCGCCGCCGAGGCTCATCGCATCGATCTTCGGCACCGCCGGGGCGTTGTCCATGTCGACGCGGCCGCTCAGGCGCGCGCCGCTCTCGATCGACACCTTGCGGGCGAACAGGTCGCCGACCAGCACTGCGCCGACACGCAGCGTCACGCTCTCGAGCGCGTAGACGTTGCCGTCCACCTTGCCCTCGACGATGACGCGGCGCGCGCGGATGTTTCCGCGCACGTGGCCCTGGTTGCCGATGGTCAGGCTGCGGGTGTGCAGCACCGAGCCCTCGACCTGGCCCTCGATGACGAGGTCTTCGTCGGCGACGAGGTCGCCCTTGAAGCGCAGCGTCGCGCCCAGCACCGAGGCGCGCGCCGATGTGGCGCTGGCAGATGCGATCGGCGTCACCGTTGCGGCCGGGGTCGGCTCGGCAGCGCGCACCGGCGTCACCGGGCTGGTGGGCGGCGGCGTCTTGAGCACTTCCTCGAGATCGACGCGTTCCTTGTTCTCACGCTTCCACATGCTGGCCACCCTCCGTCACTCGCCCGTGCCGGTGCGCGCGTAGGCGCTGCCGAGCGACGAGCTGTCCGAGCGGCGCGGCTCCATGCGGATGCTGCCGTTCAGCGTGGCGCCCTCGGCGACGTTGATCGCCGGCGCCTCGAGGTTGCCGCGCACGTTGGCGCGGGCGCGGATGGTGATCGAGCCGGTGGCCTTGAGGTCACCTTCGACGCTGCCCTCGACGACGATCGCCTCGGCCGTGACACCGGCCTTGATCACGGCCTCCGGGCCGATGGTCACGCGCGGCGCCGGGCCGATGCTGCCCTCGACCTGGCCGTGGATGACGAGGTCTTCCTGCGAGGACAGCTCGCCCTTGAACTTCAGGGTGGGGCCGAGAATGGACGCCTTGTCCTTCGAAACGTCGTGCGCTGCGCTCATGCGAGTGGGTCTCCGGAGGTCCGTTCGAGTGGGCCGTTCCCGGCGCGGCCGCCGGGCAGGCGCAGGGTGTCGAAGGCGCAAACTACCGGAATCGCGCGCCGCGCAAAGGCGACGCGCGTCTCAATATCGGGCAGGGAAAAGACGACCCCGGCCGGAGACCGGGGCCGCCGTTGCCGCAAGGCGCCGGGACCGGGGGTGGCGGAGGTCCGGGCGGCCGCGGGGCAAGCTCAGTGGACGCCTTTCGAGTTCAGGAAGGCGCCGAACGCCTTGTCCGTCTTGAGGATGTGGCTCTGCAGCCAGTCCCTCAGGAACTTCATCGTCTCCATCGTGATGTGCGAGTCGCCGGACTTCAGCTTGCGCTGCAGGTCGAGCGCGGTCTTCGTCAGGTCGGCATGCTCGTGCTTGTGGGTCGGCGAGTTGGGGTAGCCGTGCGCCAGCATCAGCTTCTCTTCGGTCTGGAAGTGCATGACCGTGTACTGGATGACGCGGTCGAGCACTTTCTCCATGATCTCCTTCGCGTCGCCGGCCACCATGTGGTCGTGCAGGCCATTGATCAGCTGCACGAGCTTCTGGTGCTGCATATCGATCTCGGCAACGTGCACGGCCAGGTTGTCGGACCAGGCAATCAGCGTCATGTGGGCATCTCCCGAGCGGCAAAGTGATAGCTGTCGGAAGCGTTAACGGCGGGCCGCTGAAGCGGCGTAGGGCAGAAGCTGGCCGATGCGGCCAGATTGGTGCGGTTGAAACGATCGGCGGCGGTTCGGCCCGTCGGGCGAACGCTTCGGCCGTTCGGCCCGGACGACGTCGAACGATCGGCTACGATAGGGCCGCGTCAGGAGAATGTTCATGTTCGAGACGGCATGGTGGCAGCGCGACGATCTCGGCTATCGGGACGGCCGCCTGCACCTCGCGGGCCAGGATCTCGCGGCTTTTGCGGTGCAACACGATACCCCAGCATTCGTTTACAGCCAGGCCCGCGTGCGCGCCAACCTCGACCGGCTGCAGGCTGCGCTGGAGGCGGCCGGCGTGCCGCACCGCCTGTACTACGCCATCAAGGCGAATCGCTTCGAGCCCCTGCTGAGGGCGATGCAGGGCTGGGGCCGCTGCGGCATCGACGTCTGTTCGCCGGCCGAGATGGAGTACGCGCTCGGGCTGGGGTTCGCCGAGCATGACATCTCGTTCACCGGGCACGCCGTGTCGAACGCGGACCTCGACGCCTTCGCGCGCCGCCCGGGCGTGCACGTGAACTGCGATGCGATCTCGACCATCCGCCGCCTCGGCGAGCGTTGCCCGGGCCGCGAGATCGGCATTCGCGTCAACCCGCGCGTCGGCGCCGGCTACACCGACAAGCTGCACTACGCCGGTGCCAAGCCGAGCAAGTTCGGCATCTACCCGGATCGATTCGAGGAGGCGCTCGCGACCGCGGCCGAGCATCGCCTCCGGGTGACGCAGATCCATTTCCATTTCGGCTATGGCTACCTCACCCACGACCTGCCGAAGTTCGAGCAGGCGCTCGAGCAGGCCGTGTGGTTCGTCGACCGCTGTTCCGACGTGCGTACCGTCGACGTGGGCGGCGGGATGGGCCTGCCCGTGTCTCCGCAGCATCCGCCGCTCGATCTCGCCGACTGGGCCGCACGCATCGCCCGGCACACGCGCTCGCGCGGCCTCACGGTGCACGTCGAGCCGGGCGACTACCTGATGAAGGATGCCGGCGCGCTCCTTTGCGAGGTGAATACCGTCGAGGCCAAGGGCGGCGTGAACTTTGCCGGCGTGAACGCGGGCCTCAACCTCTCCGGGCTGTGGGCGTACTACCAGACGCCCTTCATCGTGGCGCCGCTCGTGCTGCGCAATCCGGACGACACCGATGCCTACACGCTGACCGGCAACATCAACGAGGCAATCGACGTGCTGGCCGAGGAAGTCGTGCTGCCGCGACTGCAGGAGGGCGACGTCGTCGCACTGCTGAATGCGGGCGGCTACGGCTCGGCGATGGCCTCGAACCACTGCATGCGCGGTGCGTACACGGAACACCTGCTGGATTGACGCGACCGGCCGCGGGCGCCGGCGCGCGAGTTGACGCGTCCGGCAAAGCCCGTAGCATGCGGTGCAAAGAGGGAGAACGATGCTGCGCTACCTGCCCCTCGTCGTCTGGCTCGCGATCACCGTCGTGTTCGTGTTCATGAGCCTCAGCCAGTTCCTGTTCGGCGCCCGCGACTTCGGCAAGTTGCTGCGCCGGCTGGGACTCGCCCTCGTCTGGCCGCTCGCGATGCTGAGCAGCGCCGGCCGTCGCATCCTGATGGACGAAGGAAGGAACCTATGACCATATTCGAGGCCAAGCCCGTGGGCACCGCGCAGATCGGCCGCTTCCTCAGCTGGATCGGCGTGCTGGTGATCCTGGTCATCGCGGCCGTGCTGGTGTCGAGCAGCATCACCACGGTCGACACCGGCCATCGCGGCATCAAGGTGCGGTTCGGCCAGGTCGTCGGCGAGGGGTTGCCGGAAGGGCTCTACTTCGTCAACCCGTTCACCACGCACATCGCGCAGATGGACGTGCGCATCCTCAAGTGGGAGGCGAACACGCAGGCCTACACCAAGGACGTGCAGCAGGCCGACGTGCATTTCACGCTCACGTACCGGCTCGATCCGACCAAGGCGCACACCGTCTATCGCGAGGTCGGCGAGGACTGGTCGGCGAAGCTCGTGAGCCAGGTGGTGAACGAGCAGATCAAGCGCGTGTTCGGCCAGTACGAGGCCGTGCGCCTGATCGAGGCGCGCGACGAGGCGGCGCGCACCATCGAACGCGACATCCGCGACACGCTGGCGCAGCGCAGCGTGCTGGTCACCGGCTTCCAGCTCACCAACATCGACTACACCGACGAGTTCGAGCGCGCGGTGGAAGCGAAGGTGGTGGCGGTGCAGAACGCGATCGCCGAGCAGAACCGCACGGTGCAGATCGAGCAGCAGGCCAAGCAGAAGGTCATCTCGGCGGAGGCCGAGGCGAAGTCCATGCAGATCCGCGCGCAGGCGCTGGAGGCCAACCCGAAACTGGTGGAATGGGAGGCCGTGCAGAAGTGGGACGGCAAGCTGCCGACCTACATGCTCGGCGGCAACTCGGTCCCGTTCATCCAGGTGCCGGGCGAGAAGTAGGGCGCCCGCGTGCAGGGGGACACGGCGCCGGCGCGCGCGGCGGAGCGACGGCTGGTCCTGCTGATCGCGCTCGCGCTGTTCATCAGCTACGTCGATCGCGGCAACCTCGCCACGGCGGCACCGCTGATCCAGGCCGAACTGGCGCTCACGCCCGAGCAGCTCGGCGTGTTGCTGTCGGCGTTCTTCGTCACCTACGTGCTCGCGATGGTGCCCGCGGGCTGGCTCGCCGAGCGCTACGGCGCTCACCGCGTCCTGGCGATCGGCATGCTGGTCTGGTCGGTGGCGACGCTGTCGATGGGCTTCGTCGGCTCGTTCATCGGCCTGCTGCTGCTGCGCCTGCTGCTAGGCGTCGGCGAGAGCGCGACCTTTCCGTGTCTCTCGAAGCTGATCGCGAACGGCGTCGCGCCGGAGCGCATGGGCACGGCCAACGGCATCGTCGCGTTCGGCTACCTGATCGGCCCGGCGGCCGGCACGCTGATCGGCGGCCTGCTGATGGCGAAGTACGGCTGGCGGCCGGTGTGCATCCTGTTCGGCGCGCTTTCGCTGTTGTGGCTGATTCCCTGGCGCAAGGTGCGGGTGCACGAGGCCCGCACGGTCGAGGCCGACGGCGGGCCGACGATGGGCGAGATCCTGCGCCAGCGCAGCCTGTGGGGCGCGTCGCTCGGGCATTTCTCCGAGAACTACGCCTTCTACCTGATCCTCACCTGGTTGCCGCAGTACCTCGTCCGCGAGAAGGGCTTCTCGATCGAGACCATGGCGACGGTCGCGAGCGGCGCGTACCTCATCAACGCGGTCGGCGCGTGGCTGGCGGGCTGGGCCTCGGACCGCTGGATCCGCGCCGGGCATTCGGCCAATACCATCTACAAGGGCACCATGGTGCTGAACCACGCCGGCGGTATCGTGTGCATGGCCGGCATGGTCGTGCTGCCGCCCGGCTATGCCATCGCCTGTCTCTATGCCTACGAACTGGTGCTGGGCTTCGCCTCGCCCGGCACGTTCGCGATCTCGCAGATCCTCGCCGGCCCGTCGGCGACGGCGCGCTGGGTCGGCGTGCAGAACATGTGCGGCAACGTGGCCGGCATCGCCGCGCCGGTCGTCACCGGCTTCATCATCGGCGCGACCGGTCACTTCGATCGCGCGTTCCTGCTCGCGGCGGCCATCAACGTGCTCGGCATCGTCGGCTGGGTGTTCGTGCTGCCGAAGATCGCTCCCATCCGCTGGAAGACGACCCATGCCCACTGACGCGTACTCGCCCGAGGAGTGGCAGCTGCGGTGCGACCTCGCCGCGTGCTTCCGCCTGCTCGCGCATTACCGGATGACGGACCTCATCTACACGCACGCCACGGTGCGCCTGCCGGGAACCGCCGACCGGTTCCTGATCAACCCGCTGCACCTGATGTTCGACGAGATCACGGCCTCGAGCCTGCTCACCGTCACGCAGGACGGCGAGGTGGTCGGCGGTGCGCCGGGCGTGGTGAACCTCGCGGGCTTCGTCATCCACGGGGCCATCCACGCCGCGCGTCCCGACGTGCACTGCATCGTGCACACGCACACGCTGGCCGGCTGTGCGATCGCTGCGCTGCAGGAGGGCCTGCTGCCCGTCAACCAGATGTCGCTGGAGTTCTACGACCGCGTGGCCTACCACGACTACGAGGGCATCGCGTACGACCTCGACGAGCGCCAGCGGCTGGTGCGCGACCTCGGCGATCGGCCGGTGATGATCCTGCGCAACCACGGGCTGCTCACGCTCGGGCGCGCCGTGCCGCAGGCGTTCCTGCGCATGTACTACCTGCAGAAGGCCTGCGAGATCCAGCTGGCCGCCCAGTCGACCGGCCGGCCGCTGGCGCTGCCCGGCGAAGCCGTGTGCCGGCGCACGGAACTGCAGTTCCGCGAGCCGCCGGTGCCCGACAACGCCAGCCTGGTCGCGGATGCCGACGGCGCCGCGCTCGCCTGGAACGCGCTGCTGCGCTTGCTCGACCGCACCGACCCGGACTACAAGAGCTGAGGCACCAAGGAGTCGCCCCATGAGCGCCACGCCGAAGGACCGCGCCACGTTCCACGCCATGGTCGACGGCACGCCGGACGACTGGGCCGCCATCATGCGGCACGCGGACGGCTACCAGCGCGACCTGCCCAACCGCATCGTCGCGCACCTGCAGTTGCTGCGCGGCGGCGAGGACGGCTATGCCGTCGACCGGCTCGAGCACTCGTTGCAGACGGCGACGCGCGCATTCGAGGCGGGCGAGGACGAGGAATACGTCGTCTGCGCGCTGGTGCACGACATCGGCGACACGCTCGGACCCGCGAACCACGCCGACATCGCGGCGGCGATCGTGCAGCCCTACGTGTCGGAGCAGAACCACTGGATGATCGCGCAACACGGCATCTTCCAGGGCTACTACTTCTTTCACCACGTGGGGCTGAATCGCGACCTGCGCGAGCAGTTCCGCGGGCATCCGTATTTCGAGGCGACCGCGCGGTTCTGCCACCGCTACGACCAGGCGTCGTTCGACCCGAACTTCCGCTCGATGCCGCTCGAGGCGTTCGTGCCGATGCTCGCGCGCGTGTTCAGCCAGCCGAAGCGCTCGCTCTACCTCGCGTAACGAACCGACTCAGAAACTTCCGCTCGCGCCACCGCCGCCGAACTTGCCGCCCTGGCCGTATTCCGCCGGGGCCGGCGCATCCGTGCGTCCGCTCTGCACCAGCGCGCCCGTGCCGACGGTCTGCAGCAGGTCGAGCGGCCCCTCTCGGTCGCTGAGGCGCATCGAGGTGACGCCCGCGCGCGGTTCACGCAGGAATCGATCGATGCCCCAGCCCGCGAGGAGCAGCGCGATGCCGCCGCCGATCAGCCACGCCTCGGTCGGGCCGCCCAGCGTGAACCGGGTCTCGACGCCCAGGCACGCGAGACAGGCGAGGCCGCCGAGCAGCGGCGCGTGGCGCCGGCGTCGCAGGCCGAGCACGAACATCGGCACCGCGAGCGCGAGCAGGACCGCCGCCGTCGCCCAGTGGCCCGGCATCGTGCGCGGCTGGCTGAACAGGTCGGCGAACCAGCCGAGCGCCGTGTGCCGCGCGTAGACCGCGACCGGCATGCCCACCACCAGCCAGTCGAGCATGCGGTCGTGCGAGGGCCGTGCGTAGGTGCGCTCGCCCGTGGCAAGCGCGAGCGCAGCGATCGTGGCCGCCACCAGCAGGGCGGTGAGTCCCGTGCCCATCTGCACGTCGAGCGCGCGCACGGTCGCGGTGGACGCGAGCCAGTCGATGAAGGCGAGCGCAGCGCAGGTCACGAGGAACGGGCTCAGCAGGCGCAGGCCGGCGACGGCGAGTGCGACGATGGCCGCGATCCAGTAGACCGTCGAGTCACCGAGGCCGGCGTTGTCGAGGTGGTATGCGATCCACAGGGTGAGCATCAGCGCGCCGGTGACCCACAGGCCTTCCTCGAAGCCGCCGCCGTGCAGGCGCTTGCTGAGCTTGAGGAACTCGGCCGCGCCGACCGCGACGAGGCCGGCGAACAGCGCGAGTTCCACGCTGCCGAAGCCGAACAGGGCGACCAGCAGCCCGGCCGCCAGCATGCCGAGCACGAACAGTGCGATGCGCGCGAACGGTCCGGTGCCGCGCCAGCCGCCCGCGCGCTCACGCAGCGCGTCCGCCGGCAGCAGGCCGCGCAGGCGCGCGCCGAGGACCAGCCAGCGCTCTTCTGCGGGTGTCGGCAACCAGCCGCTCACGGCTTGCGCTCCCGCAGTTGCTGACGCAGCGTCCACAGTGCGGCCGCGGCGGCGCACACGACCAGCAGGATGAAGCCGGCCGTCGAGCGGTCGCCGCTCATCTGCGGCACGACCACGAGGCAGAGGCCGAGCGCGGCATACACCACGCCGTAGACGAGGAAGGCCTCGCTCCCGGTGCGCAGGGCGAGCGTGATGGCGAGACCGGCGAGCACCGCGACCAGCAGCAGACCGGCCACGCTCCAGGAGCTGACGTTGCACCACGCCAGTGCGCCCCAGAACGCGACGTTGATCGCGAAGTGATCGAACACCGGCGTGAAGCGCGACTGGGGGTCGCGGAACCGGTCGGCAACGCGCCAGGCGCCGATGACGGCGGCGCAGAGCAGCGCCCGCCCGGCGAGATCGGACGAGGGCAGGTCGATGAACGGCATGCGCCCCACCGCGTTCGCGACGCCGAACCAGCCGACCAGTGCCGACAGCGAGGCACCGAGCACCAGCGACGAGCGGAACGCGTACGCCACCACCGCGTGGAACACGGCGAGGATCAGCAGGTGTCGCGACCACAGCGGGCCGAGCAGCGCGAACTCGTGCTCGGCGTAGCCGAGGTCGGCGCTCACCAGCAATACGGCGAGGAGCAGCAGGTAGTCCGCTGCCGTCGACGGCGTGTTGCCCCGCAGCCGGGCGCGGAGGGCCGGCACGGCGCACAGCAGCGCCGCCGCCGCAATGCCGAGCACGATCGCCAGCGGGCCGATGCGGTCGAGATTGCGTGCGAGCAGCAGGCCGACACCGCCGGTGACCAGCGAGACGCCGGCGTACAGCAGCAGGCGCACTTCGGCGAAGACCGAGAACATCGCGCCGCGGTCGAGCGCCGCCGCGCGCGAGGCCGTTTCGTCGTCGAGCAGGCCTTCGGCGTGGAGCTGGCGGATCTCGGGTTCGAGGGAATGCATGCGGTGACTCTAGCCCTGCAGTCGCAAAGGCATCAACCCGGTCGCACGCGGCGCCGGTCGATCCATCGGTACGCAGGGTAACTGAGGGCCAGCAGCGAGAATGCGGCGGCGGAGGTGAGCGGGTTCGCGAAGCCGATGGCGATCAGCAGCGCCAGCGTGGTGGCGAGCGCGATGGCCGGCAGCCAGGGATGCCCCTTGGCGCGGTACGGGCGGGCGAGCCGCGGGTGCGTCCGTCGCAGGCGGAAGTACGCGAACATCGCCGCCGAGTTCACCAGCATGCCGATGGTGCCGGTGATCTCGAACAGCGCCTCGAACGTCCCGGCCGCCGCCATGGCGGCGGAGATCGCAAGCGAGACGAGCGTCGCAATGCCCGGCACGCCGTGCGCGTTGATGCGCGCGGCGCTCGGCAGGCTGAGGCCGTCGCGTCCCAGCGCAAACAGCACGCGCGGCGTGAACATCGCGGTGATGTTGAGGATGCCGAGCAGCGAGACCAGCGCCAGCAATGTCACCGTGCGCTGCGCGGATGGCCCGAACACCACGCCCGCGGCATCCGCGACCGCGAGCTTGGACGTCGCGAGCTGCGACATGGGCACGACGGCGAGCACCGCGAGATTCACCAGCACGTAGACGGCGATGACCAGGAAGATGCCCGTGAACATCGCGCGCGGCACGTTGCGCGCGCTGTCGAGGTCTTCCTCGGCGAAGTACACGCCCGAGTTCCAGCCCTGGTAGGTCTCGTACATCAGCTGCATCGAGCGGACCACGGCAAACAGCATCGCCACCGCGCCGGCCGTGGCGGCCGGGCTAGTGATCTGGGCCGCGTCCAGTTCGTGTCGGCCCGTGCCGACGGCATGCACGAGGCACGCGACGACGATGGCGCCGAGGCCGACGACTTTCGCGAGGCTGAGCACCTCCTGCACGCGCGAGCCGAGCTTGAGTCCGAACCAGTTGAGCAGCGCGATGATCCCGAGCACGGAGACCGCCAGCAGCGAGGTCCAGCTCGCGGGCAGGCCGAGCAAGGTCTCGGTGAACTCGGCAGCCGCGACCGACAGGAAGGCGAGGGCGCAGACGTTGGTGAGCCAGTCGCTCCAGCCGATCGCGAAGCCGCCGAAGCGCCCGAAGGCCAGCGTGCAGTATTCGTAGGGGCCCCCGGCGCGAGGCACCGCGGCCGCGAGTTCGGCCATGCTGTTTGCGGAGATCAGCACCAGTGCGCCGCAGGCGAGCCACACGACCAGGATCAGCGAGGGGTCGTGCAGCAGGCCGGCGATGGTGCCGGGCGTGCGCAGGATCCCGCCGCCGATCGTGCCGCCGACGACCGCGGCGATGCCGAACGTCACGCCCACCACGCGACGCAGGCCGTGGGCCGGTGGCCCGGCTGACGAGTTCATGCAGTTCCCCCCTCGGTGCCGGGCACGGCCGCCGGTCAGGCGAACGCGACGTACACGCGCTTGTTGTGCTTACCCTTGTTCTCGACCTTGGTCACGACGAGCCGGCCGACTTCGCCGGTCGAGCGTACGTGCGTGCCGCCGCAGGGCTGCAGGTCGATGCCGGCGATGTCGAGCAGACGAATGCGGCCGACGCCGCGCGGCGGCTGCACCGACAGCGTGCGCACGAGTTCCGGCTGCGCGTCGAGTTCGGCGTCGGTGATCCAGCGGCACGAGACCGGGCTGTCCTGCGCGACGAGGGCCTGCAGCGCCTCATCGACCCGCGCCGGGAAGATCTCGTCCTGCGTGTCGAAGTCGAGCCGGCTCCGGTCGGCCGCGACCTGTCCGCCCGTGACGCCGTAGCGCAGCACCGACCCCAGCAGGTGCAGGCCGGTGTGCATGCGCATGTGCAGGTAGCGCCGATCCCAGTCGAGGATCGCCTCGACGTCATCGCCGGCGGCCGGTGCAGCGGTGCCTTCCGCGAGCTTGTGCAGGATCCGGCCCGCTTCGCCCTTGCGCGTGTCGACGACGCGCCATTCGCGGCCGTCCGCCGACTGCAATCGGCCGGTGTCGCCCGGCTGGCCGCCGCCGAGCGGATAGAACACGGTCCGATCGAGAACGACTCCTTCGGGCAGCACCTCGACGACGCGCGCCGTGCAGCGCGGCAGGTAGGCATCCTGCTGGAACAGCCAGTCGGTCATGCGGATCCTCGTGGTGTCGGCGTTCACCCACCGTGCGAGCGGCGGTGTCGCCAGTTGAGCCGGAATCACGGCAAAAGAAAAGCCCCCGGCCGTCCGGGCGCGAGCGCTCTGGACATTCGCGTCGTTCCGCGACAGTGTTGCATGCAAACAATCACTGGCCTGGGAGGCAACGATGCGGTTCGAGGTTCGACGTGCATGGGGCGCGCTGGCCGCGCTGGCGATGGTGTTCGGGGCGGGCGCGGCGGAAGCCAAGGATCCGCCGGGACGCGCCAAGGTGGTGGGGGCGATCCAGGCGGACAAGGGCGCCGCCATCGAGCGCCTGCGTGCGTGGATCGCACTGCCGACCGTCGCCAACATGGGCCTCAACACGCCCCAGGGTGCGCAGTACATGCGGCAGCTCGCGCTCGACGCGGGCTTCCAGCAGGCGCGGGTCGTCGAGACCGGCGGCGTGCCCGGCGTGTTCGCCACGCTCGATGCGGGCGCCAAGCACACGCTCGCGATCTACTTCATGTACGACGTGAAGCACTTCGATCCGGCCGAGTGGTCGTCGCCGCCGCTCGAGGGCAGGATCGTGCCGCGCGGCGACGAGGGCACGATGCTGGTGGGCCGCGGCGCGGTGAACCAGAAGGGCCCGGAGATGGCCTTCCTCACGGCGCTGCACGGGTTCAAGAAGGCGGGCGTGAAACTGCCGGTCAACCTCGTGCTCGTGGCCGAGGGCGAGGAAGAGATCGGTTCGACCCATTTCGCCAACCTGCTCGCCGACCCGGAGGTGGCCGCGGCCATGCGCCGGTCGGTGGGCGTGATCATGCCGACCAACGACCAGGCGAAGGACGGCTCGGTCTCCATCGACCTCGGCGCCAAGGGCGTGGTCGAACTGCAGCTGGTCTCGAGCGGCGAGAAGTGGGGTCGCGGCCCGCTGAAGGACATCCACTCGAGCCAGATGGCACACGTCGACAGCCCGGCCTGGCACCTCATCAAGGCGCTCGACACGCTGGTGGCCGACGACGGCTACACGCCGGCGATCGACGGCTGGTTCGAGCACGTGCGGCCGCTGACCGATCGCGAAAAGGCACTGATCGCGGCGGACCTGCCGAAGGACGAGGAGGGCGTGAAGAAGCAACTCGGCGTGAAGCGCTGGATCGCCGATGAGGATTTCCTCACCAGCGCGTACCGGCTCGCGTCGCAGCCGACCGTCAACATCCAGGGCCTCGTCTCCGGCTACACCGGTCCGGGCGGCAAGACAGTGCTGCCGGGTCGCGCGGAGGCGAAGATCGACCTGCGCCTCGTGCCCGACATGACCAAGGACGAGGCGGTCGCGAAGCTCAAGGCGCACCTCGCCAAGCGCGGCTTCGGCGACATCGAGGTGATCGTGAGCGGCGGCTACAGCCCGACCCAGTCGCCCGAGGACAGCGTGATCGTGCGCGCGGCGCAGGCGACGCTGACGCAGGCCGGCATCGAGCATAGCCTGTTCCCGCGCCGGGCCGGCAGCTGGCCGGGCGTGGTGTTCACCGGCGAGCCGCTGAAGATGGCGGCGGGGCACTTCGGCGTCGGTCGCGGCGGCGGCGCACACGCGCCGGACGAGTGGCTGCTGATCGACAGCAACGATCCGAAGGTCGCCGGGTTCGAGCGCCAGTCGGAGATGTTCGTCGACTACCTGTACCAGGTGGCGAGCGAGGCGAAGAAGCACTGAGGTCGACCGGGTGCGGCCGGCGTTTCCGCGGAAACGTCGGCCGTGCCCGGATCAGCGAGACCGCGCGCTCCGACGAGGCGCCCGGCGATTGATGTCGATCCGTGCGCCGTGCCGTCAGTTGCAACTCGTCAGCGAGTTGGCCCAGTTCGTCAGTAACGTGACACCGGCTGCGTCCACGACGGTGCTGCCAAGTGGCGGCATGCCCGAGGCATCGCGTCGATTCGCGCGTGCCACCAGCACCGAGCGGGCCGCCTCGCCGGGAGCGAGGACGCGCGCATTCGCGATGCCGAGGTCGCCCGCCTGCGGCGTCGCGTTGCACGCGTTCGTGGCCGACAACGTGGTCGTGTAGCGCAGGTCGAGGTTGGTCGGCGTCCCGCCGCCCGGCCGGTGGCACTGCGAGCAGTTCGTGTGCAGCCACGCGCGTGCTCGATCATTCAGCGTGCCGCTGCTGCCATACGGATCCGGCAGGGCGGGCAACCCCACGGGCGGAGTCGTGATCGCCGGGCTGAACAACTGGATCGCATTGAGCGTGACGATCTGGTTCGCCGTGCGCCCCGTCTGCGGATAGAGCAGGTTGCCGTTCAGCTGCGCGATCTCGAGGCCGAGGCTGCGACCCGCGGCGGACGTGTGGCAGGCCAGGCACTGCGCCTCGCTCGGAAACACCCACGCCTGGCCATTTACCGTCGCGGTCTTGCCGCCCACCACGCGCGTCGCGTCCGTGCCCTGTGCATTCCACTGATAGGTGTAGCCGGCCCATTCGCCGTCCGTGTGGCGCATCAGCAGCCGCGTCTCGACGCGCTGCGTGCCGAGGCGGAAGTTCTTCACCAGCACGGTACCGACCGGCAGCTGGAAGTCGCCGCTGGCATCGGCACTGATGGTCGTTCCGCCGGGCAGCGCGAGGAAGCGCTCCTTGACCGCGCCGTCGGACCAGAACGGTGCGTTCGGCGCGAACGGGATCAGCCCGGTCGCGGGCTTCGTGGCGTCGTTCGGCAGCACGCAACCGGTCGCCGATAGTTGCGTGGCGATCGAGCCGCCGCCCGTCGCGCCCTCGCGCAGGCGATGCAGGCTGCCGCCGTAGTTCACGACGTACAACTCGCCGTCCGCCCCCTGGCCGAACGACGAGATCGAGAGATTGCTGTCGAAGCCCGTGCTCACGGTCAGCGTCGGTGTCGTGTCGCGCGCGATGTGCCAGATGCGGCCGCTCACGAAGTCGCCGAACACGTAGCGCCCGACGAGTGCGGGGATCGCGCTGCCGCGATAGACGTAGCCGCCGGTGACCGACTGGCCCACGGTGTGGCTGTACTGCGCGATCGGCGGCAGGCTGCTGCCGGCATTGGGGCCGCAGGTCGCGTTGTACGGATTTGCGCCCTCGAAGCAACGCCAGCCGTAGTTGCCGCCCGCGGTGATGCGATCGATCTCCTCAGTGGTGTTCTGTCCGACGTCGGCGAGCCACAGTTCGCCGCTCACGCGATCGAAGCTCCACCGCCACGGGTTGCGCAGGCCGTAGGCGTAGATCTCGGGGCAGTTCTGCGCGCCGGTGCCCGTGTTGCACAGCGCGTTGCCCGCGTAGGGATTGCCGGCGGGGATGCGGTACGGCACGGCGCCGGTGCTGCCGCCGATGTCGATGCGCAGCAGCTTGCCGAGCAGGGTTTGCAGGTTCTGGCCGTTGCCGATCGCGCCCCACGGATCGCCGCCGCTGCCGCCGTCGCCGAAACCGATGTAGAGGAAGCCGTCGGGTCCGAAGGCGATGTTGCCGCCGTTGTGGTTCGAGGCCGGCTGCGCCACCGTGAGCAGGATGACTTCGCTCGCCGGATCGAGCGTCGCGCCGCCGTCGCGCGTGCGGAACTCGGAGACGCGCGAGACGAGACCGCTGCCGGTGTTGGTGTACGAGAGATAGACGCGCGGATCGGCCGGGAAGCCGGGGTGGAACGCCATGCCGAGCAGGCCCGTCTCGCCGCCCGAGGTGACGCGCGGGGTGATGTCGATGAACGTCTGCGCCGACGCGACGGAATCCTGGTTGGCGAATTTCAGCACGCGGCCGCCCTGCTCGACGACGAACCAGCGCGAGTTGTCGCCCGGCGCCTGCAGCATCAGGATCGGACTCGAGAACGACAGGTTGGGGAACGCGCGCTCGGTCGCGAGCGAGACCGTCTGCGACGGCCGGTCACCCGCGATGCACGTCGTGTTGACCGGGCGCGTGTCGAGGCCGGAGACCGGCGGCCCGGCCTGCGTGGTCGCGCTCGCCGCGGTCGAGCGTGCCGACTCGTTGGCCGGCGCGGCGGCATCGAACGCGGAGACGGTGTAGTCGTACCGCGTGGCGGCGGTGAGGCCCGAGTCGGTGTAGCTGGTGCCCGTCACGGTGGCGACGGCCGAGGCCGCGCCGTTGCGAAAGACGTGATAGCCCGCGACGCCGGTGCCGGCATCCGTCGACGCTGACCAGCTGACGAGGACCTGCGTGGCGGATTGCGCCGTGGCCGTGACGCCCGCCGGGACCGTTGGCGGCGTGGTGTCGGTCGGTGGGGGAGGCGGGTTCCCGCCGCCACCACCGCCTCCTCCGCACGCAGCGAGCAACGCGGCCAATGCGAGCGAGGCGAGACCGCGCTTCCATCGTGTGGCCTGCCTGGGGTGCGTGCCGGTCATGTCGGTCCTGCCTCGTGGGTGGGGGGCGGGGATCCCGAATCACGTCCATCCGTGGGACGGCGATGTCAGTCATCCGTTCGGCCGGCAGTATCCTCCGGATGCGAACCCCGCGGCGAGAGTCGACTGAAATTCATGATCCAGTTGGCTTCCCAGGTGCGTCCGCCGTCGGCCGAGAACGCCTGCTCCCAGCGGGGGCGATCGGGTGCGGGTCGGGTCCACAGGAAACGGACCACGATGGGACGGCCCTCCAGTGTCTCGTTCGCGTAGAAGGCTCCCGTGCCGTCCTGGAACGAGCCGACCATGGGCACGTCGAGTGAGCCCGGCGCGCGCCCGTCGAGCCACCAGATGGACCACTGGCCGGAGGCCGCGTCGAACGCACGCAGCGTGGCGGCGCGATAGGTGCCGGCCGGCAGGTGGATGACGTTGTCGTCGATGTTGCCGTGGCCGCCGAGGATGTGGCGCACGACCGACGTCCCCTCGAAGGGCTCCCACTCGTTCGAGCCGACGAGCCGGCCCTTCAGGCGTTCGTGCTGAACGTGCCAGCGGCCGAGGAAGAAATCGAAATCCGTGGGATGACCCGGGGGGCGAGCATTCATGCGCGCCTCCAGTCCATGAGCCAGGTGTCGGTCCACGTCTGTCCACCGTCGCGCGACCAGCCCTGGCGCCAGCGGCACGAAGTCGGCGTGATCCGGTCCCACACGCCGCGATAGAGCACGGGACCGCGCTCGTCGCTGTCCTCGCTGACGAACGAGCCGACGCCGTCCTCGAACACGCCGAGCTGGCCGGGCACGCCGACGACGCCGGACTTCGCGTTCACCCAGTGATCGCTCCAGACCTTGCGCTCCACGTCGAGCAGGCGCAGGCCCATGCCGGAGAAGTTGCGCGCCGGAATGCGCAGCTCTTCGACGCTGCAGATACCGGCCAGGATGCCGACCACCGTGGCCTCGCCGGGGAACTCGATCCACCGCTCGCCTTCGAGGAAGCGGTTGTGGATGCGCCATTCGCCGGTGAGGAAGTCGAAGTCCCCCGGCTTGCCGAGGGGCTTGGGCGCGGTCGTGGCGGATGCCGGAACGGTCTGGGTCATGAGGGCGACTCCTGCGGTGGCCAAGAGAAAGCGGCGTCGTGAGAGCGGGGTCATGGCGATGCCTCCTGCGTCTGCTCGTGACGGCAGGATGCCGGCTGATACCTGACAACCCACGTCAGGTATTTTCTGCTAGCGTGGAAAGGTGCGAACCAGCCGACTCCTCTCGATCCTGATCCTGCTGCAGCTGCGCACGCGGCTGACCGCCGAAACGCTGGCGGAGGAATTCGAGGTGTCGGTGCGCACCATCTATCGCGACATCGACACGCTGTCGGCCGCGGGCGTGCCCATCTATGGCGACCGAGGTCCCGGCGGCGGGTTCCAGCTGGTGGACGGCTATCGCACGCGGCTCACGGGCCTCGACGGCGACGAGGCCGGCGCGATGCTGATGATCGGCTTGCCCGAGCAGGCCCGGGAACTGGGTTTCGGCGACGCGGCCACCCGCGCGCGCAACAAGCTGCTGGCCGCGCTGCCGAAGTCGGGCAGCGACGAAGCGAGCCGCATCGCCGGGCGTTTTCACCTCGACACCGTCGACTGGTATCGCAGCGCGCGGCCCGTGCCGTACCTGACAGCCATCGCGCGCGCGGTGCTCGACCGCCGCCGTCTCGAGATGACCTACGAGAGCTGGACGGCGACGCGCGACTGGACCGTGAAGCCGCTCGGCCTCGTGCTGAAGGCCGGCCACTGGTATCTGGTCGCGCACGGCGCCGGCAAGCGACGCATCTTCACCGTGGCCGACGTGAAGGCCTGCACGGTGAGCGAGGCGACGTTCGACGAACCCGCCGACTTCGACCTGCCCGCGTGGTGGGCGACGCAGATGCGCGAGTTCGAGGCGCGGTTGCGGCCGGGCGTGGCCAAGTTGCGCGCATCACCGACCGGGCTGCGCCGACTGCGACTGCTCGGTGCATTTGCGGCCGAGGCGGTGGCGAAGGCCGGGCCACCCGATCGCCACGGCTGGCGTGCGGTCGACCTGCCGCTCGAGACGATCGACGCCGCGGCGCCGATGCTGCTCGGCATCGGGCCGGAGATCGACGTGCTCGAGCCCGAGGCGCTGCGCACGGCGATCGGTGTGCTCGCGCGCGCCGTGGGGCGCAGGATGGCTCATCGGGCGGGTTGACGAACCTTGCGGACCGCGTCGCTCGGCGCGTCGAGCTCTCGTCAGGACCGGCGCGTCGGGACGCGGCCGGCATCGAGCAGTCGCGCGGGCGCCCGCACGGCGAGCCCGCAAGCGGCGAGACCGGCGATCGACACACCGATCAGCAGGGCGTAGTTGTCCTGGCCCAGCAGCAGCGCGGCCACGGCGGGGCCCGACGCCAGTCCCATCTTGGAGGCGAAGCCGGCCAGCGTGGCTGACTGGCCGGCGGGATCGAAGTCCGCGCACATTCCGAAAAAGCTGGGAATCAGGAACGACCAGGCAATGGAGGTGACCACGCACGCGCCGAAGTACACGGGCGCGAGGTGGCTCTGCAGGAACGCCGCCGTGCCGACGATGGCGAGCGACATCACGAGGAAGATCGGCAGCGCGCGGCCGAAACGCCCCGCGGACCAGATGACCGCGACCGAGCCCAGCGCCCCGATCCAGTTCGAGATGCCGAGCGCGTTGCTCACGAACGCGTCATCGAGTCCGTAGTGGCGGCCCAGCGGGATCATGAAGGCGCTGAGGCCCATGTTCGCCGCCTGAAACAGGAAGACGGCCACCAGGGTCCGCACCAGCGGCCGTCGCTGGAGTCCATCCGCGGCTCCTGCGATCTGGACGGGCCGGGCGCGGGGCGGGTAGGGCGCGAGGAACGGCAGCATGCACAGCGTGACCAGCGTGAACGCGGCGAGCGCGAGGAAGAGCACGCCCGGTCCGTGGCGGTGCGCGAGTCCCGGCAGGAACATCAGCCCGAGCCCGCCCACACCGTACTGCACCGTGAGCAGCATGCCGAAAGCGCGGTCGGGGACGGCCGTGCGTGCCATCACGGCGAGCCCGATGCCGACCGAGATGCCGCCCACCACACCGTGCACGAAACGCAGCGCGATCAGCGGCCACGCACTCGTGACCAGCATCGACGCGAGGTCGAGCAAGAGCAGCACGAAAAGTGCCACCGCTTCGGCCCGGCGCCAGGGCACGCGGCGGACCAGCACCACGGCGACGAGGGCGCCACAGGCGGCGCCGTAGACGTTCGCCGAACCGACGAAGCCCGCCTCGCGGTTGGTGAAGCCCAGGCCGTCGATGAGTCCGGCGACCAGCGCGGCCATGATGTTGACGTAGAAGAGTCCGGCCGTGGCGAGGAAGGCGAGGAGCACGCACGCGAGCAGTCCGTCGGGCGAAGCGTGCGGCAGGCGACGTCGCGCTTCGTCGCTCATGGCCGTGCTCCTTGCCCGGACGATGACGGACAGAAGCTGCGCATCCGGTGGGCCGCCAGGGCGGCCCGACGCCAGCGAAAGGTCCCGCCGTCGCTGAAATAGTAGTAACTCATGCCGTTCGGGAACAGCGCGATGGTGATGCCGCCGTAGCCCGACATGAATGGAATCCAGACCGGTGCGGGGCAACCGGGCAGGTCGCTCATGCGCCAGGCCCACAGGCCGTTGTTGTAGCGGAAGTCGGGGCTGCCGGCGGGCAGTCCTCGATCGGTGTCGCGCAACTGCAGTGCGGCCGAGAGTTCATCCGTGGCCACCAGGGGCTTGCCGTCGTGCACTCCACGATCCCGGCCGATGAAAGTCGCCAGCTTCGCGACGTCGTCCCGCGTCAGCGTGAGTCCCCAGCCAAAGAACGGCTGGGCCGCCGCGTCGTAGGTGCGCCTCGTCGTGCGGACGACGGGCGACAGCGCGAGTGGTTCCCAGATTCCACGCACCAGCACGTCGTCGAAGACGTCCGCATCGGCGCCGTGTCGTCGCTGCCACCATGCCTGCAACGCCGCGCCGAGCAGGTAGGTGTCGGTCGTGTGGTACACCCAGCGCCGGCCGGGCGGTTCCTTGCGCGGGTAATGCGTGCACGCGAATTGCAGCTTCTCCGCGTGGGTCTCGCTGAGGAAGAACGTCGAGCTGTTGGCCGCGTCCTCGTCGACTTCGCGTGCCGCGGAGTCGTAGCGCCCTGTCGCCATGTCGATGAGGTTGTCGAAGGTGACACCCTCCCAGCCCTTGGCCGCCGCGCATTGCGGCACGTAGTCGGTCACGAGCGAGGACTTCACGGAGGTGTCCAGGAGTTCCAGTCGCATCAGGCTCAGCCCTGCCGCCACCGTCTTCGCCACGGAATAGGACGGCAACAGCAACTCGTCGCAGAAGGGATAGGGGCCGTGCCGCGTGTCGCAGCCTCCCACGTAGTGCACGCCGTCCGCCACGACGCCGAAGGCCGTCATCTGGTCGGCGGGAATCTCGGCGGGCGAGCCGAAGTCGGCCGGCACGGCGCGTGGATAAGCGTCGGCCAGCGCCGTGATCGGACGGACCGGCCAGCGTGCGGCCCGCTCGCGTTCGTACGACTGCGCAACGGCGACCGCGTCCGGCGGATCCCCCGGTTCGTAGCGCGCCTCTGCGCGCCCCCAGGCATCGAACTGGAAGTACGCGCAGGTTTCCTGCGAGATCTGGTAGGCAACCTGCGACACCTCGCTGCCGGGCCCGTACAGGAAGGTGAGGACGCCGTGGTGCATGCAGTTGGCGTTCCTCTCCTCCAGCGCAAAGGGCAGGGCGGCCCGGCTCCGGCCCCCGTCGGCTGCTTCCGACCAGACGCGGCCCGGCTGCACGATCCACTCCCACCAGGCGGGGTCCGTCGGTTGGCTGACGCGCCGGGTCGGCACCAGTCGTTCACCAACCTGCACGAACGTGAAGTCGAAGGGTGGCGGTTTCCGGTAGCTCCGGTCTTTGCCCGCGGCCAGTTGCAGTTCGTCGCGCAGCAGCCGGAATCCCGCGTCGGCGTCCTTCACCGCGAACGTCAGGCGGCCGTGGAAGGCAGTGACAGCGGGCTTTGAGTTGGAAGCGGGAGCGTAGGCCGCGAGCGGCACGGGACCGGCCAGCGCCGCATCGCCGAGCAGCACACCGGCCGAGAGGTCGCGTCGAGCCGGCGGCTCCTCCGCTCGTGTCGGGATCGCCGCGGCCAACGACAGCGCGACGATCAGCGCGGCCTGGCGGCGCGAAGTCATTCGACCTCTATCCCGCTGCTGCGCAGCAGGCGCGCCAGCGGCGCCAGGCCCGTCTGGTAATGACGCCATTGTTCGAGCGAGTCCCGATAGATCGGGCGGCGCACCTGTGCGGCGCTCGCCGTTGCCGTCGGTCGGCTGTCTTCGTGGAACGACAGGCAGGCTTCCTGCCATTCCAGGCCGCAGTGCGCGAGCAGGCGCTCGCTCTGGCCGCGCGGGTCGTCGACCAGTGCCTCGTAGTCGAGGTCGAGGAACCGTCCCGGCAGGATCCGGCGCCAGTGCTCCATCAGGCGATGGTAGGCCAGGTAGTAGCGCGCAAGGTCCACCTGGTCATAGGAGAACGGGTACCCCATGCGGAAAAGCGTCTTGTACATCGCGTAGCAGGATGCGAGCGGGTGTCGTCGCACGTGCACGACGCGAGCCTGGGGCAGCGCGGCCGCGATCAGCCCGAGGTACAGGAAATTGAGCGGCGTCTTGTCGATCAGGAACCGTCCCTCGACCCCGTAGCCGCAGATCGCCTGCCAATACGAGCGGCCGAGCGACCCGAGGTCGCAGCGTGACGCGCGGTCGATGAGGTCGGTCTTGCCGCCGCCGGGCCCGCCCGCACGGGTGACTGCGAGCGGCAGCTCCGTGACCTCGCCAACGCTGCCCACGTCCGAGTGACGCCCGAGGATGCGTTCGACCAGCGTCGTGCCGCTGCGCGGCAGGCCGACGATGAAGATCGGCCCCGGCTCCGCGCAGCCGGCGCCTGCACGGGCCAGCCAGACCGCGTCGAACGTCTCGATGATCCGCGCGATGGCCCGCTCGTCCGTGTCGACCTGGTAGGCCAGCTGTCGCCGGCGCACGGCCGCACCTTCCTGCAGGTGCGCGAAGGAAGCGTCGAATTCGCCGAGATCCTCCAGTTCCTTCGCCAGAGCGTACTGGAACGCGGTCTGCGCCGCGGGCGACCGGCTGGCCGCGAGCAATTGCTCCAGTTGCGCGACGTGGTTCCGTTGCGGCGTCTGGGTCCGCAAGGTCGCGCGGTTGTAGGCCGCATCGCCATCGTCCGGCGCCGCGGCCAGCAGCTCGTCGTACAGCGTCTCGGCCTCCGCGAGTCGACCCACCGTGATCCAGGCATTCGCCAAAGCGTAGCGTGCCTGAAAGTCGTGCGGCCGCAGTTCGGTCGCGCGCAGTGCGCAGCGCGCGGCGGCCGCGTGCTGGCCGCAATGCAGGTAGAGGTCGGTCGCTCGACGCCAGCTCGCGAAGTCCTCGGCCGCATCGGCTTCGATCACGGCGATCGCGGCTCGGCCTTCGGCCACCTGGCCGTTCAGCATCAGGCTCTCGACGTGCACGCTGCGCGCGAGCAGGTCCGCGGGTGCCAGCGCGCGGGCCCGCTCCGACGCCAGTCGCATGCCCGGGAAGTCGTTGCCCAGCTGACGCGCACGGGCGAGCAGCAGCCAGCCCGTGACATGTCCCGGGTGCTGGGCGACGAACTCGGTCGCGGCGGCCGCTGCCTCGGCGGCGCGACGTTGCCGCAGCAGGTCATCGATGCGCTGGACCTCGAGCGCCAGCGGGTCGGCCTGCGTCAATGGCGGGTGGGTCCCGGGCATCACCTCGGATCCTTCGCCGCGCGCCCGGCGGGTCGATTGGAACCGCGTCGCTCAGAACTCGTACGTCAGCGTCAGGCCGAACGTGCGCGGCAGCGAGATCAGGTCCTTCGCGCCGTTGCCGTAGTAGCCCTGGTCCGGCGCGGTGCCCATGTACTCCTCCTTGAACACGCCGGTGATGCCCGCCGAATTGCCGATGTTCTTGACCCAGAGGGCCGCGCTCCACTGCTCGCCCGCGAGCGTGGCCGACGCGTCCCAGATCTGGAAGGAATCGAGCGTGGCATCGAAGACCGGCGACCGGCTCAGGGCGTTCTGGGTTTCCGACTGGTAATACGCGCCGATGCGGGCGCTGAAATGCAAGGAATCGTTCAGCGGCTGGCTGTAATCGAGGAAGGCGTTGACGATCTGCTTCGGCGCGCCCGGCAGCTGTGCGCCGTCGACTTCGATCACCGCGCCGAGCGGCGAGACGAAGTCCGAGCTCAGCGCGGCATCGTTCCAGGTGTAACCCAGGCCGAAGCCGATGCGGTCGGTGAGTTGTCCCGAGATCTGCAGTTCGATGCCCTTCGATTCCGCGCTGTCGCCGTTCGTGGTGACGTAGAAGCCCCAGTTCGGCGTCGCGGTCGACAGTTGCGGATCCTGCCAGTCGATGTAGAACACGCTGGCGTCGTAGCGCAGCCGACCCACGGTTCCCTTCAGGCCGATCTCGTAGTTGGTGACGGTGTCGGCCTTGTACACCTGCCACAGCGGGCTCTCGGCGAAGAAGCCGGTCAGTGGGACTGCATTCGACCCGCCGCGCCTGTAACCCTCCGAGATCGTCGCATACAGCAACTCGTCGTCGCCAAGCGACAGGGCCACGTTGCCCTTGAACAGGAAGTCGTTCTCGGACGACTTGAACGTCGCCTGCGTCGGCTGCGAAAGCGAGGCGTACAGCGGGATGTCGATCAGCGTGTGGTTGGTATCCGAGTTGTCGAAATAGCGCACGCCGCCCGTGAAGGCGAGCTTGTCCGTGGCGTGCCAGGTCAGTTCGCCGTACGCGGCCTTGTCCTTGAAAGAGTCGTCGCGGCGGTACAGGAAGTCCTGGTCGCCGGTGACCGCGTCGGCAGCCGACGGCACGGCGGCGTCCCACCAGCGCTTGAAGCCGCGCAGGTAGCTGTCCTGCGTCGCCTGCAGGTCCTGGTCCTGGTAATAGAGCCCCGCCACCCAGTCGAATGTCTGGCCGCCCTTGGAGACGAGCCGGAATTCCTGGATGAAGGCCTTGTCGGAATAGGTTCGCACCGCCGACGCCATCGGTCGCGGATAGTAGTAGTAGAAGGACAGGAAGCCGGACTGCGCGTAGAAGCCGGTGTTCTCACTCGTGCTGTCGCCCGAGTGATCGTAGTACGAGGTGCTGGAGGTGAGCGTCGCGAAGCCGAGGTCGACGTTGGCCTCGAGCGTGCCCATGTCGACCTGGCGTGTCGCGGGTTCCAGCTGGATCGAACCGTTCTCGTATTCGTGGTAGCGGCGACCGTAGCCGTCGAAGCCCGGGGTCGGCTGGCGGCGCCCGCCCACGTCGTCGTCCTGGTGGAAGTAGGAGAGCGTCGCGTCGAAGTTCTCGGACGGCTGCCACTTCGCGGCGAGGCGCCCGTACCAGATGTCGACGGTGTCGGCGTCCTTTTTGCGGTAATAGCTCGCGGCCGGATCGAGCACACCATTGGGGGCGACCGGGATGCCGGTCGAGTCCAGCCGGTACAGGTTCACGTAGTCCGTGATGCCGGGATAGTCCGCCCGCGACAGGTTGCCGCGGATGGCGAAGGTCTGCCCCACCGGAACGTTGAACGTCACGTCGCCGGCGAGGCCGACGCCGTCGGACCCATTCACCTGGCTGAACGTCCCGGCCACTTTCGCACTGGTGGTGCCGAGTTGCGGCTCCGTGAGCACGTAACGCACCGTGCCGCCGAGGGCGCCGGACCCGTACAGCGTGCCCTGCGGGCCCCGGAGGACCTCGACGCGATCGATGTCCTTCAACAACAGGTTCGCGAAGACCGGCGTGTCGCCGACGTAGGTCGAAACAGTCGACACCGCCGAGATCGCGTAGTCGCCGAGCGCCGAGCTGTCGACGTTCAGGCCGCGGATACGGATACCGTTGACCACCGATGAATTGCGCTGGCCGCGGTCGACGGTGCCCACGCCCGGAATGGACCGCAACAACTCCACCGAGTCGAACACATTGGCTTGCTCGATCTGCGCGCCCGACACCGCCGTGATGTTGTACGGCACGTCGAGGATGTTCTCGGCGCGCCGCGTCGCGGTGACGATGACTTCCTCGAGTCCGTCGGGCGTCGCCGCGGCGCGCGCCGGCGCGGCGACGGCCGCACCGGCAAGGACGCTGGCGACCGCGAGGGCAAGCGCGGAATTCGGGCGGGTGCCGGAATGTGTCATGGCTGCAGTTCTCCCAGCGGGTGCGGACGTGACAGGTGTCGGAACGTGTGGCGCGTCGTGTCGTCGATGTCCATGGCGAGTGCCGCTACGGCTTGCGGGACGGCTTCTGCAGCGGACCGAGGCGCTGCAGGCCCTCGAACGTCCGGCTGCGGTCCGCACAGACCGGGAAGTCCACCGGACGGTCGCGAAAGCTCTTCAGCACCTGGCCGATGCCGTTCCAGCCACGCTCGCGCACGCGGCGGACCAGGTCGAAGTCGACCTCGACCGGGAAGATCTCGCGGACCGCTCCGGCCTGATGGAGGACCTCGCCCCCGGGACCGCACACGACCGAGCGGCCGAAGCCCAGCCGGCCGGCGACATTGATGTCGAAGAAGTAACACTGGTTGACGGCGGCATTGGCCCGGGCGATCGCGATCTCGGCATCGCGATCGATCGTGTTGGTCATCGAGGGATGCAGGATCACCTCGGCGCCCATCGCCGCCAGCGTGCGCGTCGTCTCGGGGAACCACATGTCGTAGCAGTTCGAGACGCCGAAGCGACCGACGTCCGGCACGTCGAACACGACGAAGTCCGTGCCGGCAGTGACGCCCGTCTCGTACGGCAGGAAGGGGAACATCTTGCGGTGGCGGGTCACCACGGTGCCCGACGGATCGATCACCGGGGTGAGGTTGTAGACGTGATCCCCCTGCCGAACGTAGAAGGAACCCGGCACGAGCCACAGTCCCAGCGAGCGGGCGAGGTTGCGGAAGGCCTGCTCGGTCGGTCCCTCGGGCGGTTCCGCGCGCGCGGTGCCCGTGCCGTGCGACGAGAGTTCGCCGAGCACCACCATCTGGACCCATGGAAAGCGGCTGGCCACGGACTCGATCTCCGCGCACAGTGCGGCGACGTTGTCGCCCTGCGCGATCTCGAGTTGCAAGCCGGCAATCGCGAACGTCGCCATTGGCCTTCGCGCTCCCCCATGCGGGCATCGAGGCCCGGATCCGGTGCTAGTATTCGGGAAACGGCGAAGTGAACAATATGGCCGAAGACGTACGCGCCGAGGGGGAGCCGCGATCCGCGCCGCACTGGCGCGAGCTGATGCACGATGCACTGCCGCGGGTCGTGGAAGACGTCGGTACCGAGCGGTTCGCCGCACGACTGGTCGACGCATTGCTGCAGGTGCTGCCGTTCGACTGGTGGATGGTGATGGTCTACCGCCAGCACGCGAGCCCTGAAATGCTGTGTGAGAATTTCACCGGCAGCTGGCGCGAGCGCGGGCTGACGACGTACCTCGGGGCCTTCTACATCCTCGATCCGTTTTTCCTGATGAGTCGCACGCTCGATCACCCCGAGGTCTGCCGCCTCGCCGACATCGCGCCCGACGGCTTCGAGGACAGCGAGTACCACCGCGCCCACTACGCCACCGGCCGCATCGGTGACGAGGTCGGGTACCTCTGGCCGCTCGAGCCCGGCGTGACGCTCGCGATCAGCCTCGAACGCTCGGAGAATCGCGACCGGTTCAGCGCGGACGAGGTTCGCCACCTCGAGGCGGTGCAGCCGCTGCTGTACGCGCTCGCGCAACGCCACTGGGCCGCTGCGCATCCGCGTTCGGCCAGCCCTCACGACCAGGAGGTCGGCAGGGTCGTGCAGGCCGCGGCCGACAATTTCGGCCGGGACGTGCTGACCCCGCGTGAATGCGAGGTCGTCAAGCTGGTGCTGCGTGGATACTCGACCAAGTCGATCTCGCAGTCGCTCGGGATCTCGCCCGGCACGGTGAAAGTCCACCGCGAGAACATCTACGCCAAGCTCAATGTCTCGACGCAGGCGGAACTGTTCAACCTGTTCATCCGCTCCGTATCCGCCGGCTCGGCGCAGCCGGCCTAGGCAAGCGATCGACGAAAAAGAAAAGGCCCCGGTTTCCCGAGGCCCTTCTCATTCAATCCCTCACCCGGCTTGTCGGCCGGCCTCTCCCGCAGGCGGGAGAGGTGATGAGCATCAGAGCAGCGGCACCAGCAGCAGCGCCACGATGTTGATGATCTTGATCAGCGGGTTGATGGCCGGGCCCGCGGTGTCCTTGTACGGATCGCCGACGGTGTCGCCCGTGACGGCCGCCTTGTGCGTGTCGGAGCCCTTGCCGCCGAAGTTGCCTTCCTCGATGTACTTCTTGGCGTTGTCCCACGCGCCGCCGCCGGTGCACATCGAGATGGCGACGAACAGGCCGGTGACGATCGTGCCGATCAGCACGCCGCCGAGCGCCTTGATGCCGGCGCCCGGGCCGAGCAGCAGGTTCATGCCGAAGCCGACGACCACCGGGACCAGGATCGGCAGCAGCGACGGGACGATCATTTCCTTGATCGCCGCGCGCGTCAGCAGGTCGACGGCCTTGGAGTAGTCCGGCTTGGCCGTGCCCTCCATGATGCCCTTGATCTCCTTGAACTGCCGGCGCACTTCGACGACCACCGAGCCGGCGGCGCGACCCACGGCTTCCATCGCCATGGCGCCGAAGAGGTAGGGCACGAGGCCGCCGATGAACAGGCCGATGATCACGGCCGGGTCGGACAGCGAGAACTCCTGCAGCTTGTTCGCGGCCGCCAGGTTGTGCGTGTAGTCGGCGAACAGGACCAGCGCGGCGAGGCCGGCGGAGCCGATTGCGTAGCCCTTGGTGACGGCCTTCGTGGTGTTGCCGACGGCGTCGAGCGCGTCGGTGATCTTGCGCACGTCCTTCGGCAGGCCCGACATCTCGGCGATGCCGCCGCCGTTGTCGGTGATCGGGCCGTACGCGTCGAGTGCCACGATCATGCCCGTCATCGACAGCATGGCGGTTGCGGCGATCGCGATGCCGTACAGGCCCTCGAGCTGGTACGCACCCCAGATGGCGGCGCAGATCGCCAGCACCGGCAGGGCGGTCGACTTCATCGACACGGCGAGGCCGGCGATGACGTTGGTGCCGTGGCCGGTCTGCGAGGCCGCGGCGACGTAGCGCACCGGGCCGTACTCCGTCGCGGTGTAGTACTCGGTGATCACGATCATGGCGGCGGTGAGCGCCAGGCCGATGAGCGAGCAGAAGAACAGGTTCATGCTCTCCGGGCCCATCATCTTGACCGTGACGAAGTAGAACGCGATCGCCGCGAATACGCCCGAGACGATGATGCCGCGATACAGCGCGTTCATGATCTTGCCGCCCTCGCGCGCCTTCACGAAGAAGGTGCCGAGGATCGAGCCGAAGATCGAGACCGCGCCGAGCACCAGCGGGTAGAGCACGGCGTTCATGCCGAGGCTCTGCATGGTGAGGCCGGCGAGCAGCATCGTGGCGACCACGGTCACCGCGTAGGTCTCGAACAGGTCGGCGGCCATGCCGGCGCAGTCGCCGACGTTGTCACCGACGTTGTCGGCGATGACGGCCGGATTGCGCGGGTCGTCTTCGGGGATGCCGGCTTCGACCTTGCCCACGAGGTCGGCGCCCACGTCGGCGCCCTTGGTGAAGATGCCACCGCCCAGTCGCGCGAAGATCGAGATCAGCGAGCCGCCGAAGGCGAGGCCGACGAGCGAGTGCAGCGCGTCCTCGGCGTTCGGCAGGACCTTCAGCATGACGAGGTAGTAGGTCGCCACGCCGAGCAGGCCGAGGCCGACGACCAGCATGCCGGTGATGGCGCCGCCGCGGAACGCGACCTGCAGGGCCGGGTCGAGGCCGATGCTGGCGGCATGGGCCGTACGCACGTTGGCGCGGACCGACACGTTCATGCCGATGTAACCGGCGAGGCCGGAGAGCAGGGCGCCGACGGCGAAGCCGCCCGCGGTGGCCCAGTTGAGTGCGAAGCCGATGACCACGAGCAGCACGACACCGACCATGCCGATGGTGGTGTACTGCCGATTCAGGTAGGCGCTGGCGCCCTGCTGGATGGCGGCGGCGATTTCCTGCATGCGGGCATTGCCGGCCGGCTGGCTGACGATCCAGCGCGCCGAGAAGATGCCGTACAGGATGGCTGCCACGCCCGCGACGATCGCGAGCAACAGCGCGGTATCAGTCGTCATTACTCAACCTCCCGAACTAGGGGTCTTTTCGACCTTGGAATCCCGGTGCCGGTGGGGGCTCTGGGGGCCCCCTGCCGGGTCAAAAAAGGCGGCGGACTATACCACAAAGGCCGTTTTCAGCTTCTTTCGCACCGGCTTGTTCTTGAGGGTGACGTACTGGGGCAGGCCGTCCTTGTACGGGGGGTAGTCCTCGCCCTGGATCAGGGGGGCGAGGTAGCGCCGGCCCTTGGCCGTGATGTGGAAGCCGTCCGGGGTGATGTAGTCCCGGGGCAGCATCTTCTCGACGTTGGCGACCTTGGCCAGCGGGGCCATGCCGACCTTCCACCGGTAGGGCTTCTGGGAGGTCCGGACAATGGTCGGCATGACGGCACTGTGGCCCTGCATGGCGAAGTCGACGGCGGCCTTGCCCATGGCGTAGGCCTGCTCGACGTCGACCTTGGAGGCGATGTGCCGGGCGGCGCGCTGCAGATAGTCCGCCACGGCCCAGTGGTACTTGTAGCCGAGCTTGTCCTTGACGAGCTGGGCCACGACCGGGCCCACGCCGCCGAGCTGGGCGTGACCGAAGGCGTCACGGGTGCCCGCGTCGGCCAGGAACTTGCCCTCGGCGTTGCGGACGCCCTCGGAGACCACGACGGCGCAGTAGCCGTACTTCTTCACGCATTCCTCGGTGCGCGTGAGGAAGGCGGCTTCGTCGAAAGGAATCTCGGGGAACAGGATGATGTGCGGGGCATCGCCGGCCTTCTGCGCGGCGAGGCCGCCGGCGGCCGCGATCCAGCCGGCGTGACGGCCCATGACCTCCATGACGAACACCTTGGTGGAGGTGCGGGACATCGAGGCGACGTCGAAGCCGGCCTCGCGGATCGACACGGCGACGTACTTGGCGACGGAACCGAAGCCCGGACAGCAGTCGGTGATCGGCAGGTCGTTGTCGACGGTCTTCGGGACGTGGATGGCCTGCAGGGGGTAGCCGAGCTTCTCGGCGAGCAACGAGACCTTCAGGCAGGTGTCGGCCGAGTCGCCGCCGCCGTTGTAGAAGAAGTAGCCGATGTCGTGGGCCTTGAAGACCTCGATCAGGCGCTCGTACTGCGCCGGGTTGTCCTCGTACTTCTTGAGCTTGTAGCGGGCCGAACCGAATGCGCCCGACGGCGTGTGACGCAGTGCCCGGATGTCGGCGGTGGATTCCTTGCCGGTGTCGATCAGGTCCTCGGTGAGGGCACCGAGGATGCCGTTGCGGCCCGCGTAGAGGGTGCCGATGGCGCGCTTCTGCTTGCGGGCGGCTTCGATGACGCCGCAGGCCGAGGCGTTGATGACGGCCGTGACGCCGCCGGACTGGGCATAGAACGCGTTGCGCGGGCGAACGGACTTCGACATGCGGGCTCCCTGAGGAAAACTGCCGACGGATTAGAGACTTATGATACGCCGCGAGCAGGAAATTGGGGACATTCCTATTTTTTCCGCCACCGCGAAAAATAGGCATGTCCCCAATTATTTGAATCGCGGGGCGCTTTTTGGGTAGGGTGCGCCTCCCCGACGGCCTCGGACGAAAGACATCATGCGACTCGTACTGCTCGGCGCACCCGGATCCGGCAAGGGCACCCAGGCGCAGCGCCTGCGTGACCAGAAGGGCATCCCGCAGGTGTCTTCCGGCGACCTGCTGCGTGACGCCGTCGCCCGGGGCACGGACCTCGGCAAGCGCGCCAAGGCCGCGATGGATGCGGGCGAGCTCGTCTCCGACGAGATCGTGCTCGGCCTGATCCGCGAGCGCCTCGGCCGGCCCGACGCCGCCCGGGGTTTCATCCTCGATGGTTATCCGCGCAACGTCGCGCAGGCGGGCGCGCTCGACCAGCTGCTCGCCGACCTGAAGCAGCCGATCGACTGCGTGGTGCTGATGGACGTCGATTCGAAGGCGCTCTTCCAGCGCCTGACCGGCCGCCGCTCGTGCCCGAAGTGCCAGAAGGTCTTCAACGTCTACACCTCGCCGTCGAAGAACGGCGATCGCTGCGACAACCCCGAGCATGGCGCCGATGCTCCGCTGCTGATCCAGCGCGCGGACGACAAGGAAGACGTGATCGAGAACCGCCTGAAGGTCTACGCGA
The DNA here is from genome assembly GCA_044226195.1 of Steroidobacteraceae bacterium. GTDB lineage: Bacteria > Pseudomonadota > Gammaproteobacteria > Steroidobacterales > Steroidobacteraceae > RPQJ01. Next base: position 34,721 of record JBGAHO010000044.1, read on the forward strand.
CGCAGACCGAGCCGCTGATCGCGCATTACCGGGCGCGCGGCCTGCTCAAGGTCGTCAATGCCGACCAGTCGATGGACCAGGTGTACGCCGAGTTCCTGAAGGCGGCCGGCGGCTAAGCCGCCAGCAGCTTCTCGCCGATGACCGCGCGGCGCCAGCCGCGCAGCAGCGCGTTGTCGCGTCCGCCCTGCGCCAGCGCTTCCACGTCCCGCCGCGTCGCCAGCACTTCCGGCGCGATGCCGAGCGCCTCGGCCTCGGTGCGCACGATCTTCATGTAGCGCGTCGCGCGCGCGGTTTCCTCGGGCGTGGCCCGTCGCGGCGCTTCCACCACCGAGCCCGCACTGCCCGATTCCCGGGCCCGCGCCAGCAACTGCAGCAGTTCCTCGCCCCGCTTGCGAATCAGGCCGGGGGGCAGCGAGGGGATGCCCTCCAGGTCGGTGACGATTTTCGGCGCCTGCGACGCCAGCGCATAGATCGCCTCGTCGGCCAGGATCCAGCCGCGCGGCTTGTCGCTCTCGATCGCGCGCCGCTCGCGCCACTCCGCGAGGGCCCGGGCCGCAGCCTGGTCGGTGGGCGCCATCCGGCCGAGGCCTTTCAGCCGGCGCCACGCGTCGGCGGGTTCGATGCGATAAAGCGCCGTGTTGGCATAGCCGGCGGTTTCCTCGGCCGC
>JBGAHO010000045.1:0-33313 GCA_044226195.1 Steroidobacteraceae bacterium
GCCTTGCCTAGGATCCGCGCACCCTGGCGGACCCCGGTGAACCATGCAGAACCTGATCGACCCGGCCATCCTGTTCTTCGTGTTCGGCGTGTTCGCCGGACTGGTGCGCTCCAATCTCGAGATTCCGGCGCCGATCTCGCGCTTTCTCTCCCTCTACCTGTTGATGGCGCTCGGCCTGAAGGGCGGCTTTGCGCTGGCGCACTCGGGGCTGACGGCCCAGGTGGCGACGGGCCTCGGCCTCGCGGTCCTGCTCGCGGTGACCGTGCCGCTGCTCGGCTACGGACTGCTGAGCCGCTTCGTCTCGCCGTTCGACGCCGCGGCGCTGGCCGCGACCTACGGTTCGGTCAGCGCCGTGACCTTCATCACCGCAATCGGTCACCTCGAGCGCCTCGACATCGCCTACGGCGGGCACATGGCCGCGGCGATGGCGCTCATGGAATCGCCGGCCATCCTGCTCGCGGTGCTCGCCGCCAATGCGCTGCGACGACGCCAGGCCGCCGGTGTGCAGGTGGGGGCCGGCGGAGTCGGGGCGATCGCGCCCGCGGGAGGCGGGCACTCGCTCGGCAAGATGCTGCACGAGTCGCTCACCGACGGCGCGCAGCTGCTGCTGCTCGGCGCGATGGCCGTCGGCATGCTGAGCGGCGAGGCCGGCCACCGCGCGATGCAGCCGTTCTCGGGCGATCTCTTCAAGGGCATGCTCGCCTTCTTCCTGCTCGACATGGGACTGATGACGGCCCGCAACCTGCCGGGACTGCGCGCCCAGTCGCCCTGGCTGGTGGGCTATGGGCTGCTCGCGCCGCCGCTGCACGCGTTGATCGCGCTGCTGCTCGGCCGCCTGGCCGGCCTCCCAGTGGGTGACGTCGCGCTGCTGATGGTACTGGCGGCCAGCGCGTCCTACATTGCCGTGCCCGCGGTCGTGCGCTACGCGATCCCGGAGGCCAACCCCTCGCTGTACTTCGGGCTGTCGCTCGGGCTGACCTTCCCGTTCAACATCCTCGTCGGCATCCCGCTGTACACCACGCTCGCCCAGCAGTACGCGGGCTGACGGGCAGACCGGGCCTGATGCTCGCGACCGGGCCGCGTCTCCACCTCCGGTCGGGCCCGGATCGGGCGAGCGATGAGGAGGCGCGGTGTCGCGGGGGATCTCGTTTGGCCGCCGGTTGCTGGAGGTCGAGCAGCAGGCCGTGACCGCGCTCGTCGTGGGCTGCGGCGTGCTGGCACTGCCCCTGCTGCTCTGGTACTCGATCGGGGAGGGGACGTTCACGCCCGGCCGTGCGCGGCTGCTGCTCGGCCAGCTCGTCGAGGCGTGGTTGCTGCCGTGCGTGTGTGGCCTGCCCGTCGTCCTGGCGGTCGGTGCGCCGGCCTACGCGCTGCTCGAACGCCTCGGCTGGGCCTGCACGCTGTCGGTGCTGGCCGTCGGCAGCATTCCGGCGGCGGCCTTCGCAGCCACGACGTGGCCCGACGTCGGCACGCCGGCGACCGGTGACCTCTCGATCCTCGTCATCCTGTGGATCCATGGCGTGACGGTCGCGCTGCTGACGCATGCGCTGTGCCGCCGGCAGGCGACGGCCCGGCGGCTCACGAGCCCGTCGCCGCCGGGCGTCGCGCCGCGATGAGGGCATCCCGACGCAGCAGGATCGCGCGACGTGCGTCATCATCCAGCAGGTCGCCCAGGGCTGCCTGCAGCGTCGCGGCATCGAGCGCGCGCAGGCGGCGCAACAGTTCCGGTCCGGGGGACCAGGGCACCGACGAGACGGCCGCCGGCAGCACGCCTGCGGTGCCGAAAGCGCGTGCGTGGTCCGTCGCGAGCACGCGCCATTCGTCGGTGTCGAACACCACGCGCGCGGTCGTGCGGCCCTCGTTGCCGAGCAGGCCGTCGAGTGCGAGCAGCAGGCCGAGCTGGGGTTCCAGCGCGCACCAGCCGCCGTCGCGCGGCACGCCCTGCGTCAGGTCCGCCTGGGTCGACCAGTGCGCGGGCCGTGCCTGCACGTAGCCGGCCTCGCCCTGCACCTCGCGCGCGGCGGTCGCCGGCACGAGGCCGAGTTGCAGGAGCCGGTCGAGCCGGTACGCCGCGACCTCGCGACGTACCGCTGGCGCGTCGGCAACGACGAAGACGCCGGGCAGCTTCGTGCCATTGCGCTCGACGACGACGTCCAGCGTGCCCGGCGCGCGGGGCCCGGTCACCGTGATCGTGCCGGCCGTCATCGCGTCCGCCACCGTGGCATCCGGCACCTCGAGGGGCGTCACGCGCAGGCCTTCCGGTGCGATGGAGGCGGGCGCTTCGTCGTCGTCGGCGTAGACCACGGACAGCGCGCCGGCCTCGATCACGAGCGCCGCCGGGTGGCCGTGGTACACGGCGCGATTCATGCCCGTGTCGAGTTTCACCACGCGTCCGTCGAACCGCGAAGCCACGCGCCCATCGTCGGTCGTGGTGTGGCCGAGCACGAGACGTCGCGCGCCGAGTCCCTCGAGCAGGGGTTGCAGCACGTCGGCTTCCGTCGCCTCGGCGCATAACGCAGCGCCCCGGTACCAGTTCGGGCCGGCGGTGCGCAGCATCGGGTTCGCGGCAGCCGCGGCGAAACGCTGGACGGCACCCGCGAGGCGCATCTGCAGCGCCTGGTCGGGCTCCGGACGCTGCGAGAGGCGTTGCGCCGCGATCGGCGCGCGTTGCGCGTACGGATCGCCGTCGCGCACGAGGCCGGCCTCCTCGACGCCGGCCAGCGCAGCCAGGTACTCGACCAGTGCGGAGCGGTAGCGCAGGTTGATCTCGTCGAGGCTCATGCCCTGCAGCAGTGCCGACGGACCTCCGTGCATGAACAGCGTGCCGTCGATCGCGACGGCCACCGGCCGGGCCAGCAGCCAGCGGCCGTAGCGGCCGTTCGGGGCGAACGCGTCCGCATGCGCGAAGTAGCCGGGCGGGAACCGCTGCTCGAACTGCGCGCCGGACTCCGCACCGTGAGTCGCCAGCCAGTCCTCGCGATGTCGCGCGCGCTCGGTCGCGGACTCCTCGGCGGCAAAGGCGGCGTACTCGCCGGGCGAGACGTACCGCAGGTCGCCGAGCAGGTTCATGGCCTCGTGATTGCCGAGCACGACGTCCACGGCGCCGCCCGCCTTCCGCGCCTCGTCCTGCAGGCGCATGAGCAGGTCGAGCACGCGGCGCGAATCCGCGCCGCGATCGAGCAGGTCACCCAGGCTGACCAGCCGCGCGCGGCCCGCCGACCAGTGGCCCGCGCCGTCGATCACGCCGGCCCGGCGCAGCAGCGAGGTGAGGTCGTCATAGCTGCCGTGGACGTCGGCGAAGGCCACGACCCTTGCGGTCGCTGTCGGGTCGTCGGCGCGCGCCTTCGCGGCCGGGCTCGCCAGTGAGACGCAGGCGAGCAGGAGAGCGGCCAGCCATCCCGCGCGGGCGCCGACGCGGCGAGTCATCACCGCTTCAACCCGCCGCTCCGTGCGGCACGACGTACAGCGCGATCTTGTTGCCGTCGGCATTGAAATGGCCGACCTCGCGCGGCGCACCGCCGCCGCACTGCGTGACGCCCGCCAGGAACCGCGCGACCTTGTTCTGCTTCATGGCGTAGATCGTGCGGCGTTCGCGGCCGAGCTCGCTGCAGAGGTCCTCGCCCCTGGCGTACGCGGACAGCGACCCGGTGTCCGCCACGAAGGGCACGGCCTTCACGGGCTTGCCGAGGTAGAGGTTCAGTCCGTAGAACGGCCGCATCTCGAGGAAGGTGAAGCCATCGTAGTCCGTCGGCTGCACGTGGCGGGCGACGGCGCGCGCCATGGAGCGCGAATCGCGGTCCGAATGCCAGTGGGCCAGGCCTGCCTTGCAGCCGAGCAGGGCCACGGCCGTGACGACGGCGATGGTGCGCAGGCGCTGCGGTGTCAGCCACGACCAGCGTGCGAGCGCGCGCGCGCAGGCGATCGCCAGCGGCACGAACAGCGGCATGATGTACAGCGGCAGGCGCGAGCGCGCGGCCATGAAGATCGCGAAGGGCAGCGCGAACCAGTAGGCGAGCAGCAGCCACTGCGGATCGCGCCGGCGCAGCCGCTCGCGCAGCCCGCGCCAGGCCGCGCCCGGGCCGCCGGCGGCGGCGAGGGCGAGCACCGACCACGGCAGTCCGCCGACCGCGAGGACCGGCGCGTAGACGATCACCCCGCCGTACCATTCGGCGTTGCGATTGTGCGTGGCGGTGAAGACGCGGTCGTACACCTCGTAGCCGAGGAAGTACTGCAGTCGCGAAGGATCCTGCGCGATCACCACGACGAACCACCAGGCCGCGATCGCCGCGAACAGCAGGAGGCCGACCGGGTCCAGCAGGCCGCGCAGGCGCGAGCGGTCGTGGATCGCGAACATCGCGATCATGCCGAAGAGCGGCAGCATTCCCGGCGGCCCCTTGGTCATGAACGCCAGGCCCCAGAGCGCCCACATCGCCCGCGTCCAGCCGGCCCGCTCGCCGGGAGGTCGCGACCAGGCTTCGACGAAGGCCCACATCGCGGCCGTCTCGAACAGCAGGAGCAGGATGTCCGTCGAGACGATGTTCGCGGCGAGGAACGGGGCGAAGGAGAGCGACCAGACGACGGGCGGCAGCCAGGGCCGGGCCGGTACCAGTCGGCGGCCGAGGCCGAAGACGCAAAGACCCGCGCCGACGAAGGCGAGGGCGGCCGGGAGGCGGGCGGCCCATTCGTTGGCGCCGAGTGCCGCGAAGCTCGCGGCCAGCGCCCAGTACGTCACCGGCGGCTTGGTGAGGTGCGGATGCTCGGCATCGATGGTCGGCACCATCCAGTCGCCGTAGCGCAGCATGTTGATGCCGGCCGACGTGTAGCGGCCCTCGTCCGGTTCCCAGATGCCGCGCGTGCCCTGGAAAGCGAAGGCGAGCAGCAGCAGCAAGGCCAGGACGGCCCACAGGGTGCGACGCCCGGATTCGCTCATGCGCGCTCCTACAGGCTGCTGAAGACCCGCACGCGATGCCTGTGGTAGGGCAGGACCTCGAGCAGGTCGCCTTCCTTCAGGCGCCGCTGCGTGGCCCGCCACCAGTCCGCCGTGAGGATCTCCGCGTGGGCCTCGAGGAACACCTGCTTCAGGTGCGGATCGAAGCCCAGGAAGTTGATGAAGGTCTCGGGAAACACGTCGCTCTCGCCGACGTAGAACCACGACTCGGCCCGCAGGTCGTCCTCGTCGTGCTCCGACTGCGGCACCTCGCGGAACTTGCAGTCCGTGACCAGGCACAGCTCGTCGTAGTCGTAGAAGATCACGCGGCCGTGGCGCGTGACGCCGAAGTTCTTCAGCAGCAGGTCGCCCGGGAAGATGTTGGTCGCGGCGAGGTCGCGGATCGCCTGGCCGTAGTCGAGCACGGCCTTCTCGGCCTGTTCGCGCGTCGCGGTCCGCACGTACAGGTTGAGCGGCGTCATGCGGCGCTCGATGTACATGTGGTCGAACAGCAGGTCATCGCCCTCGACGTGCACGGTCTTCGAGGTCTCGGTCAGCAGTTCCTCGAGCAGTTCCGGCGAGAAGCGCGCCTTCGGGAACTTGAGCCGCTTGAACTCCTGCGCATCGACCAGGCGGCCGGCGCGGTCGTGCTTGAACACCAGCTCGTACTTCGAGAGCACGTCCTCGCGCAGGATGTTCTTCTGGTACGGGAACTTGTCGCGGATCAGCTTGAAGACGACGTCGTAGGAATTGAGCGTGAAGCAGACCATCACCAGTCCCTTCTCGCCCGGGGCGAGGATGAACTGGTCGTCGGACTGCTGCAGGTGGGCGATCAGCTCGCGGTAGCGCTCGGTCTTGCCCTGCTTGGCGCGGCCGAGGACGATGAACAGCTCGCTGATGTGCTTGCGCGGCAGGATCGACTTGAGGAACTTCACCACCTCGCCGACGTGGCCGAGGTCGACGTGGAAGTACGAGCGCGTGAAGCTGAACAGCACGCTCACCGAGCCTTCGTCGAGCATGATCGCGTCGACCACCACGCCGCTGTCGGTGTTGCGGAAGGCGATGACGAAGGGCTGGACCCATCCGCGCCCGGTGATGCGGCCCACCAGGTAGGCGCGCGTCATCTGGTAGAACACTTCCTTGATGAACTCGACCTGCTCGGCGGTGCGGCGCTCGCCGGCCGACTCGAGCGAGGCCTTCAGTTCCTGGGCCACCATGTGCACGCTGCGCTCGAAGTCGCGGTAGGGCGTGCGGAAGCGGAAGTCCGTCAGCACGTCCTCGACCAGCAGTTCGAGGTCGCCGCGGTTCACGTACACCTTGGTCTCGACCTGCGATGTGACGCTGCCGAGCGGGTCGAGGTCGATCGCGACGAACTCGACGGCCGGGTCGACGCCCACCGTGGCGAAGGTCGTGCGCGTGACCGAGGAGAAGAAGGTCTTCTTGAACTCGTTGTCCGGCAGCGGCGCGATGATCTCGTCGAAGCGCCGCCGGATCGCCGACCAGATCGCGCGCTCGTGCTGGTCGTCGCCGAGCTTCTCGCGCATCAGCTGGACGCTGCTGTCGACGTACTTGCCGTAGAGCTCGATGCGCTCGACGGCGTCGCGCTGGCTGCCGCGCCAGTCGCGGTCCTCGAAGCGCTGGCGCGCCCGCTGCGTGACCGCGCGGAACTCGGCGTTGTACGACGCGAACGCGTCGACCAGGGACTGGGCGCAGTCCTGGACGAGCGCGTCGCGCGTCGGCGCCGACGAGGCCGGGACGTTCACCGCGTTACAGGTTGCGGATCAGGACGTCGCCGAACTCGCTGCACTTGACCTCGGTGGCGCCTTCCATGAGGCGGGCGAAGTCGTAGGTGACGGTCTTCTGGCCGATGGTCTTGTCCATCGCCGAGATGATCGCGTCCGCGGCCTCGGTCCAGCCCATGTAGCGCAGCATCATCTCGCCGGAGAGGATGACCGAGCCCGGGTTCACCTTGTCGAGGTTGGCGTACTTCGGCGCGGTGCCGTGCGTCGCCTCGAACACGGCGTGGCCGGTGAGGTAGTTGATGTTGCCGCCCGGCGCGATGCCGATGCCGCCGACCTGCGCGGCCAGCGCGTCGGAGAGGTAGTCGCCGTTCAGGTTCATCGTGGCGATCACGTCGAACTCGTCCGGGCGCGTGAGCACCTGCTGCAGCGTGATGTCGGCGATCGCGTCCTTGATGATGACCTTGCCGGCCGCCTTGGCCGCGTCCTGCTCGGCGTTGGCAGCCTTCTCGCCCTTCTCGGCCTTCGTGCGCTCCCACTGGTCCCAGGTGTAGGTCTGGGCGGCGAACTCCTGCTCGGCGAGCGCGTAGCACCAGTTGCGGAACGCACCCTCCGTGAACTTCATGATGTTGCCCTTGTGCACGATCGTCACGCTCTTGCGCCGGTTGTCGATCGCGTACTGGATGGCGGAGCGCATCAGGCGCTCGGTGCCTTCCGAGGAGATGGCCTTGATGCCGATGCCCGAGGTCTCCGGGAAGCGGATCTTGCCGTACAGCTTCGGGAACGCTTCCTTGAACAGCTTCTTGAACTTCTCGTTGTCGGCGCTGCCCTGTTCGAACTCGATGCCGGCGTAGATGTCCTCGGTGTTCTCGCGGAAGATCACCATGTCGACCTTGCCCGGGTTCTTGACCGGGGAGGGGACGCCCTTGAACCAGCGCACCGGGCGCAGGCACACGTACAGGTCGAGCATCTGGCGCAGCGCGACGTTCAGCGAGCGGATGCCGCCGCCGATCGGCGTGGTGAGCGGGCCCTTGATGGACACGAGGTACTCGCGGCAGGCCTCGACGGTTTCGTCGGGCAGCCAGGTGTTCAGCAGGTCGTTGGCCTTCTGCCCGGCGTAGACCTCCATCCAGTGGATCTTGCGCTTGCCGCCGTAGGCCTTCTGCACCGCCGCGTCGAGCACGCGCACCGAGGCGCGCCAGATGTCGGGACCCGTGCCGTCACCCTCGATGAACGGGACGATCGGCTGGTCGGGGACCACCAGCTTGCCGTTGGAAATCGTGATCTTCTGGCCCTGCGGGGGCACGTTCAGCTTGACCGCGGTGGACATGGAGCCGGCTCCGGATGAGGTTTCGTACGTCGAAATCGGGGCGCAAATCCTAGCACAGGGGGTCGGACCGGATCTGCCCGGGAAAGGTTCAGTGCAGCGGTGCGAAGGCGGTGCGCACGCTCGGCACGGAGCCGGTCTCGGTCCAGGCGAACAGCAGCCCGTTGCCCGTGGCGACCATCTGCGGAAAGCCGCTGGCACGCGCCGGACCGATGCGCGCCACGGTCACCGCCGGGCCCGCGGGTCCGTACGCGGTGTAGGGGCGCACCCGCAGCTGCGCGTCCCGGGCTGTCGTGGCGAGCCAGCTCACCACGGCGCGACCTTTCGAAATGAACGCGACGTCCACGCGACCGGCGACGGCCCCGTGGTCGACCTCGATCGGCGCGGCGAACGAGCGGCCTCCATCGTCCGAGAACGCCAGCCGGATGCGCGGCGTGTCGGGCGCGGTGAACCACGCGACGGCGACATGCCTGCCCTGCGCCGCGATGGCGGGGCCGTTGACCGGGCAGGCGGCGATGCGCCAGCCGTCGTCGTGCACCAGGACGGACGTGGCCGCGCCCGCGGTCGGGATGCGCAGCGCGCGGATGTTACGCACTTCGTTTTCGTTACGGTCACGATAGACGACGACCGCCGCGTCGCCGACGTTGACGGCGTCCGTCTGGCAGCAGTCGCACACCCGGCCGTCGAGTTCCTGGTCGGTGCCGACCCGTCGACCGGGCGCGGCGATTTCGGCCGTGCGCAGGGTCATCGCGCCGGACGACCCGTGCATCGACGCGTGGTCGTGCTCGCCCGGCGTGTGGCGACCGTCGAGCCACACCGCCCGCACGTGGTCCTCGCCGACGCGCAGGAGGCTCACGAATCCGTGCTCGGTCGGCGTGCCGTCGTCGTGCGGCGTGAGGGGCGACGACCAGCGGCGGCCGTCGTCGTCGCTGACCGCGATGCGCACGTCGTACGAGTAGACGTCCTGCGGCTTCTGCTGCAGCCAGTGCGCCGCCCAGACGTGGGCGGACACCGGCACGACCGACGGGAAATCGGCCCAGTTGATGAACCAGTCCGTGCCGCGGGCGACGTCGCGCGGGGCCGTCCAGCCGCGGGGTGCGCCGAGCCCGCGATCGCTCCACTCGGCGTACTGCAGGCGGAACTCGTCGCCGCCACCGCCCTGCAGCCAGCTCATCACGAGCGGCAGGTCGCCGCCGCCGGCGAGGTTGGGAAAGCGGCTGCCGGCGCTCGCCGGCGAGGCAATCTCCTGCGCCGGGCCCAGCCAGGCGGCGTCCGGGGCCGGTCGGTGACAGGCCGTGAGCAGCAGGGCGGCGAGCAGCGCGGCGCGGTGTCTCATGGGCCCGGATTGTGCCGTGGAACGTTAAGTGTTTCCCGAAAATCAGCGCTCCTGCGGTCCTCCTGCCTTGTCGTCGGCGCGGCGTCGGCGTAGCGTCTCGCGCCAGAGTGACCGCCATGCCTCGACATTCCGTCCTGCACTGGATCCGCGCCCGGCAGCAGCGCCTGATGAAGGTCGTGCTGGCGCTGTTCTGCCTCGCGTGGCTGCAGGTCGCGGCGATGCCCTGTGCCATGGCCGACGACGTGAAGGTCGCGCCCGCGCACGATTGTCCCTATTGCCCCGCGACGGTCGTCCAGGACACCGGTGCGCACGATCAGTGCACCTATCCGCACGCGCCTCAGGTCGATGCCCGGGCGCACCTGCCGCTGTTCGTCGCGCTGCCGGTGGCCCCGGTCATCGCCACGCTCGAGCATCTTTCGACGCCTGCCACGGCGCCTCTCGCGCCGCTCGATCCCGGCGTGCCGCGACCTCCCGTCGCGGTCGCCTACTGTCGCTACCTCTTCTAGCTCACTCCCGACTCCAGTCCTCGTCGCCGGTGCCGGCGACGCGTGTCCTGTTGTGGGAGATGAGTCATGGTCCATTGCCGTCCAGCCGCAGTCCGCCGGTGGTTCGAATCCTCGCTGATCGCCCTGGCCTGCATGCTCGCGCAGCCGGCCGCGGCCGTCGCGGGCGCCACGCTCGCGGAGGCTGAGCGCCTCGCGGTCGAGCGCGACCCGATGGTGCGCCAGCTCGGCGCCGAAGCCGAGGCGATGCGCGAACGCGGCATCGCCATGTCGCAGCTGATGGATCCCAGGCTGCGCGTCGGCGCGCTCAACGTGCCGACCGATTCCTTCAGTCTCACGGCCGAGGACATGACCATGGTGGAGGTCGGCCTCAGCCAGGAATTTCCCGCTGCCGGCGTCCGACCGCTCACGCGCCAGAAGATGGAGCAGCAGGCCGCGGCGGCCGACGCGATGGTGGCCGATCGCAAGCGCTCGGTGCAGCGGGAGGTGCGCCGCGTCTGGACGGAACTCGCCTACATCGGCGCGGCCCGCGAGTTGCTGCAGTCGCAGGCCTCGTGGGTGGAGCAGATGCGCGCCTCCGCCCGCGCGCGCTACGCGACCGGCGAGGGCAAGCAGCTCGACCTGCTGCAGGCCGGGCTCGACGCCGCGATGCTGCGCGAGCAGCAGCTCGACCTCGAGCGGGACGAGGCCATGCGGCGCGCGCAGCTCGCGCGCTGGATCGGCGAGGACGCGGCGGCGGTCGCTGGTCCCTTCGCCCTGCCGGCGCGCGCCGATCTGCCCGAACTCGCCGGGCTCGAAGCGCGGCTGATGCAGCATCCCGCGCAACTCGACTACGAGCACCGCATCGATGCCGCGCAGACCGAGGTCGAGCTGGCGCAGAGGCGCAAGCGCCCGGGCTGGATGCTCGACGTCGGCTACGGCCTGCGCGGTGGCGAGGATCCGGCCGGCATGAAGCGCTCGGACATGCTGACGGCGATGGTTACCATCGACCTGCCCGTGTTCCGCACCAATCGCCAGGACCGCGAAGTGAACGCGGCCCTCGCCGAGCAGCGCGGACTGCACGAGCAGCACGAGGACCACCGGCGCGAAATGCAGGGCATGCTCGACGAGGCCTGGGCGACCGCGCGCAAGACGGGCGAACTCGAGCAGTTCTACGAGTCGGACCTGCTGCCGCTCGCGGACCAGTCCGTGCAGGCCGCGCTGCTCGCCTGGCGCTCGAACCGGGCGATGATCGACGAGGTCGTGACCGCCCGCCGCGTCGCGCTCGAAACCCGGATGAAGCACCTGCGCCTCGCGGCCGATCGCGCCCAGGCGCAATACGACATCGACTACCTTGCCGGAGAACAGCCATGAGGCTCGCCCCGCTCCTGTTGTTCGCCCTGCTCGCAGCCTGCGCCCGGGAGACGCCGCCAGCGCCTGCGACCGCAACGCCCAAGCCGCTCTACTACCGCAACCCGATGGATCCGGGCGTGCGCGCGGACCACCCGATGAAGGACTCCATGGGCATGGACTACGTGCCCGTGTACGCGGACGACGCGGGCGCAGAGGTGCGCATCTCGCCGGCCGTCGTCAACAATCTCGGCGTGCGCACCGAGGCCGCGGTCGCGAGTCGCCTCGATCGGCGCGTCGATGCCGTGGGTTACGTGGGCTTCGACGAACGACGCGTGCAGCAGGTGCGGCCGCGGGCCGAGGGCTGGGTCCAGGGCCTCGCGGTGCGCGCGCTCGGCGAACGCGTGCAGAAGGGCCAGCTGCTCTTCACGCTGTACTCGCCGATGCTCGAGAGCGCGCAGCAGGAATACCGCGACGCGCAGGCGATCGGCAACCGCGAGCTGATCGACGCGTCGCGCGACCGGTTGCACGCCCTCGGCCTCGCCGGGGCCGGCGCGGGCCGCGGCCGCGTGCCGTTCTACGCGCCCATCTCCGGCGTCGTGACGATGCTCGAGGTGCAGGAGGGCGCCCTGGTCACGCCGGAGATGCCGGTGATCGCGATCACGGGCGAAGGCAGCCTGTGGGTCATCGCCGAGGTGCCTGAGTCCCAGTCCGGGGCGCTGCAGGTCGGTGCACCCGTCGAGATCCGCTTCCCCTCGCTGCCGGGCTCGACGGTGACGGGCAAGCTCGACTACCTCTATCCGGAACTCAACGCCGAGACCCGCACCGTCAAGGCGCGCATCACGCTGGCCGATCCGCCGGCCACGATCCGCCCGAACATGCTCGCGTCGGTCAGCCTCGGCGGCGGCGAGGGCGCCGAGGTCGTGAACATCCCGCGCAGCGCGCTGATCCGCAGCGGTCGCGAGGAGCGGGTGGTCATCGCGCTCGGTGAGGGGCGCTACGTTGCGCGACGGGTCCGGGCCGGCGAGGAGAGCGGTGATCGCGTCGCGATCCGCGAGGGCCTGCAGGCGGGCGAGCGCGTCGTCGTCGCCGGCCAGTTCCTGCTCGATTCCGAAGCGAACCTGCGCAGCGGCCTCGACCGCCTGCGGGACTGAGGGTCCCCGGCCATGATCAAGCAGATCATTCGCGCCTCGCTGCAGCATCGCGGGCTCGTCCTGCTGCTGGTGGTGATGCTGACGGCCGTCGGTGCGTACTCCTTCCTGCGGACGCCCGTCGATGCGCTGCCCGACCTGTCCGACGTGCAGGTGATCGTGCGCACGCCATTCCCCGGCCAGGCGCCACGCGTGGTCGAGGACCAGGTGACGTACCCGCTCACGACGGCGCTGCTCTCGGTGCCGGGCGCGACCACCGTCCGCGGCTACTCGTTCTACGGCGACTCGTTCGTCAACGTGCTGTTCGCCGACGGCACCGATCCGTACTGGGCGCGCTCGCGGGTGCTCGAATACCTGAGCCAGGCCGAAGCGCGCCTGCCGGCCGGCGTGCGCCCCGCGCTCGGCCCCGATGCGACCGGCGTGGGCTGGATCTACCAGTACGCGCTCGTCGACCGCACCGGCCGGCACGACCTCGCGGAACTGCGCACGCTGCAGGACTGGTTCCTCAAGTTCGAACTGCAGGCGCTCGACGGCGTCGCCGAGGTCGCCACGATCGGCGGCATGGTCAAGCAGTACCAGGTCGTCGTCGACCCGGTGCGCCTGCGCGGCTACGGCATTTCGCTGATGATGGTCGAGCAGGCCATCCGCAACGGCAACCAGGAGGTCGGCGGCTCGGTCGTCGAGATGGCCGAGGCCGAGTACATGGTGCGGGCAACCGGCTACGTGAAGGGCGTGGCGGACCTCGAGCGCAGTCCGGTCATGGCCACGAAGGGCGGCACGCCCGTGCTGCTGCGCGACGTGGCCGAGGTGCGCATCGGCCCGGAGATGCGCCGCGGCATCGGCGAGCTGGACGGCGAGGGCGAGGCGGTCGGCGGCGTGGTCGTGATGCGCAACGGCGAGAACGCCCGCGACACCATCGTGCGCGTCAAGCAGAAGCTCGACGAGCTGCGCGCGAGCCTGCCGCAGGGCGTCGAAGTGGTCGAGACGTACGACCGCTCGGCGCTGATCCAGCGCTCGGTGGACAACCTCAGGCACAAGCTGCTCGACGAGTTTGCCGTCGTGGCGATCGTGTGCTTCATCTTCCTGTACCACGCCCGCTCGGGCCTGATCGTGGTGATCGTCACGCCGATCGCGGTGCTGTCCTCGTTCACGGTCATGCACCTGCAGGGCATCAACGCCAACATCATGTCGCTCGGCGGCATCGCCATCGCCATCGGCACGCTGGTCGACGCGGCGATCGTGATGATCGAGAACGTGCACAGGAAGCTCGAGCACGTGACCGGCGAGTCCGAGCGCATGAAGGCCATCTACCAGGGCTGCCGCGAGGTCGGTCCCTCGCTGTTCTTCTCGCTGATGATCGTGGCGCTCTCGTTCCTGCCGGTGTTCACTCTCGAGGCGCAGGAAGGGCGCATGTTCGCGCCGCTCGCGTTCACCAAGACCTACGCGATGGTGTGGGCGGCGCTGCTCTCGATCACGCTGGTGCCGGTGCTCATCTACCTGCTGGTGCGCGGCGAGATCAAGCCCGAGGCTGCCAACCCGGTCAATCGCGCGACCATGGCGGTCTACCGGCCGTTCCTCGAGCTCGCGCTGCGCCGGCCCTGGGCGGTGACCCTCGGCGCGACGGTGCTGGTGCTGGCGACCCTCTGGCCGGCCTCGCGGCTCGGCACCGAGTTCATGCCCGAGCTCGACGAAGGCGATTTCCTGTACATGCCGACGACGCTGCCGGGGCTCTCGACCGACGCGGCGCGCGCGCTGCTGCAGCAGACGGACAAGCTCATCCGGACGGTGCCCGAGGTGGAACGCGTGTTTGGCAAGGCGGGCCGCGCGGAGAGCGCGACGGATCCCGCCCCGATCGAGATGTTCGAGACGGTGATCAAGCTGAAGCCGCGCGACCAGTGGCGGCCCGGCATGACGCCGGAGAAGCTGAAGGCCGAACTCGATGCGCGCGTGAAGTTCCCCGGCGTGTCGAACGCCTGGGTGTACCCGATCAAGACCCGCATCGACATGCTCGCCACCGGTATCCGCACGCCGGTCGGCATCAAGATCATGGGGCCCGACCTCAACGCGATCCAGGACCTCGGCCGGCGCATCGAGCAGATCGTGCGCGAGGTGCCGGGCACCACGTCCGTGTACGCGGAGCGCACCGCGACCGGGCGCTACGTCGACGTCGACATCGATCGCGTGGCGGCCGCGCGCTACGGGCTCAACATCAAGGACGTGCAGGACATCGTCGGCACTGCGGTCGGCGGCATGAAGGTGAGCGACACGGTCGAGGGGCTCGAGCGCTACCCGATCAACCTGCGCTATCCGCAGGACTACCGCGATTCGCTGCAGGCGCTGCGCGAGCTGCCGCTCGTCACTCCGACGGGAGCCAACGTGACCCTGCAGGACGTCGCGCGGGTCGACGTCGCCGACGGGCCGGGCATGATCCGCAGCGAGAACGCCCGCCCGTCCGGCTGGGTGTTCATCGACATGCAGGGCCGTGACCTCGGCGGCTACGTGAGCGACGCCAAGGCCCGCATCGCCCGGGACCTGAAGTTGCCGCCGGGCTACAGTCTCGGCTGGTCCGGCCAGTACGAATACCTGGAGCGCGCGCTGGCGCGCCTGCAGGTGGTGCTGCCGCTCACGCTCGGCATCATCGTGCTGCTGCTCTACCTCAATTTCCGCAATGCCCGCGACGTGCTGCTGATCCTCGGCGCGCTGCCGTTCGCGCTGGTCGGCGGCGTCTGGCTGCTCTATGCCCTCGACTACGACCTGTCGATCGCCGCAGCCGTCGGCTTCATCGCGCTGGCGGGAGTCGCGGCCGAGACCGGCGTCGTGATGGTGATGTACCTCGAGCAGGCCTGGAGCGAGCACCGGCGCCGCGCGCGGCACGAGGGCCGCGAGCCGACCCGGGCCGACCTGCGGGCCGCCATCGTCGCAGGAGCGCTGCTGCGACTGCGGCCGAAACTCATGACGGTGGTCACCATCATCGTCGGCCTGCTGCCGATCATGTGGGGCTCCGGCACCGGGTCCGAGGTGATGCGCCGCATCGCCGCGCCGATGGTGGGCGGCATGATCTCGGCGACCGTCCTGACGCTGCTCATCCTGCCTGCGCTCTACCTGATCGTGAACGGGTGGCGCCTGGAGGCGGGCCGGCGCTGAGGGAAGCGCGGAGAACTGGCCCCGGGCCGGCCGGGGCCGGTACCATTTCGCTTTCGGCGTGGCCCGCGAAGGCGAACCTCCCATGACCCGTACCCTGCAGTCCGAGCCGCGACGCGATGGCTACCGCATGCCCGGCGAATTCGAGCCGCACGACGGCTGCTGGATGCTGTGGCCCGAGCGACCGGACAACTGGCGCCTCGGCGCCAAGCCCGCCCAGGAGGCGTTCGTCGCCGTTGCGACCGCCATTGCCGGCAGTGAGCGCGTCTCGGTCGGTGTCTCGGCGGCGCAGTTCGCCAATGCGCGCCGGCGGCTGCCCGCGGCCGTCCGCGTCGTCGAGATCTCGAGCAACGACGCCTGGATGCGCGACGTCGGCCCGACCTTCGTGGTCAACGGGCAGCGCAAGCTGCGCGGCATCGACTGGGGCTTCAATGCCTGGGGCGGGTTCGACGGCGGGCTGTACTTCCCGTGGGACCGCGACGAGGCCGTTGCCCAGAAGGTGCTCGAGATCGAGGGCTGCGAGCGCTACCGCGCCCCCTTCATCCTCGAGGGCGGCGCGATCCACGTGGACGGGCAGGGCACGGTGCTCACGACCGAGCAGTGCCTGTTGAACCGCAATCGCAACCCGCAGCTTACGCGAACCCAGATCGAAGAGGCGCTGCGTCGTTACCTGAACGTCGAATGCGTCGTCTGGCTCGGCGAGGGCGTGTACTGCGACGAGACCGACGGCCACGTCGACAACCTCTGCGCGTTCGTGCGTCCGGGCGAGGTCGTGCTGACCTGGACCGACGACCCGCGGGACCCGCAGTACGCGATATCGCGCGATGCCTATGCCCGCCTCAAGGACGCCCGCGACGCGCGTGGCCGGCGCTTCAAGGTGCACAAGCTGGTGCAGCCGGGCCCGCTGCACATGACGCGCGAGGAAGCCGCCGGCGTGGACGTCGCGGAGGGGACGCAGCCGCGCGAGGCCGGCATGCGCCTCGCGGCGTCGTACGTGAATTTCTACATCGGCAACCGCCGCATCGTGGCGCCGCTGCTCGATCCGAAGCGCGACGGCGCGGCGTTGCGCAAGCTGCGCGCGCTGTTCCCGGGCCGCGAAGTGGTGGGCGTGCCGGGCCGCGAGATCCTGCTCGGGGGCGGCAACATCCATTGCATCACGCAGCAGGTGCCGCGCCGTGCTGCATGAGGCACTCGCGGGTCGGCGGCTGACGCGGCTCGAGTACGAGCATGAACTGCCGAAGCTGCAGGACGGCCTGCTCGACGCGCAGTTCGAGCTGCGCAAGGACCACGCGCGCGCGGTCGCGCTGATCGTCACCGGCATCCCGGGTGCCGGCCGCAGCGAGATCGTCAACGAACTGCTGGGCTGGCTGGACCCGAAGTTCGTCACCGTGTACGGCTTTCGGGCGCCGAACGAGGTCGAGCGCGAGCGCCCGGACCTGTGGCGCTACTGGCGCGTGATGCCGCCGAAGGGCCGCATCGCCATCCTGCATTCGGGCTGGTACGACGAACTGCTGGCGGCCTCGGCCCTCGACGGCAAGCGCTGGCACGCGGACATCGAGCGGGCGGTCGAACGCATCGTGCAGCTCGAGAAGATGCTGGCCGCGGACCAGGTCGCGGTCGTGAAGATCCACCTGCACGTCGATCCGGCGACGCAGCACAAGCGCCTGCGCAAGCTCACGCGCGACCGCACGACGCGCTGGCGCGTCACGGACGAGGACCGCTGGCTCGCGGCGCACTACCGCCGCGTCGAGCAGGCCTACGAGCACGTGCTGCGCGCCACCGAGCAACCGGCGGCCCCGTGGCTCGTCGTCGACGGGACGGACCGCCAGCATCGCGCGCTCGAGGTCGGCCGCACGCTGCTCGCCGGCATCCGCGGGCAGATCGGCACGGCCGCGCCGGCGAGCCGCGTCGCGCGCCTCCCGGCGTCGGCATCGAAGCGACACCTGCCGACGCGGGCGACCGGCCCGCGCGTCTCGGACGACGACTACGATCGCGAGCTCGAGCACCTGCAGGGCCGGCTGGCCCGGCTGTCGCGTCGCAAGCGCTTCGCGCGCCACGCGGTCGTGCTCGCCTTCGAGGGCATGGATGCGGCGGGCAAGGGCGGCTCGATCCGGCGCATCACGGCCGCGCTCGATGCGCGCCAGTACCGGGTCGTGCCCATCTCGGCGCCGACGCCCGAGGAACTGGCGCGGCCGTACCTGTGGCGCTTCTGGTTCCACCTGCCGCCGCGCGGCAACTACACGATCTTCGACCGCACGTGGTACGGCCGGGTGCTGGTCGAGCGCGTGCGCGGGTTCGCGTCCCGGCCCGACTGGCAGCGGGCCTACGACGAGATCAACGAGTTCGAGCGCCAGCTGGTGGAGCATCGCGTCATCGTCGCGAAGTTCTGGCTGTCGGTGAGCCGACAGGAGCAGCTCGAGCGGTTCAAGGAGCGTGACCGCAATCCGCTCAAGCGCTTCAAGGTCGATCCGGAGGACTGGATCAACCGCAAGCTGTGGCGCGGGTACGAGGCGGCCGCGCGCGAGATGATCGCTCGCACCGACACCGCGCACGCACCGTGGGTGGTGCTGCCGGCGGACGACAAGCGCGTCGCGCGCCTCGCCGTGCTGCGGGCGTTGTGCGACCGGATCGAGGAAGGCATCGCTTGAAACCCGTCATTGCACTCGTCAGCGCGCGCGCCGCGCTGCCCCTGGACGAGGACATGCCGCCGCTGGTGGCCGCCCTCACGGCGCTCGGCGCACACGTCGAAACGCCGGCCTGGGACGACGGCCGGGTGGACTGGGCGCGCTTCGACGTCGCCGTGCTGCGCTCGACCTGGGACTACGTCGACCGCATCGCGGAATTCCTCGACTGGGCGGAGCGCTGCCGGCGCGTGACGCGGCTGCTGAATCCGCCGGAGGTCGTGCGCTGGAACACGGACAAGCACTACCTCGCGCACCTCGCGAGCCACGGCGTTCCCGTCGTGCCGACGCGCTTCGTCGACCCGGGCATGGACGCCGCGGCCGCTTTCGCCGCCTTCCTCGCGGGCGGCGAGGCGTCGCTGAGCACGGGAACGCCGGTCGACTTCACCGACTTCGTGGTCAAGCCGACCATCGGCGCGGGCTCGCGCGATGCGGCGCGCTATCGTCGCGCGGATGCCGAGGCGGCCTGCGCGCACCTGCGTCGACTCGTCGACGTCGAACGTCGCAGCGCGATGCTGCAGCCCTACCTCGACCGGGTCGACAGCGCCGGTGAGACCGCGCTGCTGCACTTCGCGGGCCGGTACAGCCATGCGATCCGCAAGGGGCCGCTGCTGCGCGTCGGCTCGGGCCTGGTCGAGGGGCTGTTCGCGCCCGAGGAGATCTCGCCGCGCGAACCCGATGCGGCCGAGCGAGCCGTTGCGGCGGCGTCCGTGTCCGCGTTGCCGTTCCCGGCGCCGCTCTACGTGCGCGTCGACCTGATCCGCGCTCCGGACGGCTCGCCCGTCGTGCTCGAAGTCGAGATGACCGAACCGTCGGTGTTCCTCGTGCATTCCGCCGGGGCAGCCGGGCGGTTCGCCCAGGCCATCCTCGCGGCCGGCGAGGGCCCCCGCGACCCGGCGGCGGCGCCATGAAGCCGCCCGGCGCGAGCGTGTGGCAACGCGGGCTGCGCGCCCTGCGCCTCACGCTGGCGCTGGAGGTATCGCCGCGCGCCAAGGCCGTGCGCACGATGACCCTGGCCGTGATTTCCCTGCTGGCCTTTGCGCTCGTCGGCAACGCGGCGTTCGTGAAGCCGCTGCGGCACGCGGCGGAGAAGCCCTTCGAGTTCGACTGGGCGTTGCGCACGCTGTCGCTCGGCTGGTTCGATTCGAGCCAGCGCGTGCTGCCGATCGCGGTCGTCGACATCGACGAGGCCACCTGGAAGGGCTGGGGCTCGCCGCCGATGACGCCGCACGCCGACATCGCGCGCATGCTCGCGGTGGTCACGTCGGCGGATCCGGCGGCCGTGGTCGTCGACATCGACCTCGCGTACGGCGCCGACGCGCGCGCCGACCGACTCGGCCAGTTCCTGCAGTCCTACGACGGCGAGGCACCGCTGATCTTCCCGCGGCGGGTCGAGCCGGGCGAGCGCGGCGAGCGTCGGCTGGCGGCGACGCCGTTCGACACCGTTTTCGCGGCGAACCCGCGCCTGCACTGGGCGCACGCCGGATTCGCCGGGGCGGACGGCGTGGTGCGCGAGTGGGATCCGTGGCTCGTGGTCTGCGGCGCGCACGGACCCCAGCCCATGCCGGCGGTCGCGACGCAGGTCGCGCTCACGCTGCCGGCCGGCTGGCACGGCCTGCCGCTGACGCAGGCGCCGACGGCGGCGGGCCGCTGCGAGGACGAGCCGGCCCCGGGCGAGTCCCTGCTCATCGGGCCGCGCCTGACCGGGCCGAAGCACGCCCCGCTGATGGAGGAGGCGAAGCTGATCGCGGCCTCCGCGTTGCTCGACCCGGCGATCGAGCGCGACGATGCCGGCCTGTTCGCCGACCGCATCGTGTTCATCGGTGCAACCCACTCCGGGACGGGCGACGTGTGGGTGACGCCGAGCGGCCTGCTGCCGGGCGTCGAGCTGCTGGCCAATACCGTGCGCTTCCTGCCGCTGCAGAGCACGACGGGCCGCCACGCGGAACTCGCCTACCGCGCCGCGACGATCCTGTCGTTCCTGCTCATGGGCCTGCTGTTCTGGCTGTTCCGGCCGTCGGTGGCGGTGCTGGTGCTGATCCCGGTGTCGCTGGGGGTCGTCGCCTGCGCCATCGGCTGGTGGGACTACCTGCGCGTGTTCGACGCCTTCGCGGCCGCGCTGCTGCTGCTGGTGCAGGTCAAGGCGCTGGAGGCCGTCCTGACGCTCGTCGCGGACTGGCGTCAACACGGATGGCGTCGCACCATACTGGCGAAGCACTTCCGTTCCGGGGGCAGCGATGAGGACTGACGGCGAGCTTCGAACCGCGGCCGCGCGCCGGCCGGGACGCGCGTGGGCGTCGCTGCTGCTGTGCCTGCTGTCCGCGCCCCTGGCGCACGCGCGCGAGCCTGCGGCGGCGCCGATCGGCGTGATTGCCGAATACCGGCCGTCCTTCGCGCGCTACGTGCTCCAGCGCGGCAAGGACAAGGCTCCGGTGCCCGCGCGCATCGGCACGACGGTGATGGCGGGCGACACGTTCACCCTGCCCAGGGACGGCGTGCTGGTCGTGCAGCTGGCGGACCAGAGCTCGCGCCGCTATTCGGGCCCGGGCACCTACGCGCTGCCCGCGGTCGCGACGAACGGCCGGCTGCTCGCGCTGCTCGAGTCGATCCCGGACCTCTTCGAGGACCAGCACCGCCGCTACGGCAATGCCGCGTCGCGCGGCAGTGCGCAGTGCGGCACGCCGGAGGCGGTGCCCGACCCGATCGTCGCACCGATCGTCGGCGAGGGAGCGCAGGTCGGCGCGGGCCGCCGCGACCTGCAGCTCGCGTGGCGCGGTGGCTGCAAGCCCTTCGCCGTGCGCGTCGTCGCGGCCGACGGCCGGGTGCTGCACGATCAGACCGGGCTCACGGAGCGTCGCCTGCATCTCGTCGGTGTCGAACTACCCGCGGGCCGCTACGCGATCGTCATCGCCGACGGCAGCGGCGGTCACTTCGAGGCGCCGCTCGAAGCGGTCGCTGCGCCACCGGCGCTGCCGGACGACATTGCCGGTGCGACCGGCGCGGTGGGCGACGTCGCGCGGGGCGCGTGGTGGCTGGCGCAGGCGGGCGCGAACTGGCGCCTGGCCGCCTACGAGGCACTGCGGCCGTCGATCGATGCCGGGGACGGACTGGCCGTCGCGCTCGGCGACAGCCTGCTCACCGGGCGCGCGCCGCCCTGAGCCTCAGAACCAGCCGGAGAAGAACAGCCGGAAGACGTCCGCGTCGAAGCTGTAGAGCGGCTCCGCGCCGGGCGTGCCGCCCTCGAGCAGGTTGCGGAAGTCGTCGTACGCGTAGTGGATGCGGTCGTAATAGAAGTTGACCGTGGTCTTCTCGAGGTACTTCCAGCCGAGCGGCGGCAGTTCGTAGGTCACGCCGAGCGTGAACATCTGGCTGCTGAAGCTGCTCAGCTCCTTGTCGCGGGCGAGGAAGTTCTGCGCGTTGCGGAACGGGTACAGGTCGGAATAGAAGTCCGCCGCCGACTGGTCGTACCAGCGGAAGCCCGCCTCGAAGATCCACTGCTTCCAGGGGTGCGTGTAGCCGACCTCGATCGAGTTGGCGTCGACGCCCCAGTCGTCGGTGTAGTAGCGGTACTCGCCGTGCACCGCGGCGCGGTAGGGCAGGTAGTAGCGCGCGTTGAGCGACACCGAGTTGCTGGTGTGCGTGCGCGGGTAGCGCTCCGGTTCGTACGCGTAGCCGACCGGCGAGGTCGGGTCGAGGTAGCGCACCGAGCGGTACGGGTTGTTGAGGAAGCCCTCGTCGGTGATGAGCTCGTAGTTGAGCCCCATCATCAGCGACGGGGTGATGATCTGGTTGAGGCCGAGGCGGTAGTTGCGCCGGTCGATCGTTTCCTTGAACGCCTTGTCGCCGCGACGGCGCACCTCGTCCCAGCCCTGGCTGTAGCCGAACGAGACCGTGGTGAGGTCGCCGAACAGGTCCTGGCTCAGGTCGAAGGTCGCGGTGTTCGCGGTGTAGTCGCTTTCCTCGCTGCGCGTGTAGCCGACGCTGTACTGCGTCTTGCCGTTCAGCATGTCAAAGCCGAAGCTGCCCTGGTGGCGCTCTTCCTTGTACGGGCTCGCCGTCGTCATCACGTCGATGGACGCGCTCGAGACCATGTCGACGTACGCGCTGCCGGAGAACGAGTACTTTTCGTCGAACTTGGTGCGCACGAGCAGGGCCGGGCCGTCGATGGTGACGCCGCCGCCCTCGTAGCGGTGGTACATCACGTCCGCGCGATCGTCCGGCAGCACGGCCGCGCCGGCCGGCATCGCCACCACGACCGCCAGTGTGGCGCTCCATCCCCTCCAGTTGCTCGGCCGTTGCATCCTGCCCGTCCTCAATTGCATCCGCAGCCGCCGCCGTGGCTGCCGTCCGCGCCGCGCGCGCCTTCGCGCGCCTCCTTCACGTGGCTCATGTATGCCGACTGGATCGGGTCGCGATCGTTCGACATGATGATGTCCGCGAAATGCTGCCGCTCGTAGGGTTTCACCCACGGCTCGATGTTCGAGCAGCCCGCGAGGGTCGCGAGCAGCACGGCGCAGGCAGCGATCCGGACGGGCCGCATGGTCACTCCTTGGCGAGGCTGCGGATCATGTCCGCGTATTTCGATTCGTCACCGGCGGCGTAGCCCCGGTGGACGTAGCGCACGTTGCCGTTGCGGTCGATGAACACCGAGCTCGGCATGCCCTCGACGCCGAAGCTCTGCGCCACCGCGTTCTTGCGGTCGAAGAGGATCGGGAAATCGACGGGCACGCCCTTCAGCCAGGCGACCGCCGCGGCGCTGTCGGGCTCGACGTTCACGCCGAGCACGGTGAAGCCGAGCGGCTCGTACTTCGACTGCAGCTGGGCGAGCAGCGGCATCTCCTGCCGGCACGGGCCGCACCAGGTGGCCCAGAAATTCACCATCACGACCTGCCCCTTGAGGTCGCTCAGCTTGACGGTCGAGCCGTCGCGCGCGGGCAGGGAGAAATCGGGGGCTGCGCTGCCGGCCGCCTGGACGCCCGCGCCGAAGCCGGCGGCGAGCACCCCGGCGACGAGCACGCTGGCGATCCGCAGGTTCGGGCGCATGCGTGTGTCTCCGGTCAGAAGAACGACGTCGCGCCCAGGGTGAACTGCAGGTTCTGCGTCAGCTTGTCCTTGCCGAGCAGGTCGCTGCGGAACATGTGGTCGCGAGCGTCGACGTGCAGCGCGAGCCACTTGTTGACGACCAGCCGCAAGCCGGCGCCGATGGCGACGGTGAAGTGGTCGTCGGCCGCGAATCGCGTGCTGCCGACGCCAGCGGAAACATACACGGCCGCCGGCATGGCGCGGTCGCGACCGAGGAAAACTTCGCCGGGCAGCACATTCCAGCCGGCGGAGAGGTCGTAATACGTAAAGTTGCGCTCGCTGTTGGTGAGCAGCTGCGCGGACCCGCTCAGGTCCTCGTAGCTGGTCTTGCCGGCCTTCGACTTGCCGATGGTCGCCTCGGCGTAGAGGTCCTCGGTGAAGTGATAGGCGAAGCGGCCGCCGTACACGAGGCTCGAGCCGAAGTCCTCGATGCCGATGGTGCCGACGTACACGCCGACCTCGAAATTCTCGGTGGGCACCTTCACGGGCTCCACCTTGCGGCGCTCGACCTGGGGTTCCACGACCTGCGGGGCCTGCGAGGTCCCGCCCACGGCCTCCGCCTGGGTCTGCGCGTGCGCCGCGCCGGCCCACCCGCCGCAACCGGCGAGGGCGCTCAGAAGAAGTACGTGAACCCTACGAGCCATTCGTCGTTCTCCTCGTTGTCGTCGCGATCCGTGAACACGACGAAGCCGCGGTACTCCGCCTGCAGCAGGAAGCGGTCGGTCAGGTAGCCGCGGAAGCCGGCGGCGCCGTACGCCGTGGTGTCCGTGCGGTCCTGGGTGTCGATCAGGGTGGTCTTCGGCGTGGTGCGGATCACGCCGACGCCGACCCCGATGAAGGGCGAGATGCGCCACTCCGGCTTGAACAGGTGCGCGAGGCCCGCGCTCACCAGCCAGGAGTTCGACGAGTTGCCCATGATCTGCGAGACGTCCGCGCGCAGCATCAGGCTGTCGCTCATCAGCCACGCGCCGTTCAGCTCGACGACGCTCGCGCCGGCCATTTCGCCCGACGCCACGCCGATCTCCCACTTGTGCGCCGTGCGCGCGTCGGGACCCGGCCCGGCGATCTTCACTTCGGCGCCGCTGGTGGTCAGCGTGCCGGCGAGCTGCGAGCGGTGCACCCAGCCGTGCTGGCCGCGGTCGGTCTGCACCTCGATCCAGTCGGTGCGCTGGCGCACCAGCGTGACCGTGGCGCCGCGCTCGATCGAGACCGTGATGGGGAAGCCCCGTCCCGGGCCCGTGTGCAGGTCGATGTACGGATCCTGGACGACGACTTCGATGGGCTCGGAAGACGCGGCCGCCGGCATGCTGGCCAGCGTGGCCAGCATCAGACACAGCGCGAGCAGCCGTCCTAGCATGTGCTCAATCGAGAGGGGCCGCGAACGGATCGTTGAAGTATTGTGCACCAGAATCGACCCACTCCGAGATCAGCTTCAACTCCGCGGGCGTCAGCCGCCCGGCGTGGCTCCCACCGGGAGCGAACAGTGCGAAGAATGCCACGGACTCGTTCGCATTGCCTGCCTGAAGCGCGGGGGGCACCGGGATGCCGACGAACTGCGGCTCCCCGGTCACCGGGTCCACGCCCACCTGCACTAGCTTATCCTGCAATACGCCGTTGACCAGTTCCTGCTCGTTGTCCGTGCCCAGCAGTTCCTGGTAGGCCTTGAAATGGTCGGGCTCGTCGTCGGACGGTCCGTCGGTCAGTTCGAGCTGGCCGGGTGGCAACTGCACGGCGCCGGCCGCGCTGCGGTTGCTGTGGCAACTCGTGCAGGTATCGTCCTTGAGCACCGACCCGTCGGCCGCGCGGGTGATCCGCGGCTTCGACCACAGCGGGTGGATGTGCTTCTCGTAGTGGATCGTGACCCGGCAGCCCGAGCGCCAGCCCACCACGCAGTCACTGGTGGTCGGGGCCGGGGTCGTCAGGTCGGCGTAATTCAGGTCGAGCGCCGGATCGGCCGGGCGGCCGGCCGTCGCCGGGTCCGTCCACACGTCGGTGAACGCGAGGTTGTTGTTCGGCTTGAGGTAGGCGCAATCCGTCTGGCAGCTGATGCGGGCCCGCACCTGCGCCATGGTCTCGCCGGCGTCGGCGAAGAACGCGGGGTTGGTGTTCGGGAACGGCAGGCCCGTGACCGGCGCGCCGGGCCACGCAGACTTGAACAGGTCCGGCCGGCCGTGTGACAGCCCGCTCTCCGGGTCGTGGCAGCCGTTGCACTTCAGCACCTGGCCCGGCCGCACTTGCAACCAATTCTCATGTCGGGGACCGATGCGGCGACCATTCGCGTCCACCACCGTGATCGCGAAAGGCACGTTGGCCGGCACCTTCACCTGGACCGACCCGTCCGGCTCGACCGGCGCGTAGCCGAGGATCTCGCGCATGCCGAAGGCGCCGGTGACGCCGAACGCGCTCTCGCGGAAGTCGAGGGTGTCGCGATCGGGCAGCGACACCGGCTTCTCGATGCGCAGGAAACGCGCCGGGCGCTGCGCGGCCGTGGTGACCTTCGGGTTGGCGAGGGCGGCGATGCCGCCGGGCGCAGTGTCCGTGCCGTCCATGTCGTAGACGCTGCGGATGTCGATGACGCCGACGCCCTCGGTCTGGTACTCCGAGTCGTAGTCGACCCCGGCCACGCGATCCATGAGCACGGGCGGCAGGCGCCGCGGCTGCAGCGCCACGATGTCGGAAAAGATCACGCCTTCCTGCGGGCTCGCGATCGGCTGCTGGGTCTGGTTGATCGGGTCGTAGATCCACAGGCCGTAGAGCGGCGGGGCCTCGACCGCGGCGCCGCCGGCCAGCGTCTTCGCCGTGCAGGGCCTGATGTGCCGGCCGTCCATGACCCGGCACGGCGTCCAGCTGACGAGGATGCGGCCCGTGTTGTCGTCGAGCGGGTAGGCCGAGCTGAACCGGCCGCCGGGCGACGGCCCTTCGACGGTGCGCACGTCGTTCACCGTGGCCGGCTTCTGCGCCGGGCCGCTCAGCGTCCCGGTGTTCGCGAGGTTCGGCTGGGTGTTGTCGACGTAGTCGTGCACGTTGATCAGCAGCAGGTTGCCGCCGTCGAACGGCGCGTCGTACGGCTGCGCCCGCACCAGCAGCTGGCCGTTCGCCATCGCGCGCGGGTCGAGGAACTGGATGGTCGAGTCGTCGGTGCCCGTGTCGTGGCTGTGCGCGCCGTAGAGCAGCTCGAGGTCCGTGCCGTCCGGGCGCATGGCGTAGAGGTTGAACTCGTCGTGCCCGGGCGCGTGGTCCCAGCGCGTGAACACGACGCGGCCGTCGAGCAGCACTTCCGGGTCGAGGTCGTGGCTCTGGTTGAACGAGACCTGGTGGATGTCGGTGCCGTCGGCGTTCATCACGTGCAGCACGAACGCCGGTTCGTCGCGGCTCTCGTCCTGGGCGGCGAACTGCGGCTTGCCCTCGTCGAGCAGGATCGCGCGCGACTGGCGCTGGCGCGTCGAGCTGAAGATGATGCGGCCGTCCGGCAGGTAGTGCGGCGCGACGTCGTGGCCTTCCTCGGCGATGAGGTCGGACTGGATGACCCGGCGCAGCGTGTCGGTGGTGCGGTCGAACTCCCAGATGTTCCAGGTCGGCTGGTCCTCGGGGTCGGCGCCTTCGATCAGCGGCAGGCGCAGCGCGAAGATCAGCTTGGTGCCGTCGAACGACGCCTCGACGTCGCGCACGTCACCCTTGCCGCCGGTGACCTGGCCGGTGATGTTGCGCTCGACGGCTGAGGGCGCCGCGCGCTCGCGCAGGTAGAGGTCGGCACCGACGCGCACGTCGAGCAGGTGACGCGCATCCGGGGTCTCGGCGCCGGACACCGGCACCGGCCGCTTCACGTACGCGACGGGAAAGTCGACCACGACCGGGTCGGGATTCTGGCCCGTGTCCGCGCCCGCGCTGCCGTCGCTGCTCAGGCAGCCGGACAGCGGCAGCGACAGGACGATGCTCGCGAGCAGGGCGACGCGGCGCGTCCGCGACGCGCGATGACCGGACCTCGTGCGCATCCCACGATCCTCTGTGAGGCAGATTCCGCGGCGCAGGTCGCCGCGGCCGCACTATTCCTCACAAGGGGGTCGTCGCACTACGCACGCACGCTCGATGTGTGATTCGACTCTCACAAAGCGCCGGCCTGTGACTGCACTCACATTCGTCCGCGTTGTGTGATTGGCATCGCAGTTGGGGACGTTCGGCTTGGCGCGCGCGTCACGAGCCCGCACATTCCGCAGGCACGCCGGTAATAGCCGGCCCGGGGAGAGTCAGGATGCGCCTCATTTCGCTCGCCAGGAACGGGCTTGCCACGCTTCGACCGCAGTGGCTCGTGCTGTGCGTCGTCGCGCTGGCCGTGCCGGCGCTCGCACAGGCCGACGCGCGCTCGCAGGCCAAGCGCATGCACGATCGCCTCGCGGGCGTGCCGCCGAGCGAATCCGTGCTGAGCACCATGGCGGCCGACATCGCCGCGGGCCGGCCGACGGACGCCGCGATGACGGCGATGCAGAACCGCGCGTTCTACGACGTCACCCTCAAGAACTTCGCGATGCCGTGGACCAACCGCGACCAGACGGTGTTCGCGCCGCTCAACGACTACGTCGCGACGGTGATCGGCATGGTGCGCGACGACGTGGCCTTCGACCGCGTGCTCTACGACGACATCCTGTACGTCGGCAAGAACGGTCTCGGCGTGCCGGCCTACTCGCCGGCGAGCAACGATCACTACGCGGCGCTCGAGTCGCAGGGCGTGAACCTCAAGGACGACCTGGTGCAGACCACGCAGTCGTCGGCGAGCGGGATCCCCGCCGACGCGACGGCCGGCGTGCTCACCACGCGGGCGGCGGCGGAAGCCTTCCTCAAGGCCGGCACCAACCGCGCCATGTTCCGCTACACCGTGATGAACCACCTCTGCCGCGACCTCGAGCAGATCGCGGACACGACCCGGCCGCCGGACCGCGTGCGCCAGGACGTGAGCCGCAGCCCGGGCGGCGACAGCCGCATCTTCCTCAACAGCTGCGTCGGCTGCCACAGCGGCATGGATCCGATGATCCAGGCCTTCGCCTACTACGACTACGACGAGACCGCCGGCCGCATGATCTATTCGCAGGGCATCGTGCGGCCGAAGTACTTCCACAACAAGGACACGTTCCCGGCCGGCTACTCGACGCCGGACGACCACTGGGACAACTACTGGCGCAAGGGCCGCAATTCGCTGCTCGGCTGGGACCCGTCGCTGCCGGGCAAGGGGCAGGGCGCCAAGTCGCTCGGTCGCGAGCTGGCGCGCACGGACGCATTCGCCAACTGCCAGGTGCAGAAGGTCTTCAAGACCGTCTGCCTGCGCGCGCCCAGCGACGCCGAGGACCGCGCCAAGGTCCAGGCGATGGTGGGCAGCTTCAAGTCGAACGGCTACCAGCTGAAGCGCGTGTTCGCCGACGCTGCCGCCTACTGCATGGGTGACTGAGGGAGCCGCCATGGACGTCGCCACTGTCATCGCCCGCCTGCGCCCCTGGCTCACCCGCGTCGCCGCGCTCGGCGCGGTCACGCTGCTCGTCGCCGGTTGCGGCGGCGGCGCCGACACGGTGCAGAACCCGGACATCACCGGCGGCACGCCGCCGGCGTACGCGGGCCCGCCGCCGGCCACCGCCGACGTGCAGGCCTTCAAGATCAACCTGTGGGACAACCTCAAGGCGACGAACCGCTGCGGCGGCTGCCACGTCGCGGGCAAGCAGTCGCCGCAGTTCGCGCGCGGTGACGACATCAACCTCGCGTACTCGGCGGCCAACGGCATCGTCAACCTGGCCTCGCCGCGGGACTCGCGCATGGTCCAGAAGGTGGGCGGCGGCCACAACTGCTGGCTCGCGAGCCCGGATGCCTGCGCCGACATCCTCACGACCTGGATCACCAACTGGGCCGGCGCCACCGCCAACGGCGGCTCGCAGGGCGTCGTGCTCAAGGCCCCGGCCATCAAGGACGCCGGCGGCAGCAAGAGCTTCCCGGCTGCGCCGACGCTCTTCCAGACCACCGTCTATCCGCTGCTGACGCAGTACTGCTCGCGCTGCCACACCTCGTCGTCGGCGTCCGCGCAGTCGCCTTTCTTCGCCTCGGGCGACGTCAACGAGGCGTACGCGGCGGTCAAGGTGAAGATCAACCTCGACCAGCCCGCCCTGTCGCGGCTCGTCCTGCGCCTGCGCAACGAGTTCCACAACTGCTGGAGCGACTGTGCGTCGAACGCCAGCACCATGGAGGCGGCGATCCAGTCGTTCGCCAGCCAGGTGCCGGTGACGCAGATCGATCCGTCGCTCGTGCTGTCGAAGGCGATGACGATGTACGACGGCATCGTCTCGAGCGGCGGCAACCGCTACACCTCGAACCTGATCGGCCTGTGGGAATTCAAGACGGGCCGCGGCACGGTCGCCTACGACACCAGCGGCGTCGAGCCGGCGCTCAACCTCAACCTGTCCGGGGACATCACCTGGATGGGCGGCTGGGGCATCAACATCCGCTCCGGCAAGGCGCAGGGCTCGACCACGGCCAGCAAGAAGCTCGCCGACATGATCCGCTCGACGGGGGAATACACGATCGAGGCCTGGGTCGCGCCGGCCAACGTCGCGCAGGAGAACGCCCGCATCGTCTCGTACTCGGGCGGCACCTCGGTGCGCAACTTCACGCTGGCCCAGACGCTGTACAGCTACGACTTCTACAACCGGTCCTCGAAGACCGGCGTCAACGGCGATCCGAAGCTGATGACCAGCGCCGACGACGAGGACCTGCAGGCGACGCTGCAGCACGTCGTGGTGACCTTCGACCCGGTCGCCGGCCGCAAGATCTACGTGAACGGCGTGTTCACGGGCGATGCGGATCCGACCCCGGGCGGCACGCTCGCGGACTGGGACGACACCTTCGCGTTCGTGCTCGGCAACGAGGTGTCCGGGGACCGGCAGTTCCAGGGCGTCCTGCGCCTGGTGGCGGTCTACAACCGCGCGCTCTCGCCGCAGCAGGTGCAGACCAACTTCAACGCCGGCGTGGGCGAGAAGTACTACGTGCTGTTCTCCGTCGGCCACCTGGTCGACATGCCGCAGGCGTACATCCTGTTCACGGTCGCGCAGTACGACAGCTACAGCTACCTGTTCGACAAGCCGGCCTTCATCAGCCTCGACAAGAACGCGAAGCCGGGCAACATCCCGCTCGCGGGCATGCGCATCGGCGTGAACGGCAACGAGCCGGACGTCGGCCAGGCCTACCGCACGCTCGACACCGCCATCACCGATTCGCAGTACGGGCCGTTCGGCCAGCCGCTGTCGGTGATCGGCACCGTGATCGGGCTCGAGAAGGGACCGCAGACCGACGAGTTCTACCTGACCTTCGACAAGCTCGGCTCGCACACCAACGTGCGGCTCGACCCGGTGCCGCTCGCGCCGGCGCCGCCGCCGGACGTGCCGCGCCCGTCCGACGTCGGCATGCGCACCTTCGACGAGATCAACGCGACGATGAGCGAACTCACCGGCGTCAGCTCGCAGGTGTCGGGCGTGAAGACGACGTACGACAGCGTCAAGCAGGCGCTGCCGGCCGTGGAGAACATCGACACCTTCGTGTCGGCGCACCCGGTCGCGATCGCGCAACTGTCGATCCAGTACTGCAACGCGCTGGTCGACGATGCCGGCGCCCGGGCCAGCTACTTCCCGGGCTTCGACTTCAACGCGGCGCCGAACGTCGCGTTCACCCCGGCGGGCCGCGCCGTCGTGCTCGACTCGCTGGTCGGCCACATGATGCGCACCGGCGTGGCGACCGAGCCCGCCGCCGCCGGCGTGCGCAGCGATCTCGACGGGCTGATGACCCAGCTCACCGCCTGCGGCAGCTCGTGCCCCGCGGGCCGCACCCAGATCGTCGTGAAGGCGACCTGCGCGGCCATGCTCGGCAGTGCCGTGACCCTGATCCAGTGATGCGCCGGCCAGTCCCGAGGAAGGAACCATGATCATCCGCCGCGCCCCGCCCCGCACCCTGCGCCTCGACGAGCCGATCCGGCACGAGTCCGCGCACAAGCGCCCCGTCTCGCGCCGCGACTTCATCGCGCAGGGCTTCACCTCCGGCCTCGGCACGGTGATCGCGCCGACCGTGTTCAGCCTGTTCGCCAATCCGCAGGAGGCCCGCGCGGCGCTGTCGTCGGACCTGCAGACGCTGCGCAGCAGCTGCGGCATCGACGTGCAGGGCGCGGGCAAGATCCCGTTCATCTGCATCGACCTCGCCGGCGGCGCCAACATGGTCGGCTCGAACGTGCTGATCGGCGGCGCGGGCGGGCAGCTCGACTTCCTGAGCACGCAGGGCTACGCGGCCCAGGGCCTGCCGGGCGACATGCTGCCGGGCATGACCAACGCGCAGACCGGCCTCAGCTTCACCAACACGCAGCTCGGCCTCGCGTTCCACTCCGACAGCGCGTTCCTGCGCGGCATCCTCGACCGCATCTCGCCGGCGACCGCCGCCTCGATCAACGGCGCGGTGATCGCGGCCCGCTCCGAGAACGACACCGGCAACAACCCGCACAACCCGATGTACGGCATCTACCGGGCCGGCGCGGACGGTTCGCTCGCCACGCTGATCGGCTCGCAGGCCTCCGACTCGGGCGGCAACTCGGCGGCCCCGGCGGGGCTGATCGATCTCTCGGTGCGGCCGACCAAGATCGATCGCGCCAGCGACGTCACGGGCCTGGTCGACACCGGCCAGCTCGCGAGCCTGCTGTCGGTCGACGACACCGTGAAGGTGATGGAAGCGATCGAGCGCATCTCCCAGCGCAAGATGGCCGTGGTCGATCCCAAGCAGCCCTGGATGGACCCGAAGAAGACCACCGTCACGCGCGACGAGGTGGTGCGCGAGATGGTGACCTGCGGCTACGTGAAGGCCGCGGACGTGGTCGACCGGTACGGCGACCCGAGCAGCCTCAACCCGGACCTCGATCCGGACATCGTCGGCCCCGGCGGCATCTTCAGCCAGGCCGAGTACCAGGGCGACGGCGAGTTCCGCAAGACCGCGGCCGTGATGAAGATGGTGCTGTCGGGTTATGCGGGCGCGGGCACCATCACGCTCGGCGGCTACGACTATCACGGCCAGGGCCGCTCCACCGGCGAACTGCGCGACCTGCGCGCGGGCCGCTGCATGGGCGCCTGCCTCGAGTACGCGGCGCGGCGCGGCCTGCCGCTGATGCTGTACGTCTTCTCCGACGGCTCGATCTCCGCCAGCGGCCAGGTCGACAACTCGACCGACGGTCGCGGCAAGTTCATGTGGACCAGCGACAACCAGGGCACGGGCGCGGCGTTCTTCCTCGTCTACAACCCGGCCGGCCGGCCGAGCCTCATCACCACCGGCGGCGGCGGCGCGGCGCGGCACCAGCAGCTCGGGTACTTCCGCGCCGACGGCTCGGTCGAGACCAGTTCGAGTCCCGCGGCGAACAACGTCAACCTGCTGGTCGAGACGGTCGTGCTGAACTACATGGCGCTGCACGGCGAGCAGGGACAGTTCACGCAGAAGTTCCCGACCACGGGCCTCGCCTCGGCGTCGCTGCGCGACAGCCTGATCGCGTTCAACCCGATCGTGAACGGCAAGATCGGCTAGCATGCCCGGGCTTGGAACACCCGCGCACCGCCACGCCCGCTGACGTCCTCGCCTGTCCCCGCTGCGCGGGGACGCTGCTCGCCACGCCCGCGTGGCGCTGCTCCGCCTGCGGCGCGGACCATCCCGTCCTCGACGGCATCCCCTGGCTGGTGGCCGATCCCGGCACGTTGCAGGCCGAATGGCGCGGCCGCCTGCGTGCACTCACCGCCGAGCTCGACGCGCAGGCCGGCGCCTATCGCGCCGCGCTCACGGACGCGGTGACGCGCTCCGCGACGCGCAATCGCCTCAAGCTGCTGGCCGGTGCCTGCCAGGATCACGCGCGGCGCCTGCGGGCCCTGCTCGCGCCACTCGGACTGCCGGAGACGGCGGCCGCACCGGAGACCTATCGCACGCTGCTCGGCAGCCTGCCGATCGGGCAGGGGCTCACCTCGTACTACGCGAACCTGCATCGCGACTGGGCGTGGGGCGAGGCCGAGAACGAGACCGCCTGGCAGGCCCTCGACGCCGCGCTCGGTCCG
>JBGAHO010000046.1:0-32077 GCA_044226195.1 Steroidobacteraceae bacterium
GTCGTGCCGCTGCTGCCCAATGGTGGCTCGCTGAAAATCTCAGTGACGGCGCGCCTCACGGCAGATGCCCTCGCGGCCGTGAGCGGTACGCTGACGGCGACGTTGCGTGGCGACGGTGCCCGTGACAACAACAAGGCGAACGCTTCCGCGAAGACGAGCATCCCCACGTCTGCCAGTACGCCTTCGTTCGTCGAGTTGCGGAGCGATGCGGGCGACAACGTCGGCAGCGGTGTCTCTGCAACGGGCACGCAGTACTCGTACACGCGCCAGAATGCCGTCTTCACGGTGATCGCGGCGCAAGGCGTGCTCACGTTCGAGATCCGCGGTGACCAGGACTGGACCGGCTGGTTCAAGATGCCGGTGAACCTGACACAACTTCAGCCGGGCCAGTACCACAAGATTCCCGGACTGCCCTATGCCTCGGATGACAACGGGGGATTCGAGTTCGTTGGCTCCGCCGCCGGCTGCGGTGCGGACGGCTGGTTCATCATCGACAACGCGGTCTATGCGCAGGGAGAACTCGTCAGGCTGGACCTGCGATTCGAAGAACATTGCAATGACCGTGAAACAGCGCTGCGCGGGCAACTCCATTGGGTCGCCGGCGACGATTCGCGCCCACCCGGTCCCGTCAATCCGCCACCGCCGGGGCTGTGGAACGCCGCCGCGGGAGCCACTCCGGCCAGCGGCAATTACGTGTACTTCGTGAGCGACCCCGAGGACTTCATCGGCAAGGGCCGGACCCAGACGTTCACGCAGGCGAACTCGATCATCATCGTGAAGCAGGAACTGGGCGTGGTCTCGGTCGTCGTGCTGGCGGGCCAGGACTACGCCGGCCATTTCCAGGCGATGGCACCGCTGACCCAGATCGAACCCGGGTACTACGGGGCGGCGCAGACTTGGCCCTTCGGCAATCCCGCCGTCGGCCGCTTCAACGTCGGAGGCGGAGGAGCGGGCTGCGACGGCGAAGGCTGGTTCGTCATCGACAGCATTTCGTTCAACGGCGATACCGTCACCGGCCTGGACCTGCGATTCGAGCAGCATTGCGGCGTCGCGACAGCGGCCTTGCGCGGAAAGGTGCACTGGCGTTCCGACGATCCCACGGTTCCTGCAGGTCCGCAGGTTCCGCCACCGCCGGGACTCTGGGCTCCGCCAGCGCAAGCGATCCCCGCGACGGGCAACGTCGTCTATCTGGAGAGCGACCGCGGCGATTTCATCGGCCAAGGGCTGGCCAAGGCCTACACACCGCTCAACAGCGTGATTACGGTCGGTGACCATGGCATGGGGACAGCCGGCAATCGCTTCGATCTCTCGGTACACAGTGACGAGTGGTGGGACGGCAGCTTCCAGGCGATGTACACGCTCCCCGATCTGCAGCCGGGGTATTACGGGAACGCGTCACGCTATCCGTCTGGGAATACCGCGTTCGGCTTGCAGGATTGGGCGGGAGAGGGCCGTGGTTGCAACACCGCCACGGGCTGGTTCGTGATCGACAGCGTCACGTATGCCGGAAGCACCCTGGATTCGATCGTGCTGCGCTTTGAACAGCACTGCGAAGGGGCGGCAGCCGCGTTGCACGGATACATTCGCTGGTCGGCCTCGGACCTGCGGATACCGCCGCCGCCGCAGAATCCACCGCCGCCCAATCTCTGGGCACCGCCGAGCAGTGCAACGCCGGCCAACGGCAACTATTTCTATTTCGAGAGCGACCCCGACGACTTCGTCGGCCAGGGCCAGAAGCGCCTGCTCAAGGCGCCGGCGACGACCTTCGACCTGACGACCCAGTACGGCGCACTCGTGGTGATGTTGCAGGAGTCCGCGTTCTACCTGGGCAGTTTCGCCCCAATGTTCCCGCTCACGGAGCTTCAGGTCGGGTACTACGGAGGGCTGACGGAGAAGAACATCGCCAAGGGATTGGTGTTCTGGACGGGCAACAATCGATCATGCACACCCGGGTCTGCCTGGCTCGTCGTCGACAACGTCACCTATTCCGCAGGCGTGCTGACGGCCATCGACCTGCGATTCGAACAGCGATGCCAAGGGTTGACCGGTTCGTTGCGAGGAAAGCTGCACTGGCGCAGCAGCGGACCATAGCGGCGCAAATCCAGCTCGTCCGCGATCTCTGACTGCGGCGACTCGCTCGAATCTGGACGATGCGGTGGAACACCCGCATCATCCGGGCGCGACTCGAGTCGCGCCCTTCAACGCCCGACGCATGTCACCGCTGTTCTCCTACGGCTTCCGTCCCTTCTTCCTCGGCGCCGGCCTGATCGCGCTCGTCGTCGTGCCGCTGTGGTCGCTCAGCCTCGCAACCGGCCTGGCCCTTCCGCTCGCCTGGCCGCCGATGCTCTGGCACGCGCATGAGATGGTCTTCGGTTTCGTGCCCGCGGCAATCGCCGGCTTCCTGCTCACGGCCGTCCCGAGCTGGACCGGCCGCAAGGGCTTCGCCGGCCCGCCGCTGATCGTCCTCTTCTCCGTCTGGCTCACCGGTCGTATCGTCACCGGCGTTTCCGCGGAAACGCCCGCCGCACTGGTCGCTACGGTCGATCTCACCTTCTTCCCGCTGCTCGCCGCGCTGGTCGCGCCACCGCTGATCCGCGAGCGCAATCGCAACACGCCGCTGCTGCTCGTGCTCCTGGCGCTCTGGATCAGCCAGGGCGTCTTCCACTGGGCCGCCTGGCGCAACGACGCAGGGACGGCGCACCAGGCCACGCTCGCCGCCATCGACATCACGCTGATCCTCGTCACCGTCATCGGCGGGCGCATCGTGCCGTCGTTCACCGCCACGGCACTGCGCCTGAGCGGCAGCACCGCCGTGCCGAAGTCGCGCCGCGGTCTCACGCCCGTGGTCGTCGCGTCGATGGTGGCCGTAACCGTGGTGGACGTGCTGTTCCCATCTTCACCCTGGGCGGGCGGCGTGGCCGCATTGGCCGCGCTCGCGCAGGCCTGGCGCATCGCGCAGTGGCAGTCGCTGCGCACGCTCCGCATGCCCATCGTGGGGATCCTGCACCTCGGCTACGTCTGGCTGCCCATCGGTCTCGCGCTCAAGGCGTGGGCGCTGTTCGGCGGCCCCCTCGTGACCGCGCACTGGCTGCACGCATTCACGCTCGGCCCGATCGCCACCATGATCGTCGCCGTGATGACGCGCACCTCGCTCGGCCACACCGGCCGCGAGCTGAACCTGCACCCGTTGACCATCGCGGCTTACGGACTGCTGGCCGCGGCGACGATCGTGCGCGTACTGGCACCCGCCTGGCCCGGCGCGAATTACCTCGTCGTCGTCGCGATCAGCGCCGCGCTCTGGGCCGGCGCGTTCGCGGCGTTTCTGTGGGTGTACGCGCCCATCCTCGTCGGCCCGAAGGTCGAGGCGAAGTGGGCCGGGCCGCCGATCACGTCGGCGCCGCCGGGCGGGGCGAGTCGTCGCGCCTGAGCGACTCACCAGCGAGCGCGCTCCCATATCTCGATAAGCCGGGCAGAAACGCGGCTGGCCGACGAAGGCATTTTTGCGGACCCTGTCGCTCCGCCAGTGCGCGGAATCTCCCACGCCATGTGGGCAACATGCTGTTGACAGCATATGTCGACAGGAGCATAGTTCGCCGTGTCCTGGACCGTCCGATTCTGCGACGAATTCGAGTCCGAATTCCGTCGATTGAGTGAGGCAGTGCAGGACGAATTGCTTGCCCAGGCCCTCGTGATCCAGCGCTTTGGTCCGCAGGCTGGCCGACCCCGCGTCGATACGCTCCAAGGCTCGAGACACGCGAACATGAAGGAACTGCGGTTCGACGCAGATGGCGGAGTCTGGCGGGTGGCCTTCGCATTCGACCCGAATCGCGAGGCCATCCTGCTGGCCGCAGGCAACAAGTCGGGCGTCAGCGAAGCGCGGTTCTATCGCTCACTGCTCCGCCACGCGGACGCACGCTTTGACAGTCACCTGACGTCGCAGCGACGGAGGAGGTAGGCATGGCCCGAACACTCGATCAGGTCCTGGCCGGTCTCCCGGCAGGCCGTCGTCGCTCCGTGCGCAAGCGCGCGAACGAGCTGATCGCCGAAGAGTTCTCGCTCCGGGAACTGCGCAGGGCGCTGCAGCTGACGCAGACCGACGTCGCCAGCACGCTGGGCAAACGCCAGGACGAAGTTTCCCGCATCGAACAGCGCGGGGACCTGTTGCTGTCCACGCTCAACGACTACGTGCGATCCCTCGGCGGTGAACTCGAACTGGTCTGTACGTTCAAGGACCGCCGTCCGGTCCGCATCCGCAACGTCGCTCGGCTTGCCGATGGCCAGGCGAGCCGGCGGCCCGCCAAGCCGCGCGCGCGCGCAGCGCCAACCTGAATCCCAGGACCCCGCGCGAGCCGCGGTTCGCCTCAACGCGCCAGTGGATCCGGCCGGACCTGGATCTTCACGATCTTCCCGGTCGTGCCCTTGCCGCCCTCGATGTGCCACACGAGGTGCGTGCCGTAGTTGGCGTACAGCGCGCGGCCTTTCCACCCGGCCTCCGGATCGTCGATGCGCGCGTCCATCCCGCGCTGGTAGAAGCCGAGCGGATACGGCACGCGCAGGTAGATCCACTTCTCCGCTTTCGGATCGAACGCGATCAGCGAATCGGAGTTCGATCCCGTGAGGAAGGGCGTGTCGGCGCCGAGGCCCGACGCGTTGTGCTGGTCCACCCAGCCGAAGTAGTGGAAGTCGGCCGGGTACTTCGTGCCCTGGAACTTCGGGCCCGGCGTCTGCCACACCGTCCAGCCCTCCGGGCACTGATCGCCCTGGTCCGTGCCCGGGCCGTTCCGCTTCTGGCACTTGCCCCGATCGAAGCGCGCCAGCTGTGACGTCGCGGCCATCGCGACCCACGGCGTACCATGGCTGTCGAGGTCCATGCCGCGCGGATTCAGCGAGCCCTTCGGCACGCGGTACAGCTCGGTGACGCAGGTCTCCGGTGGATGCGCGCCGCGATCCAGTCTGATGATGTAACCGCGTTCCTCGCCGGTCTCACCTTCCGACGCGCCCCACACCACGTTGGCATCGTTCGGGTCGACGGCGACGGTGTACAGCGGCTTGCGCACCTCGGTGTCGAGCTTCGGGTCCGGATGTGCGGCGCCGGCCGCGTTCCAGGGCTTGGTGATCCGGCCGTCGCCGTTGGTGTCGATGATCTGCGGGCACCAGCCCTGCGAGCGCTGCTCGTCGTGCGTCTCGTCGTACAGCCGCGTGTTGATCCAGCCGACGATCGGCCCGCTGAACTCGTTGAAGTACAGCGTGCGGTCCGCGTCGCGGCCGAACTGCAGGTGGTGCGTCGAGTAGCAGGTGTCGATCAGCCGAAAGGTACCGCTCGCCGGATCGTAGACCGAGGCTTGGCGGCCGCTGCTGTCGAGCGGGTAATACTGTGCAAACCGGTTCGTGCTGCCCGCCTGGCAGAAGGCCGGCTGCGCGTCGCGGATCTTGCTGGTGGCCCACACGCGGCCCTGCGCATCCATCATCGGGTTGTGCGGGTCGGACGGATTCTCCTCGCCCCACAGGTAGTCCATGCCCCAGAAGTTCGACGGCCGGCCCGGCGGCGGAAAGCGCGTCGGCACCTGGCGGGGATCCTCGCGTGTCGGGATCACCAGCTTCCACGCATCGTTGGTGATCGGATCCACGGCGTTCAGGGTGCCGTGGCCGGCCGACACCGCATAGATCGGCCCGAACGCATTCACCGTCGGGTCGTTCTTGTCGGTCGCGATCTCGTCGTGCATGAAGTCCTGCGGGCCGCCGATGTCCCACAGCGTCACGACCACGTTGCGCTCGATGCCCTGCGGGCGCGGGGGCCGCGGCGGCAGCGCACCGGCTGCCACCGCGCGCGTCCAATCGGCCAGCGTCCTGGCCATGCCCTCGCTGCCGAATTGCGCGAAGGCCGCGTACATGCCCGTGCCGCGCACGCCGAGCGAGGTGCGGTACGCCCACGCATCCTCGTGCGAGTGGAAGCCCAGCTTCGCGAAGTCCATGTGGGTCAGCGTGCGCGTGATCTGGTTGCCGAGCTGGTGGCAGAAGTTGCAGTCCTTCTTGAAGCGATGCATCCAGTCGTCCTGGCTGAGGATGCTCGCGAAGTAGCCGTTGCCGCCGTCGGCCACCGCGCCCGTGCCGGGGAACATGCTCGCGTCCGGCACCTTCAGCAGCGACAGCCAGTAGTCGGCCGGGTACACCTTCGCCGCCTCGTGCGGATCCTGGGCGGTCTCGACCGACAGGTCGAGGTGCGTGTCGCCGGGGCGACCCTTCACCTTGGCCGAGTCGAGCAGGCCGTAGCCGCGCACCCACACGTGATAGGTGGCGACCGGCAGCTGCGGCAGCGTGTAGCGACCCTGGTCGTCGGTGACCACGATCTTCACGAAGGGCGTCGGCGTCTCCTTCGTTTCCGCGATGACCCAGACGCCGGCCTCCGGGGCCGTGCCGTTGAGCACACGACCCGAGATGTAGCCGTCCGGATAGGCCCTCGGGGCCTTCGTCGGTGGCGCGGC
The DNA here is from genome assembly GCA_044226195.1 of Steroidobacteraceae bacterium. Classification (GTDB taxonomy): domain Bacteria; phylum Pseudomonadota; class Gammaproteobacteria; order Steroidobacterales; family Steroidobacteraceae; genus RPQJ01. The sequence goes on from JBGAHO010000046.1 coordinate 6,483, forward strand.
GGCCAGGACCGACCCGGCCAGGCCGACGAGCAGCAGCAACATTCCCGCACGCAGACGCGATCGCATGAATTCTCTCCCCGGGCGCCCGGTGACGTGCCGGGCTGGCCGGCACAAGGGGGCACTCCCATGATGACGAACCAGCCGGCCCGGCCCGGTAGCGGCGGATGCGGTGCGGGCCGACCGGTTCGGCGTGAACCCCCCGTTACGGGAATCCTGCGTACAATTCGTCCACTCCCTCATGGCCCCCGTTCTCCCGTCGGATCCGCCGGATCCGGGCACCCCCGCCTCGACGCCCGACACGGCGCTCGATCGCTGGTTCGTGGAGGACGTCCTGCCGCTCGAGCCCGCCCTGATGCGCCTGCTGCAACGCCACTGGCGTCGCGCGGACGAAATCCCCGACCTGCGACAGGAGGTCTACACGCGGGTCTACGAAAACGCCGGGCGCGAAGGGGTGCCCACGAGCACGGCGGCCTACGTCTTTCGCACCGCCCGCAACCTGCTGATCGACTGCGCGCGGCGGGCCCAGGTCGTCTCCTTCGTGCTGGTGGCCGAACTCGACGAGTTGCCGGACGCGCCACGCAACGAGTGGTCGCCCGAGCGCGAGACGGCGGCCAGTGTCGAGCTGCGACTGCTCGCGGATGCGCTGGGCGCCTTGCCGCCGCGCTGCCGCGAGGTCGTGCGGCTGCGCCGGGTCGAGGGACTGTCGCAACGGGACATCGCGACGCGGCTCGGCATCGCCGAGGGCACGGTGGAAAAGCACATGACGCTGGGCATGCGGGCGCTCGCGGAGGCGCTGGCGGGACGGGGGGTCGACGCCGCCCTGGACTGGCTGGCGCGCGCGAACCTGCGGACGGACACACGATGATGGACACCTCGAGACATCGCGCGATCGAAGCGCAGGCGGCCGAGTGGCTCGCCCGCCGCGACGCGGCCGAGCGCTGGACCGACGCGGACGAGCAGGCGCTGCAGGCGTGGATCGCCGAGTCGGTCGCGCATCGCGTCGCCTGGCTGCGGCTCGGGGCCGCGTGGCAACGCACGGATCGCATGCCGGCCCTCTCTGCGTTGCCCGCCCCGGTCCCGTTCGACGAGCTGGACGAGCCGCCACCGGTCGTCGCTGAGTCCACTCGCCGTGTGACCCGTGGTTGGACCGCCGCAGGCGCGGCGCTCGCAGCCGCGCTCGTGCTCGCCATCGGCGTGCCGTGGGTGATCCACCAGCTGGGCCCGCGCGAGGGCGAGCGCTACGCGACCGAAGTGGGCGCGCGCGAGTCCGTGGCGCTGGCCGACGGCTCGCGCGTCATCCTCAACACGAGAACGCGCGGCCGGGCCGTCGTCAACGACCGGCGCCGGCACTTCTGGCTGGAAGAGGGCGAGGCGTATTTCGAAGTGGCGCACGACCCGAAGCGGCCCTTCGTGATCACCGCGGGCGACGACACGATCACCGTGCTCGGCACGCGCTTCAGCGTCCGTCACGTCGACGGGCGCACCGAGGTCACGGTCGTCGAGGGCCGCGTGCGGGTCGACCTTGCCCGGTCGGGCGGCGCACCGGCCGCGCCCGTGGTGGTGACCGGCAACGAGTCCGTGATCGCCGAACGCGGCAGCGTGCTGGTGATCGGCCGCACCGAGGGCCAGGTCGCCAGCGAACTCAGCTGGCGCCAGGGGCAGATCTCCTTCGACCAGAAGACCCTGGGCGAGATCGCGCTCGAGTTCAACCGCTACAACCGCGTCCAGCTGGTCGTCGAGGGCGAGGCCGCCAACCTGCGGCTGAGCGGCAACTTCGACACCGGCAACGTCGAGGCCTTCGCGCGCCTCGCGCACGAGGGACTCGGCTTGCGCGTCGAGCGCGATGGCGATCGCATCGTCCTGAGTGGAATGTGACGTTACGGGATCTGCGCAGCCCCTTCGTCTGTGTTGACGAGCGGCACTTCGCTGCCGACCGATGACGCAGAACAAGGGGGATGACATGACGGGGATCACTCGGAAGACGTCGCCGCGGGCCGCGGCCCTGGTGGGCGCGGTGGCGATGCTGCTCGCAGGCGCGGCGCAGGCGCAGGGCATGCAGTTCGACATCCCGGCCGGCGACCTGAAGGCCGTGCTCGACTCCTACATCCGGCAGACTGGCCAGCAGATCGTCTTTCGCAGCGACGACCTGAAGGGCAAGCGCAGCAAGGGCGTGCACGGCACGATGAGCACCGACCAGGCGCTCGATGCGCTGCTCGCCGACACCGGCCTCGAACTGCGACGCGATGCGTCGGGGGCCGTCGTCGTCATCCCCGCGGGCCGCAGCTCGGGGGCGATCGCCACTGGCGCACTCGCAACCGGCATGGGCGCACCCGACGTGCCCGTGACCCAGGCCGGCGTGGCCAGCGAGCGTGCTGCCGATCCCGCCCGCGCGTCGTCCGTCCCGAACGCCGCCCTGCTCGAAGAGGTGATCGTCACCGCGCAGAAGCGCTCCGAGAAGATGCAGGACGTGCCGATCTCGATCGTCGCGCTCACGGGCGAGACGCTCGAGAGCTGGGGCGTGCAGGACGTGCAGTCCCTCGGGACCACCGTGGCCGGCCTCGACATCATCAGCGTGCAGCCCGGCAGCAACGGCTTCTCGATGCGCGGCGTGACCAGCCTGAGCGGGTCCATCGAGTCCAACTCGGTGGTCGGTTACTACGTCGACGAGATTCCCATCTCGGCGTCCGGGCAGGGCCCCGAATTCGCGCTGTGGGACCTCGAGCGGGTCGAGGTGCTGCGCGGTCCGCAGGGGACGCTGTTCGGCGAAGGCTCGATGGCCGGCACGCTGCGCATCATCACCGCCAAGCCGCAGCTCGACGCCTTCGCGGCGCGCCTCGACGGCAGCCTGTCGAGCGTCACCGACGGCGGCACCAACGGCTCGGTGCGCGGCATGCTGAACGCGCCGCTGATCCAGGGCAAGCTCGGCCTGCGCCTGCTGGCCGGCGCCATCGAGGACGACGGCTGGATCGACGTGCCCGACCTCGGCAAGAAGGACGCGAACACGCGCAAGCAGCGCGACTACCGCGCGATCCTGCGCTGGCTGCCGGTGGACGGCCTGACCGTCGACCTCAGCTACATGCGCGAGGACCTCGACCTCGGTACCGAGTTCACGGCCACCTCGCCGTGGGTGCTCGACCCGCGCGCGCAATTGTCGGCCGCAGGCCCGGTCGGCAGTCTCGCGCCGACCGACACCACGACCCAGAACGCGAACCTCACCGTCACCTACGATTTCGGCCCCGCGACGCTGGTCGCCGCGACCTCGTACTTCGACTACCGGTCCGACTGGGTGATCGACCTGACGCCGTTCGTGCCGCTGTTCTTCGGCCCCGACACCGGCGGCACGGCGTCCAACCCGCCGCACGCCACCAGCGAGCTGTGGGCGCAGGAGGTGCGCCTCGCTTCGAACGGCAACGGCCCGCTGCAGTGGACGGTCGGCGCGTTCTACAAGAAGAGCGACCGCATCGACGAGCGCAACTTCACCTTCAACCTCGAGCACGCGTTCGGCGTCCCGGGGTTCGACCTCACCGACGTGTCCTCGACGCGCGACACCTCGAACGCCCACTCGTACTCGCTGTTCGCCGACGTCGACTACGAGTTCATGCCGCACTGGTCCGCGCAGCTCGGCGTCCGCTACTACTCGGACAGCCGCGACTACCAGTTCGAGCAGCTCACGAGCTCGCTCATCTTCGGCACGGTCGCGGGCACCACCCTGCACGCGAAGGGCAGCGACTCCGACTTCTCGCCGAAGGTGTCCATCAGCTGGAAGCCGAACGACGACGTGCAGGTCTACGCGCGGGCGGCCAAGGGCTTCCGCAGCGGTGGCACCAACGGTGACAGCGAGCGCAGCAGCGAGGTGCCGGAGGACTACTCGGCCGAGGAGCTCTGGTCGTACGAGGTCGGCGCGAAGACCAACCTGCGCCCGGACCTGATCGCCAACATCGACGTCTACTACAACGACTGGACCAACCTGCAGCTGCCGTTCATCACGCCGGACGGCCTGTTCCCGTACACCGCGAACGCCGGCAAGGCGCGGTCCATCGGCGGCGAGGTCGAACTGCAGGCGGCGCTGCCGATCGAGGGGCTCACCGGCACGGTCGGCTTCGCGTACACCGATTCGGAGATCCGCGAGCAGGTCGTGGACGCCCTCGGCAACGTCGTGGCCCGCAAGGGCGGCCGCATCCCGAACTCGCCGAAAGTCTCCGGCACGCTGGCCCTGGCGTATCGCACGGCGATCACCGAGAGCCTCGCGGCGGTGGCGCGCACGAAGTGGTCGCATCGCGGCGAGACCTACTCCGACCCGGACAACTCGTCGGCCCTGTCGAACGACGCCTCGGACCTCGTGTCCCTGAGCCTCGGCGTCGACGGCGACCGCTGGGGCGTCGACCTGTACGCGGACAACCTCTTCAACGACAAGAGCTCGACGTTCAAGTACAACCGCGTGGTCGCGGCGCCGCTGACGTGGATCTCGTACGTCTCGCCGCGCACGGTCGGACTCCGCGCCCGGGTGGATTTCTAGGCAACCGGTTCGCCGCGCATGCGCATGTCCGTACCCTCGTCGGCCGCCCGGCGGCCGCTGCGTTTCGTCTCCGGCGCCTGCAGTGCGCTCCTGCTGGCCGCGCTCGTGGTCGCGTGCTCGTCGCTGCCGGACGCGGCGAGCCGGTCCTCCGGGCCGGAAATCCTGTGGGACCAGTGGGGCGTGCCGCACGTCTATGCCAGCGACGAGGCCGGCGTGTTCCGTGCGCTGGGCTGGGCGCAGGCGCAGAGCCACGGCGACCTCGTGCTGGAACTCTACGGTCGGGCCCGCGGACGTGCCGCAGAGTACTGGGGCAAGGACTGGATCGAGTCGGACCGCTGGGTGCGCACGATGGGCATTCCGGAGCGGGCCCGGCACTGGTACGCACAGCAGACGCCTGGGTTTCGCCACGACCTCGACGAGTTCGCCGCGGGCATCAACGAATACGCGGCCGAGCACGGCGATCGCCTGAGCGAGTCGGCGCGGCGCGCGTTGCCGGTGACCGCGATCGACGTCGTGGCCCACACGCAGCGCGTCATCCACTTCGCCTTCATCGGCCGTCCGTCGGTCGTGGCCCAGGCGAAGCAGGCAGTCGGCGACGTCGGCAGTAATGCGTGGGCGATAGCGCCGTCGCGCAGCGCGAACGGGCACGCGATGCTGCTCATCAACCCGCACCTCGCCTGGTCCGGCGAGCAACTGTTCTACGAAGTGCACCTCGTGGCGCCCGGCCTCGACGCGTATGGCGCGACGCTGGTCGGGTTCCCCGTGATCTCGCTCGGCTTCAACCGGCACCTCGGCTGGAGCCACACGGTCAACACGTTCGACGGCGCGGACGCGTATGAGCTGACCCTGGCGGACGGCGGCTATCGTTTCGACGGCGCCGTTCGGCCGTTCGAGGTCGAGCAGCAGACGCTGCAGGTGCGGCAGGACGATGGCAGCCTGCGCGCCGAGTCGCTCACCGTGCGTCGCTCGGTGCAAGGCCCCGTGATCGCCACCGGCAAGGACAAGGCGATCGCCCTGCGGGTGGTCGGTCTCGACGCGCCCGGCATGCTGCAGCAGTGGTGGGACATGTCGCGCGCGACCGGCCTGCCCGAGTTCGAGTCGGCATTGCGCCGGCTGCAGGTGCCGATGTTCAACGTGCTCTACGCCGATCGCGACGGCCACGTGATGTACGTCTTCAACGGGCGCGTGCCGCGCCGCTCCGGGGGCACGTACGGCGAGTGGCTGGGCGTCGTTCCCGGCGACACGTCCGCGAACCTGTGGACGGACGTGCTGCGCTACGACGAGCTGCCGCGCATCGTCGACCCGGCCACCGGCTGGGTGCAGAACGCCAACGATCCGCCGTGGACGGCGACGCTGCCGTCGCCGCTCGACCGGCGGCGTTATCCCTCGTACATCGCGCCGGATTTCATGCATTTCCGGGCCCAGCAGTCGGCGCGGTTGCTGGAGTCGGACGCGTCGATTTCGTTCGACGAGCTGCTGGCCGACAAGCATTCGACCCGGATGCTGCTGGCCGACCGCGTGCTCGACGACCTGGTCACGAATGCGCGGGCGCACGGCAGCGACAGTGCGAAGCGCGCGGCGGAGGTGCTGGCGGCCTGGGATCGCCGCGGTGACGCCTCCTCGAAAGGCGCCGTACTGTTCGAGCACTGGGTCGCTGCCATGCAGTTCGACCGCGCGTCCGTCGCGTTCGATGACGCCAGCCGGCGTGCGATGGGAGATACTTTCGCCTCGACGTGGTCGCCAACGGCGCCCGAGTCCACGCCCACGGGACTGAAGGCGACGGAGCGGGGCGTCGAGGTCCTCGGCAAGGTGGCGGATGCACTGCTCGCGGCCCATCGCAGCCTCGACGTGACCTGGGGCGAGACCCATCGCCTGCGTCTCGGTGGACGCGACCTCCCGGCGAGCGGGGCCGACGGCGATCCGCTCGGCGTGTTCCGGACCGTGTGGTTCAGTCCGCCGGACAGCGACGGCGTGGCACGCGCGGTGGGCGGCGACAGCTTCTATGCCGCCGTGGAATTCGGGGCCACGCCGCACGCCCGGGTCATGCTCGCCTACGGCAACTCGTCGCAGCCGAAGTCGCGGCATGCCGGTGACCAGCTCGAGCTGTTCGCGCGGGGCGAGATGCGCACGCCTTGGCTCGATCGTGCCGACGTGGAGGCGCATCTCGAATCCCGGGACCGCCTCGAACCGTCGCGCACGGCGCACTGACACGGTATTCATGCGGCGCGCGACCGGCATCCCGCGATGCCAGCGCGCAGCCAGGGCTCGCGTCGGATCGGGGGAGGAAGGGGCGATGAAACGTGACGGCCTGGGTGCTCGGCGTGTGCGGTGGGGCGCGGTCTTCGGCAGGTTGCCCATCGCAGTCCTGTGCCTCTTCTCCGGCGCGACGCACGCGGACGACGACCTGCAGGCCCGCTACGAGCGCGCGGCTGCCTGGCAGGACCATGTCAGCCGGCACTTCGTCCTGAATTCCGAGGTGTTGCCGTCCTGGATCGCGGGCACCGACACGTTCTGGTACTCGCGACAGACCGACCAGGGCAAGCGATTCGTCGTCTTCGATGCCGCGAAGGGCAGGCGGGCCGATGCGTTCGATCACGCCGCGCTGGCCTCGCAGTTGGCAGCCGCCACCGGCAAGAGCGTCTCACCGGACGCGCTGCCGCTGCAGGACCTGTGGTTCCAGGCCAAGCCACGAATCGCCACGTTCTCGGCGTTCGGCAGGTCGTGGCACTACGACGTTGCGCGGCAGCATCTCACCGAGGACACCGGGACGGCCCGGGATCGCAAGTCGCTGCTGATCTCGCCGGACGGCACGCGCGCGCTGTTCCTGAAGGACTCGAACCTCTGGGTGAGGAACCTGGCGAATGGCGAGGAGCACGCGCTTACGACGGACGGCGCGAAGTACGACGCCTACGGCGCTCTGCCGAGCATCCTCGGCATCGAGGGCGGGCGCCCGGAGGCGGTGTGGTCGCCCGACTCCCGGCGCGTATTCACCGTGCAGGTGGACGACCGCGAGGTCCTCGAACTGCCCTCGCTCGACTTTGCGCCGGCGAACGGCAGCGTGCGACCGGTGGCCCACACGGTCCGCGGAGCGCTGCCGGGCGATGAGCACATCACTCGCTTCCGGCTCGTGATCCTCGACGCGACGACGGGACAGCAGGTCGCCGTCCGCAACCCGACGCTGCCGGCGGTGAGAATGATCGGGACGCCGTTCGGCGACGGGCGGGCGTGGTGGTCCGCGGATGGTGCCACCGCCTACGTCGTCGAGATCGAGCGCGGCGAGCGCACGGCGCGCCTGCTGGCCATCGACGCCGCGACGGGCGCGACGCGCGCCCTGTTCGAGGAGCGGGCCGAGCATTACCTCGAATTCGGTACCAAGGTTTTCCAGAAGACTTCGCTCGTGCCGCTGCCGGCCACGAACGAAGTGATCTGGTATTCCGAGCGCAGCGGCTGGGCGCATCTCTACCTCTACGACCTGCGCACCGGCGCGCTCAAGCGCCCGCTCACCTCGGGTGACTGGCTGGTGCGCGACGTGATCGGCGTCGATGCGGCTCGACGCGAGGTCTACCTCACGATCGCGGGGCGGGTGACTGGTCGCGATCCGTATTACCGCGAACTGGCGAAGGTCGGCCTCGACACGGGCAAGCTGACGATCCTTTCGTCCTCCGACGCCGACCATAAGTCGCACTCGGTCCGGGAACTGGACCCGCTCGTGCAGGATGACGCCGCGCAGACGCTGTCGGGCCTCTCCCCGAGCGGTTCGTACCTCGTCGAAACCGTCACGCGCATCGACGGCCCGTCGCGCACCGGCGTCCTGCGACGCGACGGCTCGCCGGTGGCGGTGGTCGAGGACGCCGACGCATCGCGACTGCCGCCCGGCTGGAAATGGCCGGAGCCCGTGATGCTCAAGTCGGCCGACGGCACGACGGACATCGCTGCGGCCGTGTTCCGGCCGTCGGACTTCTCGCCGGATCGGCGTTACCCCGTGATCGACTGCATCTACGGCGGGCCGCAGGTCTCGATCGTGCCGGAGTCCTACCTCGGCACGCTGGCCTACCTCGAGTCGGTGTCGCTCGCGGAGCTGGGTTTCATCGTCGTGGTCGTCGACGGGCGCGGAACGGCCGAGCGCAGCCGGGCATTCCACGAGGCCTCGTACGGGGCCATCCAGACCTCCTCGAACCTCGAGGACCACATCGCCGCGATCCGGCAACTGGGCGCGCGCTATTCCTACCTGGACCTCGATCGCGTCGGGATCAGCGGTTTTTCCGCGGGCGGCTACATGGCCGCCCTGGCGATGCTGCGTTATCCGGACTTCTACAAGGTCGGCGTCGCGCGCAGCGGCAACTACGACCAGCGACTCTTCTGGCACGTCTGGGGCGAGCGGTACCACGGGATGCCGGAGGGTGACAATTACGTGCCGCAGGCGGCGCGGACGTACGCCGCCAACCTCAAGGGCAAGCTGATGTTCATCCATGGGCTCGTCGACCCGGGCGTGCATCCGGCCGCACTGTTCCAGTTGACGCAGTCATTGATCGAAGCCGGCAAGGACTTCGAGGTGACGCTGATGCCGCGCGCGGGACACGAGATCAACGGCTGGGCGCAGCGGCGGCAATGGGATTTTCTCGTGCGCAACCTCGCCGGGCAGGAGCCGCCGCCGCCCGTGGCCCACAAGTCGGAGGACGACCTCCTGAACGAGCAGCAGTGATGCGCGCGGGCCGAGTCGTCGCGTTGGCGCTGTGGGCGGTCCTCTGGGCCGTGCGCGCGGTCGCTGGCGACGGCACGCCCGATCCGGTCATCGTCACGCTCGAGACGACGGCCGGTGAGATCGACGTCGCCGTGTTCGTCGACCGGGCGCCGCTGTCGGCCGCGGACTTCCTGCGCTACGTCGACCAGAAGCGCTACGACGGCGTCACGTTTTATCGGACGGTCCGCGCGGACAACGACCACGGCACGCCCCGGGTCGAGTTGATCCAGGGCGGACTGGCCGACTCGGCACCGTGGCTGCCGCCGGTCACCCACGAGTCGACGCGCGACACGGGGATCACGCACACCGACGGGACGGTGTCGCTGGCCCGCGGCGCACCGGGCACCGGGACCGGCGCCGTGTTCTTCATCTGCCTCGGTGAGCAACCGGCGCTCGACTTCGGCGGCATGCGCAACCCGGACGGGCAGGGGTTCGCCGCCTTCGGTCGCGTGGTGCGTGGGATGGACGTCGTACGAAAGATCCACGCGATGCCCGTGACCGCCCCGACGAACTCGGATTACATGGCCGGCCAGTTCCTGGCCGAGCCGGTGGTGATCCGACGGGCATTTCGCCAGGTGGCCTCGGCGGGCAGCCGCGAAGTGCCCGATACTGCGCACTGAATCGCCCGGGCCGCGGGCACGGCCGCCGATCGGGGAGACCGACGATGAACAAGCGCGAGTTCCTCCGCACGGTGGGCGGTGTCGGGGCGGGTCTCGTCTTCGGCCCGGAACTGCTGGCGCAGTACGCGGACGTGCCGCCGGCGCAGCTGGCGGGCGAAGAGCCGTTCTGGGCCGCGGTACGCGCGAAGTTCCGCCTCAGCCCGGACTACGTGAATCTCGAGAACGGCTACTACTGCTTCCAGCCCGAGGAAGTGCTGGAGCAGTTCGTGGGCCACGTGCGTCGCGTCAACTACCTGGGCTCGCGCTACATGCGCACGGTCAAGGACGAGGACAAGGACCGCGTGCGCCGGCGACTCGCCACGCTGGCGGGGTGCGAACGCGACGAGCTGATCATCACGCGCAATACCACCGAGTCGCTCGACACGGTGATCACGGGGTTCCAGTGGAGCGCCGGCGACGAAGCGGTGATGGCCCACCAGGACTATGGCGCGATGCTGGATCAGTTCCGGCTCATGGCGCGCCGCTGGGGAGTGGTGAATCGCTACGTCGACATCCCGCGCAATCCGGCCGGCGACGACGAGGTGGTGCAGCTGTATGCCAATGCACTGACGCCGAAGACGCGCCTGCTGATGATTCCGCACCTCGTGAACATCACCGGCCACGTGCTGCCGGTGCGCGCCATCTGCGACATGGCGCACGCGCGCGGCGTTCCGGTGCTGGTGGACGGGGCGCACGCGTTCGCACAGCTCGACTACCGGATTCCCGACCTGCACTGCGACTACTACGGCGCGTCGCTGCACAAGTGGCTGTCGGCGCCGCTCGGGGCGGGCATCCTGTACGTGCGCCGGGACCGCATCGCCGGACTCTGGGCGATCTACGGCGACGGCCATCCCGACGACAGCATCGACAAGCTGAACCACACCGGCACGCACCCGTGCCACACCGACCTCGGCATCGAGAACGCGATTGCCTTCCACGAGGCCATCGGGGGTGCCCGCAAGGAGGCGCGCCTGCGCTACCTCCAGCGCTACTGGAGCGACCAGGTGCGTGGCCGGCCGAAGTTCATCCTCAATACGCCGGACGACCCGCGGCGCTCGTGTGCGATTGCCAACGTGGGCATCGAGGGCGTGACTCCGGCGCGGCTGGCGCAGGTGCTGTTCGAGCAGCACCGCATCTGGACCGTGGCCATCGACGCGGCGGGCGTGCAGGGCGTGCGCGTGACGCCGCAGGTGTACACGACGCCGGTGGAGCTGGATGCGTTCGTGAAGGCGCTGCGCTCGATCGCGGCGGCGTCACCGGCGGCCTGAACGACGGCCCGTCGGCGTGGGGCAGGCTCAGCCGCCCTCGATCGCCTCGGCGATGATCTGCATCACCCGCGGCGCGAACCCCAGCCCCACGTGCGTCTCGCTCACCTCGACGTGCTCCACCTTCGGTGACCAGCGGTCGATGCACGCCTGCCACGCCACCACGCCGTCCCGCTTCGAGTAGATCGCTGTCACCGGGACCCTGAGCGGCGTGCGGTAGCGCTCCTTCACGTCCCGCTCGAGCTGGTCGAGGTCGTGTCCCTGGGCGCGATAGCGCCGGGCCGTCGCGGTGTAGCGAGGACCGCCGATGACCGGGCTGCCGAGCGTGATCACCTGCCGCACGTCCTTCGGGTGCTCCCGCGCGTATTCACGCGCGATGAACCCGCCGAGGCTCCAACCGACCAGCACCACCGGCTCGCGGTGCTCGGCCACCGCCTGCCGCACGATGCCTTCGAGCTTCATCCGGAAGGCCTTCGCCTGTCCCGTGTTGCGCCCGAGGCCCCAGTCCCGCACGCGGTGGCCGCACTTGCGCAGGAACGTCTCCATCAGCCGCATCGAGGCCGGGCTCGCCCCGAACCCCGGCAGCAGGATCACCGTGCGCGGAGTGCGGGCCTTCTTCGCCGGCAACGTCGCCCAAGCCGGCGCCCAGCGCAACGCGTCGAGCGGCAGGCGCAGTTCCTTCAGCGCCGTGAACGGGCTCGGTTCGGGAATCGGGTCGTAGTCGATCGGCATGGCCGTCAGCGTTCGATCCGCCGCGCATCCGAATCGGGGTACGGATACTCCATGTAGCGGGCGGTGTCTCGCGCAGTGGCTGCGCCGAAGTAGTGTTCGACGACCTTGAGTGCCATGTCGATGCCGGCGGAGATGCCCGCCGAGGTGAACACGCGGCCGTCCTGCACGTAGTGCTTGTCGTAGATCACTGACACGGACGGCAGGCTCTCGCGCATGAGGTCGAGCGCCAGCCAGTGGGTGGTGGCCTGCAACCCGTCCAGCAGGCCCGCGTGGCCGAGCACCAGCGATCCCGTGCACACCGACGTGACGGTCTCTGCTGTCGCCGCCCGTGCGCGCAGCCAGTCGAGCATGACCGGGTTCGACAGCTCGCGTCGCGTGCCCCAGCCGCCGGGCACCACGATCACGTCGAGGGGCGGACAGTCCCCGAACGTGCAGTGCGGGCTCACCACCAGGCCGCCGTTCGCGGTGACCGGTCCCGGGCGTTCCGCGACCAGCCGCACGTCGAACGGCGATGGCGTCTCGCGGCGGTTCCCGTCGGTCAGCCGGGCCACCGAGAACACTTCGAACGGCCCGCAGAAATCGAGCACCTCGACGTCGTCGAACACGACGATGCCCACGCGCTTACGCTCCATTCGCTCCTCCGACCGGGGGCACCGAAGAGGGGGCCCGGGGGCAAGTGTAGTGGGGCGGCCGAGGCAGCGTCGAATGTCCCCGGGACCGGCATGCACCATCGCAACGGGAATCGCGAAGAATCGCGTCGATATGCCGCTTGAAGCCGGCACCGACCCGGCGGACGCTGGCTGGGTCAGCGGTGTGGCATTCACCCGTCCGGATTGGACCCGCGCCGCACGGATTGCTAAAGTAATACCAGAGTACGCGAGAGTAATACTTTCATGGCCCACACGGTCACGACCAAAGGTCAGGTCACGATTCCGAAGAAGGTGCGCGAGCGGCTCGGCATCGAACCCGGATCCGCTGTCGAATTCGAGCTGACCGAGTCGGGCGAGGTCGTCCTGCGCACGGTCGGGCGCGGTTCGGGTCGCCGTCCGCCGTCGCCGCCGCGCAGCCGCTTTGCCCGGTTGCGGGGCCGGGCGACCGTGCGCATGCGCACCGAGGACATCCTGGCGCTGACGCGCGGGGGCTGATTCCGGCGTGGTGCTCGTCGACACCAACGTGCTGCTCGACCTCGTCGAGGACGATCCCGTCTGGGCGGACTGGTCACAGCGCCAGCTCGAGGCCGCCAGCCTGCGCGGCCCGTTGCTCATCAACCCCGTTGTCTATGCCGAACTGTCGACGGCGTTCCAGCGCATCGAAGAACTCGAAGCGGTGGTGCGTGAAGGCGGACTGGAACTGGAGGAGATTCCTCGTGAAGCGCTCTTCCTGGCCGGAAAGGTCTTCCTCCGGTACCGGCAGCGCCACCGCACGGCGGCCAAGCGGAATGTCCTGCCAGACTTCTTCATCGGTGCCCACGCCGCCGTGCGCGGGATGTCGATCCTCACGCGGGACGTGAGCCGGTACCGTGCGTATTTTCCGACCGTCGAACTGATCGCGCCCGGACGCTGAAGGGCTGAACGAAGCGCTTTGCCACTCACGCCCGCAGTCGCTACGCTGTCGGCCCGGCGCCGTCGAGGCGACGGCCACCTTCTCACCGGAGCCCCGCTTGCGACTGCCCTGGCCCCGTATCCTCAAATGGCTGGTCCTCGGGTTCTTCGGCCTGGTCGTTGCCGCCTACCTGATCTTCGCCGCGGGGCTGAAGTGGTATTCCAGCCAGATCGCGGCCGACCTCGCGGGCCGCGCCGGCGAACAGGCGCTGAAGTCGGTCGTCTACGAGAGCCGGCAGCCGCAGACCGTCACGCTGCTCAACCACGGACTTTCCTCGCTGTATGCGCGCCTCGACGCCATCCGCAACGCGAAGAAGTCCGTCGAGCTCGAGTTCTTCATCTACGACCTCGATTTCTCCGCACGCTGGATCACCTCCGAGCTGATCGCCCGCGCGGACCAGGGCGTCAAGGTGCGCCTGCTGGTGGATTTCTCGGGGCCGGTGTTCCAGCTGCAACCCGAGTACGCCCAGCTGCTCGGCCGGCACGGCATCGAGGTGCGCTACTACAACACCACGCCGACGTACCGCATCGTCTCGGTCAACCACCGCAACCACCGCAAGCTGCTCGTGGTGGACGACGAGACCGCCATCGTCGGTGGCCGCAACATCGCCGACAGCTACTTCGGTGTCTCGCCCGTCTACAACTTCCTCGACAGCGACGTGCGCGTGCAGGGCGACATCGTGCGCAGCATGCGCGAGACCTTCGACCTCTATTGGGGCTCGCAGTACGCGACGCAGCCCGATCTGCGGGCGCCGCGCGATTTCCTCGCCCTGCAACCCGGCGAGGCCGAGCGCCGCGCGCGCATCGAGGCCGCGGGCCGCGAGGAGCTGGAGCGCGAGGTCACCGGCCCGTGTCGCCACGCGTTGTACGTCACCGATTTCCCCGGCATCTCCGAGCAGAACCGCCGCGTCTATCGCACCATCGCCGGCCTGCTGAACGATGCCCGCACTGAGGTCGTGGGCGAGAGCCCGTACTTCGTGCTGAAGGAGGAGGGCGCGGCGCTGGTGCACTCCGTGACGCAGCGCGGCGTGAACCTGCAGGTACTCACCAACAGCCTGCAGTCGACCGACGCGTTCTACACGGTGGCGACGCTGTGGCGCGGGCTCGGCAACGTGGCGGACACTGGCCTGACGCTGCGGGCGTTCCAGGTGCTGCGCAAGGGCACGGTCGAGGGCATGGCGACGCGCGTGGTCGATTCGGCGCGCTGGGGCATCCACTCCAAGCGCGCGGTGATCGACGGTCGCGAGCTGCTGATCGGCACCTACAACATCGACCCGCGCTCGGCGAACCTGAACTCGGAGATGATCTTCGTCTGTCGCGACGGGCCGGAGATCGCCGAGGCCGCGCGCGCCGACATCCTCGCGCGCATGCAGGACTCGACGGCGGTGGCCGAAAAGGACGAGACGAACCGCTCGGGGCTCACGGACGGCGCCGACCTGCCGAGCCAGCTGCGCATGCTGGTCGTGATGCCGCTCGCCGACCTGTTCAATTTCCTGCTGTAGCCGCTCGCTTCGCGACGCCGTGCTTCTCGATGAGCGCGCGTGCTCCCGCGATCACGAACGTCAGGAACCGCTGCAGGGTGTCTTCGTAATTCGCGAGTCGTGACGCGCCATCGGTCAGGCGACGGAAGCGATCGCTCTCCATCTGCGAGCAGCAGTCCATCAGGCAGCCGATGATGAACTGGTAGGCGTAGCCGATCTCGGCGGGCGAGGCGGTGGGTGCCGCGTCCTTCATCCAGCCGAGGAATTCCTTCGCGACGGGATCGGTGAGCTCGGCCACGGCACGCGAGCTCTCGCTGTGCCCGACGTACATCAGGCGCGCCAGCAGCGAGGTGTAGCACTGCCAGGCCTGGCCGCCGCACATCGCGCGTTCGAGGAAGGGTACGGTGATCGCCGTGATGGCGTCCTCGAGCGTGGGCGTGCCGCCCGAGCGCGCGCGAAATCCCGCGTACATGTTCCGGCGCAGGTCGGCGAGCACGTCGAAGCGACGGTGCACGACCTCGAGCAGCAACTGGTCCTTCGACTTGAAGTGATAGCTCAGCGTGCCGATGGTGTCGCCGGAGTGGTCGGCGATCTCGCGGATGGACGTGGCGTCGAAGCCGCGTTCGGCGAACAGGGCCTCCGCGGAGTCGAGGATGCGCTCGCGCGTGCCGCCTTTGGGTGCTGCCATGCCACTCCTTAATACGGGGTCCCGGACCGGGGCCACCCGACAAAATAGAGTAGCCCACTGTCGTGTCGGACGTAAGACCTTGACTTTAGGTCGGACGATCGACAGACTCTCCCGCGTGCCGATGCTCGGGCATTGCGCACACGGGGGACAACATGGCCAGCAGGCTCAAAGACAAGGTCATTCTCGTGACCGGAGCCGCCCAAGGCATCGGCGCCGCCATCGGCAGCCGCATGGCCGAAGAGGGGGCGACCGTCGTTGCATCCGACTTGAGCGAGGCATCCGCCCGCGCCGGCGTGCCCGGCTGCGCGCTCGCGCTCACGCTTGACGTCACCGATGCTGCGGCATGGCAGTCCGCCGTGCAGGCGATCCAGTCGAGGTTCGGCCGGCTCGACGTGCTCGCGAACAACGCGGGCACCGGCACCCGCGAAGCGTTCGAGGACGGCACGCTTGAAGTCTGGCGCACGCTCTACGCGATCAATCTCGAGAGCGTGGTGCTCGGCATCCAGGCGACGTTGCCGATGCTGCGTGCCGCGGCGGGTGATCGTCTCGGCGGTTCGTCCATCGTCAACATCGCGTCGGTGGCCGGGCTCGTCGGCCTGCCGGGACAGGCCGCCTACAACACGTCGAAGGCCGCGGTCGGCCACCTGAGCCGCAGCCTCGCGATCGAGTTCGCGACCAAGGCCTACAACGTCCGCGTCAACTCGATCCATCCCGGCATGATCTGGACGCCGCTCATGCAGAAGGCGCTGCAGATGTGGCCGGAGATCGGCGAGGGCGGGGCCGACGCGGTCGCCGCATTCGCGCCGATGCGCCGCCTCGGCCGTCCCGACGACGTGGCCTACGGCGCCATCTACCTGGCTTCGGATGAATCCGCCTACGTGACGGGCGCGCAGCTCGTCATCGACGGCGGCCTGTCGGCGGTCTAGCCGATCGCATCGATCGCAATAACGAACCAAACCTCGGGGGAGATTCAAATGGCAATGCGTCGATCACTGTCGCTGGCGGCTTCCGTGTCCCTGGCGTTGACGCTCGCAGCGGCGTCCGCGTGGGCCGAGACGGAGCAGGGCCTCGAAGAGATCGTGGTCACCGCGCAGAAGCGCGGCGAGAACCTGCAGGACGTGCCCATCGTGATCACGGCGCTCACCTCCGAGTCGCTGGATCGCTCCGGCATCAGCGACACGGCCTCGCTGGCCGCCGCGGTGCCGGGCCTCGTGTTCAGCAACTTCCTGGGCGATGGCCAGCCGTACCTGCGCGGCGTCGGCAACGAGAGCCTGACCCTCGGTACGGACTCCAGCGTCTCGACCTACGTCGACGGCGTGTACATGGCGCGCATGGGCGGCGCCGTGCAGGAGCTGTACGACGTCGAGCGCGTCGAAGTGATCAAGGGCCCGCAGGGCACGCTGTTCGGTCGCAACTCGGTCGGCGGCTCGGTGAGCATCGTCAACAACAAGCCGCAACCGGATTTCTCGGCCGATGCCGACGTCACCATCGGCAACAACAACCTCGGCAAGGGCCGCGCCGCGGTGAACGTGCCGCTGTCGGATTCGGTTTTCATGCGCGCGAGCATCATCACCTCGCAGCAGGACGGCTTCTTCCGCAACCTGAACACGGCGGGCAACATCACCGACATGCCGCCCGGCTTCGGCGGCAATGCCCAGCTCAAGGACCGCTACGGCGGCATCGACCTGACGGCCGGGCGCCTCGCCTTCCGCTGGCTGATCAGCGACCAGACCGACCTGAACGTCTCGTTCGACACCAGCGACGACCGCACGATCCACGGCACGGCGATCCATTCGCTGAGCCAGTACCCGTCGCCCGCCGTCGATTACTGCCGGCCGGAACTGTTCCCGGGCGCGCCGCTCCCGTGCCCGACCGACGAAGGCGCCACCCCGGGCCGCCGCAGCAACAATCCGTTCGACAACTACCTGAACGCGTTGCCGAAGGAAGAGACCGAGCAGTCCGGCGTGAACGCCACGCTGACCTCCGAGTTCGGGCCGGTGCGCCTCACGTCGATCACCGCGTACCGCAAGTACTCGCACCAGGACTTCTTCGACCTGGACGCGACCGACTACTACGACAGCCTCCAGCACGACTTCACGGACAGCGAGACGTTCACGCAGGAGTTCCAGCTGGCCTCGGTGGCGACGACGCCGTTCCAGTGGGTGACCGGGCTGTACTTCCTCGACGATCAGGCGCGGCAGAACGACCGGGCCGCGCTCGCCGCGGGCGCGCAGATCGTCGACTTCCAGAGCCACCTCAAGACCACGGCGTGGGCGGCGTTCGCGCAGGCCTCGTACGACATCACGGACTCGCTGCGCCTGACGGCCGGCGCGCGCTACAGCAGCGAGAAGAAGGACGTGCGCGTCGATCACACGGCGCTGCTGTTCGATTCGATCCTGGTGCCGCTGACCAATGCCCACAACGCCAAGACCTGGAGCAAGTTCACGCCGAAGCTCGGCCTCGACTGGCACGTGGCCGAGAATGTGATGCTGTACGTCTCGGCGCA
Source organism: Steroidobacteraceae bacterium (assembly GCA_044226195.1). Taxonomy (GTDB): domain Bacteria; phylum Pseudomonadota; class Gammaproteobacteria; order Steroidobacterales; family Steroidobacteraceae; genus RPQJ01. The sequence goes on from JBGAHO010000046.1 coordinate 24,672, forward strand.
GGAAGGCTTCAAGTCCGGCGGCTACAACACGATCTCCACCGACCCGACCACCTACGAGTTCCAGCCGGAGGAGATCAAGGCCTACGAGGCGGGCGTGAAGTCCACGTTCCTCGAGAACCGGCTGCGCGTGAACGCGGCGGCCTTCTGGTATGACTACAAGGACCTGCAGGTCAGCCAGTACGACTCCACTGCGGTCGTGATCACGAACGCCGCGAAGGCGAAGGTCAAGGGCGTGGACCTCGACCTCTCCGTGGCACCGGTCGAGTCGCTGGAACTGCGGCTCGCCGCCGAGTACCTCGACGCGAAGTTCGACAAGTTCGACACCTACGATCCGGACAACGTGGCGGGCGGCCTGCAGGACCTGTCCGGCTACACGCTGCCGCGCGCGCCCAAGTTCTCGTACACGGCCTCGGGCAACTACTCGCTGCCGATCTTCGCCGGCAACAAGCTCGACATGTACCTCGAGTACGCGCGCACCGACCAGATCTACTTCTCGCAGTTCAACCAGAAGTACATCGAGCAGGGTGCGGTGGGGCTGCTCAATGCGCGCCTCACGGCGAGCCGCGGCGACGGCAAGTACAGCATCTCGCTGTGGGGCCGGAACCTGACCGACGAGTTCTGGTACCAGCACGTGATCCGCAACACGTCGTTCGCCGGCGCGATCGGGTCCCCGGCCCAGCCGCGGACCTATGGCCTGACCTTCACTGCGCACTGGTGACCGCATGTCCGAGAAGCCCGCAACCGCCCCCATCGTGCCCGCGCTGAAGACCCGACGCGTGGTCACGGGCCACGATGCAGAGGGCCAGTCCATGGTCGTCGAGGATGCCAACTGCCGCGTGAGCGTCGCGATGTGGCACGAGGACTTCGTCGTCACCGATGCGTGGCGCGTCGACAGCCTGCCGACCACCAACGCGCAGTACGTCGATCCGTGCCGCACGATGGAGCTCGAGGCGCTGCCGACCGGCAACGTCTGCCGCATCGTGCAGTTCCCGCCGGACAGCTGGTACATGGGGCGTGTCGGCCATGCCGCGGATTTCGAGGAGCTCGGCTCCACCGGAGCCGGCGCGCGCACCGGGACCGCCGATTCGCCGCACGCCTTGATGCACCGGACGAACACCGTCGACTACATCATCGTCGTCTCGGGCGAGATCTACGCGGTGCTCGATCGCGGCGAGGTCCTGCTGCGGCAGGGCGACGTACTGATCCAGCGCGGGACCAACCATGCCTGGAGCAACCGCAGCGACCGGCCCTGCATGGTCGTGGCGGTGCTGAACGGCGCGGAACCGCTGAACGCGCGCTGAGGTGCCTGGGATGGAACGCTTCCGGGGACCCGAGGACCTGCCGGCCATCGAGGCCGTGCCGCTCGAGCAGCGCATCCCGTACGGCTCGGTGCACGAGATGTTCTGCGCCCGCGCGGCGCAGCAGCCAGACGATCCGGCGGTGATCTGGCTGCCGAACGGACGGGCGGCCGACGAGCCGGAGACGATTCCCTACGGCCGCTTCGTCGATCGCATCACGCGCACGGCGAACCTGCTGCACGGACTCGGCGTGCGCGACGGGGCGGCCGTGTCGATCCTGATGGCCAACCGGCCGGAGACGTACTACGCGCTCTGGGGCGGGTCGGCAGCCGGGGTCGCCAATCCCGTCAATCCGTTGCTGACGCCCGCGCAGATCGCCGAGATCATGGCGGCTGCGGGCAGTCGCGTGCTCGTGACGGGCGGGCCCGGCATGGCCTACGACGTCTATGAGAAGGCGAAGGCCGTACGCGCGCTCTATCCCGCGCTCGAGACGGTCGTCGTAGTCGGCGGCACCGGGGGCGAGGGGCTGGACTTCGCCAGCAGCATCGAACGCCTGCCGGGCGACCGGCTGGTGAGCGGCCGGCAATTCCGGCTGGACGACCCGTCCGTGTACTTCCACACCGGCGGTACCACCGGTGCCCCGAAACTGGCGCAGCAGACGCACCGCAACCAGCTCTTCATGGCCTGGACCTGCGCGTTCCTGTTCGCGGCCACGCCCGCGGATCGCACCCTGACCGGTCTGCCGCTGTTCCATGCGAACGCGGCGATCTCGACGGGCCTCGCGGGCTTCTTCGCCGGTGCGGCGGCCCTGCTGTGCGGCGAGCAGGGGTATCGCAACAAGGCGATGATGGCGGACTTCTGGCCCATCGTCGCGCGCTTCCGGGCCACGCTGTTCAGCGGCGTGCCGACCATCTATGCCTCGCTGCTCGAGCAGTTGCCGGACGATCTCGACGTCAGCTCGCTGCGCTTCGCGATCTGCGGCGCGGCGCCGATGCCGGTCAGCCTGTTCCGGGCGTTCGAGAAGCGCACCGGCGTGCGGATCCTCGAGGCCTACGGCATGACCGAAGGCGGGGCCGGCAGCACCATGAACCCGCGCGACGGCGACCGGCGCATCGGGTCGGTCGGCGTGCGCCTTCCGTACCAGGACGTGCGCCCGGCGATCCTCGACGAGCATGGCGCTTTCGTGCGCGACTGCGAGGTCGACGAGGTCGGCGTGCTGCTGCTGCGCGGGCCGAACATCTTCCCGGGCTACCGCCAGGAGAAGCACAACACGAACATCTGGCCGCTGCAGGGCTGGTTCAACAGCGGCGACCTGGGCCGGCGCGATGCCGATGGCTTTTACTGGCTCGCCGGCCGGGCGAAGGACATCATCATCCGCGGCGGGCACAACATCGACCCGGCGGTGATCGAGGAAGTCCTGCACCGCCACCCGCAGGTCGAGTTGGCCGCCGCGGTCGGCAAGCCGTGTGCGTATGCGGGGGAGGTCCCGATGGCGTACGTGCGCCTGTCGGCGGGGGCCACAGTCACGCCGGCGGAACTGGCCGAGTTCGCGCGCGAGCACATTCCCGAACGGCCGGCCGCGCCCGCCGAGATCGTCGTGGTCCCGGAGATCCCGGTGACGGCGGTCGGCAAGATCTTCAAGCCCACGCTGCGTCTGGACGCGGTGCGGCGCGCCTTCGCCGAGGCCGTCGCCGACCTGGGGCTTGAAGTGCGCACCCGTCTCGACGATAAGCACGGCATCGTCGCGGACATCCACTGCCCGCCGGGGTTTGACGGCGAGGCGCTGCTTGAGCAGCGCCTGGGGCGGTTCGCACCGCGCTACTTCATCGTGCGGGACGGGGGAGAGCCACGCTTATGAATTGTCTCGAAGGCAAGTCGGTCATCGTCACGGGTGCCGCGAGTGGCATCGGCCGGGCAGCGGCGAAGCTGTTCGCCGCGAACGGAGCGGCGGTGACGGTGGCGGACGTCAACGAGGCGGGCCTGCTGGCGACCGTCGACGAGATCGTCAGTGCCGGCGGCCGCGCGATCTGGCGGCGCACAGACATCTCGAGCGAAGCGGACGTGCGCGCCCTGGTGGATGCGGCCGTGTCCGTGCACGGCAAGCTCGACGGCGCCTTCAACAATGCCGGCGTCGTCAACCTGTGCAAGCTGCTGCACGAGATCACCCTCGAGGAATTCAACCAGTGCCAGGCGGTCAATCTCGCCGGCACATTCCTCTGCATGAAGTACCAGATCGCGGCCATGCTCGCCGCGGGGCAGGGCGGATCGATCGTCAATACTACGTCGGCCGCGGGTGTCGTCGGCTTCCAGCGCAGTGCCGAGTACGGCGCGTCGAAGGGCGGCATCATCGCCATGTCGCGCGCGGCCGCGATCGACTACGGCGCACAGGGCATCCGCGTGAATACCATCGCGCCCGGCGCCGTCCTGACGCCCATGGTGCAGAAGAACATCGAGAGCAACCCCGGCGTCGAGGAATTCCTCAAGACCGCGCATCCCATCGGGCGATGCTCGCAGCCCGTCGAGCAGGCGCAGGCCGCGATGTGGCTGCTGTCCGACCTGTCGTCGTTCGTCACCGGCATCTGCATGCCCGTCGACGGCGGGTTCACCTCGGCCTGAGCGCGGGCCTCGGCCCCTTGGATCTGCAGGAGCGCACATGAACCGCACCGTCTGCGTCGCCGGGGTCGGCATGATCCCGTTCACCAAGCCCGGCGCGAGCGAACCGTACCCGGTGATGGCCGCCAAGGCCGTCACACTGGCGCTGGCCGATGCCGGCATCGATTACCCGCTCGTGCAGCAGGCTTACGTGGGCTACGTCTACGGCGACTCCACGGCCGGGCAGCGCTGTCTCTACGACGTCGGCATGACCGGCATTCCCATCGTCAACGTCAACAACAACTGCTCGACGGGGTCGGCCGCGTTGTTCCTCGCCAGGCAGGCCGTCGAGGGTGGTGCGGTCGAATGCGCACTGGCCCTCGGCTTCGAGCAGATGAACCCGGGGGCGCTCGGCACGCTCTTCAATGACCGCGTGAGCCCGTTCGACCGCTTCGAGGCGACGACCGACGCGCTGGTCGGTGATCCGGGCGTGCCGCTCGCGCTGCGCTACTTCGGCGGCGCCGGACTCGCGCACATGCAGCAGTACGGCACGCAGCTGTCGACGTTCGCCAAGGTCAAGGCGAAGGCCAGCCGGCACGCGGCCAACAACCCGCTCGCGGTGCTGCGCAACGTGGTCACCGAAGAGGACGTGATGAATGCGCCCGCACTGTGGCCCGGCGTGCTGACCCGCCTGATGGCGTGCCCGCCGACCTGTGGCGCCGCCGCGGCGATCCTCTGCTCGGAGTCGTTCGCGGCCCGGCACGGGCTCGACCGCTCGGTGCGCATCCGCGCCCAGGCCATGACGACCGATTCGCCCGCAACCTTCGAGGCAGGCGACATGCGCGAGGTCTGCGGCTACAGCATGGCGAAGGAAGCGGCGCGCCAGGTGTATGCGGCGGCGGGCATCGGGCCCGAGGACCTCGACGTGGTCGAGCTGCACGACTGCTTCGCGCAGAACGAACTGATCACCTACGAGGCGCTCGCGCTCTGCCCCGAGGGCGGCGCCGAGCAGTTCATCTGCGACGGCGACAACACCTACGGCGGGCGCTACGTCACCAATCCGTCGGGCGGCCTGCTCTCGAAGGGCCATCCCATCGGCGCCACGGGTCTCGCGCAGTGCACGGAACTCGTCGAGCAGTTGCGCGGCCACGCGGAGGCGCGCCAGGTGGATGGGGCACGCCTCGCGCTGCAGCACAACCTCGGACTCGGCGGGGCCTGCGTCGTGACGCTCTACGAGCGCACTTGAGCCCGCCGCGTCGCGGTTACGATCCCTTGCGGAAGATGCCGAGCTTCCCGAGGATGAAGATCAGCAGCGCGGCGCCCGCGATGGCGACCACGAAGCGCAGCAGGCCGCCCGTCGGCGCGATGCCGAGCAGGCCGGCGGCCCAGAAGCCGAGCGACGAGCCCACGATGCCCACCAGTACGTTGGCGATCAGCCCCATCTGCGCGTTGGTCTTCATGAGGATGCTGGCCAGCCAGCCCACGATGCCGCCGATGACCAGGGTGTAGATCCAGCCCATGACGTGTCCTCCTGACGGGTTGCGGTCGGAATCGATCGAGTCGGTCGCCCGGGATCAGCGCCCCGGGATCGGCAGCACTTCCATCACCTCGACGCCGTCGCCGGGGAAGAGCATGAAGTGCGGGTGCTGCTCGAACATCTTCGCCGCCGCCTCGTGCGACTCGGCCTGCACCACGGTGTAGGCCGACATCGCGTTGCGGATGTCCGCGACGCCCGTCCGGCTGACGCGCTTGGTCTTGCCGAGCGGGCCGCCCATGCCGACGATCGATGCGCCGTGCTTGTCCACCCAGTCGTGCCAGGCCTTCACGCCGGCCTCGCCGCGCCGGGCCTGCTCGTCGGCCGGCAGCTTGCGGAACTCGTCCATCGCCGTCGGTGCGCCGGTGAAAATCGCCAGGAAATGCTTCATGGCTGCTCCTTGAGTTCGACCAGGATCAGGTGGATGGTCGTGGTGCCGATGTTCTCCGCCCAGTGCGTCGTCGGCTCCCGGTAGAGCGTCTGGCCCGCCACGAGTTCCGTCTCGCCCACCTGGTCGCGGACGTGGTTGCGCACCTTGCCGCCCTCGATCACGTGGATGACCGAGGCGGGATGCGAATGCGGGCTCTCCGTCGCGCCGGGTGGCAGGGTGGCCTCGAGCACCCGCACCCGGGCGTTGTCGATGACCACCTTCACCGTCGCGGCATTCACGACCGCGGCATCCTGCGCGCGCGCGACGGACGAGCCGAGCAGGGTGGTGGCGAGGCAGGCCGCGATGGCGAGGGGCGCCGGACGGTACTTCATGGTGCGGAATCCTTTGCTGCGTAGCGCGCGGGGCGTGCTCAGGCCGAGATGAGGACGTCGTTGATCTGGATGACCGGCGCGACGTCCGTGTAGTTCGGGATGTCGCCCTGCAGTTCCGCGGCTCGCGGCATACGTCGCGGGCGTGCCCGGTGCGCCGCCGCCGAGTCCCCGCTCGACCGAGACGCCGCGAAAACCGGGGTGCGCACCGAGCAGCGCGATCGAGCGCGGCATGTGCTGCTGCGTGTAGTACTCGAAGTCGAAGCGCGATCCCGGCGTGTTCGGGTACAGGATGCTGATCTTGACCATGCGGCCTCCTTGCTCCGGTCGCCGGATGCTAACCGAAACGCCGCGCCGCTGCCGCGATCGGGATGCCGACGAATACGGCGTGCGCGATGAGACCCTCGACGAGTCTCGCCGCCGGGTAGCTCAGCGTGAACGGGAACGCCGACAGCGGGAGCACCACGAAGTTCATGAACAGGTAGATCGCCGCGCCGAAGAGCGCGCCGGCGATCATCGAGTGCTCGCGCAGGACGGGCAGCCGGCGGGCGGCCAGCACGTAGAGCAGGGCGGCCACCAGCAGGATGCCGTAGTGCGAGAGCAGGCCGAGCAGGGCCGCGGGAATGCCGCCGATGAAGGCTCGCTCGCCGAGCCAGCCGCTCGCCACCGATTGCAGCACCCACTCCGGGCTGCGTCCGCGGCCCGCCTGGCGTGCGAAGGCGTACACGATGTCGAAGGTCGCGGCCATGCCGCCGCCGACGAGGATCGCGGGGAGCAAGCCGGGATGGGCAGGTCGGGCGTGGCGCATGGGGTGGACCGTCCGGTGGCTGCTGGACGGAACCTAGCACACCGCGCACCGGCCGCGTCAAACGCCGGTGACGACGGCGCTCCACGAGTCACCCCGTGGAGCGCCGCGCCGTTCACGTCAGGACCGGTGCCTGGAAGCCGATGTTGAGCAGCACGAGGGTGAGCGTCGCCACCAGCACCGCGAGCGAGGCGAACACGGCCCGCTCGTAGGTCGTCAGGGTCTTGAGGCAGTTCATGATTCGTTCCTCCGAGGTGGCAGCGTCGCGCGCAGGATCGGCGCGAGCGCCTGCTGGATGCGGGTCATCTGGGCCGGGGTCGTCATCTCGGTGAGCAGCCGGCCGAAGTGCGGGTGCTGCACGCCGGAGACGATGTACTGCCAGCGGTACGCGCGCAGCACGAGCGCGCGGATGCCGGCT
>JBGAHO010000047.1:0-31615 GCA_044226195.1 Steroidobacteraceae bacterium
GGTCCGGGCGTGCTCGCCGGGACGCCGTAAACCCGTCCATGGGGGCTCCGGGCGCCGCGTCCATGCGGCGCACGGCCCGTCGAACACGCCCGGACCGGCGAAGCCGACGGCGGTGCTCGGTCCACCATCCGCGCACTCGGCACCGCCCGAAAAAGACGAATGTCCCCTATTTTCCCAAATCGGGTTCGGCGAGGACGGCCAGCATGCGGGCGCGCGTCGCATCGCGCAGGCCCTCGGCGGATCCCCCGCAGTCCTCCATCTGCAACGGCTCGAGCACGTCGATCACCACTGGCCCGGGCCGCGGCACGATCGTGTCCGTGGGCAGCACCTGTCGCGCACCGTGGATCACGCTCGGCACGACCGGCATCCCGCCACGCGCCGCGGCGACGAACGCACCCACGTGGAAGCGCTTGAGACCCACCTCCGCGTCGAACGTGCCTTCCGGAAAGAACACCAGTGAATGCCCCTGTTCGGCGAGGCGCACGACCCGCTTGGCGTCGCGCTGGCGTCCGCCCCGGGAGTGGCGGTCGACGAATTCCGAGCCGATGCGCTTCAGCAGGAACCCCATCACCGGCATCGAAGCCGCTTCCCGCTTGATGACGAAGGAGAACCGGGGCGGCAGGGCCGCCTTCATCACCACGCCGTCCAGGTAGCTCGAGTGATTGGCCACCAGCACGCAGGATCCTTCCGGCAACTGGTCCGCCCCCCGCAACGTGAGGCGGATCCCGGCGAGGGCCAGCCACAGACGGGCAAGCTGGCGGGTGAGGCTGCGCCGCCAGGCGAGCCGGGGCACGACCAGCGCCAGGACGGCCGCCAGCACGACCAGCAGGCCGAGGGCGGTGAGGGCGTAGGCGCCGTAGAGCGAGCGGAGCAGGGTGCGGGCCATGGATCGGGCGGGACCTTTCGGGCGGCGAAGTCTGCCCGTCCGCGGGCATTCTGTGAATTGGCTCCAGTTATGTTAACGGTGCCGGGGATCTGTGAATGCTGTCACGGCCCGGGCCATTTGGGCACTCGCATACTGCGCGCCATGAATGCCCCCGAGGTTCCATGAACACCGCAGTGAAGAACACCGTGCTCACACGTTCGCAGCGGGGCAGTGCTGCTCAGGGGCCGGGTCCGATCGACCGGTTCCTCGATGCCGTCTGGATGGAGCGGGGCCTGTCGCCGAATACCCTGGCGGCCTACCGCGCCGACCTCACCGCGCTCGAGCGCTGGCTCGAGGAGCACGAACTCGACCTCGCCGCGGCCGGTCGCGGGGACATCCTCTCGTTCATGGCGTCGCGAGTGCAGGCCGGGGCCCGGCCGCGCTCGACCGCCCGCCAGCTCTCCAGTTTCCGCCGGTTCTACCGACATCTCGTCCGTGAGGGGGCGCTCCGCGAGGACCCCACCGCCCAGATCGCGATGCCGAAGGTCGGGCGCTCGCTCCCGCGATCGCTCACGGAGGAGGAAGTCGAGGCCCTGTTGGCCGCTCCCGCCGTGAGCGATCCGCTCGGGCACCGCGACCGCACCATGCTCGAGGTGCTGTACGCGACCGGGCTGCGCGTGTCCGAGCTCGTGAACCTGACGCTCGCGCAGGTGAACCTCAACCAGGGCGTCATCCGCATCGTCGGCAAGGGCGACCGCGAGCGCCTCATCCCGCTCGGCGAGGAAGCCGTGCAGTGGGTGCAGCAGTTCCTGCAGGGCCCGCGCGTCGAGATCCTGCTCGAGCGCCAGACCGACTACCTGTTCCCGACGCGCCGCGGCGACCGCATGACGCGCCAGGCCTTCTGGCACATCATCAAGCGCTACGCCCGCAAGGCCGGCGTCCAGAAGGACCTGTCGCCGCACACGCTGCGCCACGCCTTCGCCACGCACCTGCTCAACCACGGCGCGGACCTGCGCGTGGTGCAGATGCTGCTCGGCCACAGCGACCTCTCGACCACGCAGATCTACACGCACGTCGCGCGCGAGCGTCTGAAGGACCTGCACTCGCAGCACCATCCGCGCGGCTGAGCCCGCCGCGCGTGCGGCCGTGCCGTGCCGGCGCGGGCGTCTGCTAGACTCCGCCCGCCTCCTGCGGTTTGAACCTGCGGCCCCGGCCGCGGTCTGAACCCGCAGCAGTCTTTCCGGGACTCCAGACGACGGACCAAAGCATGCGAACCCTTGCCCCCGCCGCCACCCTCGTCCTCGCCGCGCTGTCGCTCGGAGCCGTGCTCGCCGGTCCCGCCGTCGCCGCGCCCGACAAGCAGGGCAGCCGGCCGGCGGCGACCACGCCGGCGAAGCCCGGCGTCGTGCCCGCCGACGTGCGGGCCCGGGTCGTCTCGAAGCTGCACGGCGCGGAGCCGTCCGACGTGGCAGCCACGCCCATCCCCGGGCTGTACGAAGTCACGATGGGCGGCGTCGTCGCTTACGTCAGCGCCGACGGCAAGTATCTCGTCAGCGGCAACGTCTACGACCTCGACACGCAGACCAACCTCACGGCCACCCGGCGCAATGCGGCACGGGCCGCGGTGCTGGCGTCCGCGCGCGAAGACCAGATGATCGTCTTCTCGCCGCCGAACCCGAAGATGACCGTGACCATCTTCACCGACGTCGACTGCGGCTTCTGCCGCAAGCTGCACAGCCAGATCGCCGACATCAACAAGGCGGGCGTGAAGGTCCGTTACATGATGTATCCGCGCACGGGTCCGGGCACGGAGTCCTGGCGCAAGGCCGAGATGGTCTGGTGTGCCGCCGATCGCAAGGACGCCCTGACGCGCGCCAAGAAGGGCGAGGCGCTCAAGGGCAAGGCCTGCGGCGACGCCGTGATCAAGGCGCAGTACGAGATGGGCGACGACCTCGGCGTCGAGGGCACGCCGGCGATCTTCACTCAGAACGGCGATTACATCGGCGGCTACCTGGCGCCGGCCGACCTCGTGCAGGCCGTGCAGGACTCGCAGAAGGCCGGGTCGGCGGTCGCGGCCGGCGGCCGCTAGGCGCTCACTTCTCCAGGTAGGAGAGCTTCCCGGCGCGCCCGTCCCAGTCCTTGGCGTCGGCCGGCGCGTCCTTCTTCTCCGTGATCACCGGCCACTGCTTGGCGAGATCCGCATTCAGGGCCTTGAACTGCTCCTGACCCGAGGGGATCTCCTCCTCGGAGAAGATGGCCTCGGCCGGGCATTCCGGCTCGCACAGCGTGCAGTCGATGCACTCGTCCGGATCGATGACCAGCATGTTCGGGCCTTCATGGAAGCAGTCCACCGGGCAGACTTCCACGCAGTCCATGTACTTGCACTTGATGCAGTTTTCGGTGACGACGAAGGTCATCGGCAATCTCCGGGTTCAGCGCGCGCCGGGCTGCGGGCCTGCGGCGACGGGGCGCGTATTCTGCCAAAGCGTTGCCGCAGTGCAAACGCCGGTTTTCAACGGGGCAGGTGCCTGCGGTAGTCGAGCGCCGTGAAATGGTGGTCCTCCACCCCGCGGGCGCGGTCCTCGAAATAGCGCCGCAACGCGAAATCGACGCTCTTGAAAGCGATCTCCGGCCAGGGCACGTCGGCCTCGTCGCACAGCATGACCTCGAGGCTTTCGGCCCCGGCCCCGAACCGCGGCTCGGGGAGGCGGGCCCGGAACATCACGTGCACCTGGTCGGCGTGCAGCACGTGGACCACGGCCAGCAGCGAGCCGATCTCGACCTCGGCCAGGGCTTCCTCGAGGGATTCCCGGGCGGCGGCCTGCTGGGTCGTCTCGCCGTTCTCCATGAAGCCGGCGGGGATGGTCCAGTAGCCGAGGCGCGGCTCGATGGCCCGCTTGCAGAGGAGGATGCGCCCCTCGTGCTCGGGCACGCAGCCCACGACCAGCTTGGGGTTCTGGTAGTGAATGATCCCGCAGGCGTCGCACACGTGGCGGGGCAGGTGGTCGCCCTCGGGGGTGCGCAAGGCGACGGGCTGGCCGCAGTTGGAACAGAATTTCACGGAGGTCTGTCTTGGTGCCGGTGGAGGGGATCGAACCCACACATGGTTGCCCATGGCAGATTTTGAGTCTGCTGCGTCTACCAGTTCCGCCACACCGGCGAGGCCGCGAAGCTTAACCGATTGAGCCTGCCGGGTTGGGAAAATATTGCTACTCAGTGGCTTACGACCGCAATCGCGAGTGGATTCGAATCGGTGGCGCCTGTCGAGCCGATCACGCCCGACCGCCGTGGGAACCCGCTAGAATCGCCGCGGTCAGAGGACTCCATGCGTCGCCCGTGGGCGGCCCGCCCCCTGGCACGGAGATGCGCTCGCATGCGACGACGAGGATTGGCCGCCGGCCTGCTGGCGTTGTGCTGCGTTTTCGGTACCGCCCGGGCCGAGACCAGCCTCGTCTCGACGCTCACGGCCGCGGCCCCGGCGGCGAACCCCAAGGTCCTGCAACTGGCGGTCCGGGCCGCCGAGTGCGCCCGTCGACAGGGTCGCCTCGATGGCTTCCATCGGCTGGCCGTCATCGACTATTCCTTGCCCTCGACGCAGCCGCGCCTGTGGGTGTTCGACGTCGACCACGGCAAGCTGCTGTTCCAGGAGCTCGTCGCCCACGGCCGCAACACGGGCGAGGCAATGGCGCACCAGTTCTCGAACATCGACGGCAGCAAGATGTCGAGTCTCGGCTTGTTCCAGACCGCGGACACCTACTACGGCAATAACGGCTATTCTCTGCGCCTGAAAGGCCTCGATGCCGGCTTCAACGACCGGGCGCTCGATCGGGCCATCGTCATGCACGGCGCTCCTTACGTCAGCGAGTCGATCGCCGAGCGGCTCGGGCGGCTCGGGCGCAGCTGGGGTTGCCCCGCGGTCCGGCAGGAAGTGGCGCGCGGCATGATCGACACGCTGAAGGGCGGGGCGCTGCTGTTCGCGTACTACCCCGACCGCGCCTGGCTCTCGCAGTCCACCTTCTTCAAGTGCGGCGACGCGCCGGGTGGTGAGTCCGTCATCGCGAGCGCCGCGGACACCGTCCCGCCGCGCGGCTGACGACCTCCGGCGCGACCACTCGCGCGACCTTTTTCCGCCGCCGCGCATCTAAGGCGGTGTATGACCTCGTTCTTCGACAGCGCCCTGGCGCCCGATGCCGTGCCGCGAGCCCTCGGCGGCGACGTCGCCGCGCAGGAGGCCATCTATCGCGCGTTCGAGCGTCCGGTCTTCACGCTCGCCCGCCGCCTCGTGCCGCAGCGCGCCGTCGCCGAGGACCTCGCCCAGGACGTGTTCGTCGAGGTGCTCACGCGCCTCGGGCAATACGACGGCCGCGGCTCGTTCGCCGGCTGGGTGCGTGCCATCGCCGTGAACCGCTGCCTGATGCACCTGCGCTCGCCGTGGCATCGCAGCCGCCGCTGGTTCGAGCGGGCCACCACGGACGAGGACGTGGAGTCGCAGCTGCCCGACGAATCCGCCCGTGAACCGGCCGACGCGCTCGACCTGGAGCGGGCGCTGGCCCGGTTGTCGGACACGGCGCGCGCCGTGGTCTGGCTGCACGACGTCGAGGGCTACACGCACCAGGAAATCGGCCTGCTGTTCGACAGCTCGCCCAGTTTTTCGAAGTCGCAGCTCGCCCGCGCGCACGATCGCCTGCGCGTCGCGCTGCAAGAGAGTGGAGTGACCGCGCCATGCCTGCCCCTGTCGACGAGTTGCTGAGCCGGCGCCTGGCCGACCTGCCGGCCGTGGATGGCGGGCCGGACGGCTGGACGAAGGTGCAGGCCCGCCTGCATGCACGCGAGCTGTCGCTGCAGCGCGTGCAGCGCTTCGCCCGCGGGTCGATGGCGGCGGCACTCGCCGTGCTGGCGGCGATCGTCGCCCTGTCGATCCACGCGAGCCTGCAGCGCCCGGGTGCGCAGGCCACGGTCGCACGGCCGGCCGAGGCGACGTCGAGCCCGGCTTCCGCGTCCGAGATCGAGCGCCTCCGTGCGCAGTCGGTCGCGCTGGAGCAGGTGCTCGCGGCGCTGCCTGAGCGTCCCGCCGTCGCGCGTGCCGCCACCTCGCTGCCGATCGACACGCTCGAGACGCAGGTGCAGTGGCTCGATCATCGGTTGTCGGCCAGCTCCGATCCCGGGTCGCCGGACGACGCCGAGCAGCTCTGGCGCGAACGCGTCGAGGCCATGAATTCCCTGGTGCGCCTGCGGTATGCGGAAGCGCAGCAGGTCGCGATGTGAAACGGAGAATGAGCATGCAGAGAACCCGTTCGATCACCGTGCTGGCGGCCGCCGCCGCTGCGCTGCTCGCCTGCAGTCTCGCGGGCGCCACCGAACCGGCGGACCGCGCCGCGATGGAAAAGGACCTCGCCGCGGCGCGCACGCGGCTGGATGAAGCCGCGCGACAGGTCGCCGAGCTGAGCCAGAAGCTCTACGGCGACGACGTCGACATCGCCATGCGCATGATGCATGGCCGCGGCCCGCAGGGCGCGATGCTCGGCGTCAACATCGGCGGCGGCGACTCGCGCGACGATGGCGTGCAGGTGACGGGTGTGAGCCCGTCCGGTCCTGCGCAGGCCGCCGGCCTCAAGACGGGCGACGTGATCGTCGCGGTCGACGGCAAGTCGCTGAAGCGTTCGGGCGACGCCTCGCCGGGGCGACAACTGGTGGACTACATGCGGGGCGTGAAGCCCGGGCAGACGGTCAAGGTCGATTACCTGCGCGACGGTGGACGCCAGAGCGCATCGGTGGTCGCGACGCAGCCGATGCCGCCCGTCGCCATGCTGATGCGCGAGCGGCGGATGCTGCCTCCCGGCATGGAGGAGATGCTGCCGCCCGGCATGATGCACTTCATGGGCTTCGGCCACGCCTTCGGCGCGCTCGAACTCGCGCCGGTCTCGCCGAAGCTCGGCCAGTATTTCGGCACGGACAAGGGCCTGCTGGTGGTGCGCGCGCCGGAGGCGGGCACGCTGAAGCTGGAGGACGGCGACGTCATTCTCGCCATCGACGGCCGGCAGCCGGAGAATCCCGGCCACGCCTTCCGCATCCTCGGCTCCTATCAGCCGGGCGAGAAAGTGAAGCTCGACATCCTGCGCAATCGCAAGCGCCTGGCCCTCGAAGGCGTCGTGCCCCAGCCCGACGACGATGACGACGGTCCGCGTGGCGGCCATCCGCCGGGCCCGCGACCGCTGCCGGCGCCGTCCGCCGCCCCCGTTCCGCCGCCGCCGCCGCCGAAGGCGTCGGAAACCGCCTGATTTCCTCCGGGCGGGAGTCGGGAGGGCCCGGCCACCTGGCCGGGCCCTCTGTTAGCATGCGCGCCCCATGCAACTCAGCGACTTCCACTACGACCTGCCCGAGTCGCTGATCGCCCGCCACCCCACCGATCCGCGCAGCGCGAGCCGTCTGCTGCACCTCGACGGACGCACCGGCGCCTGCGACGACCTGCGAGTCACCGACCTGCCGCGACTGCTGCGTCACGGCGACCTCCTCGTGTTCAACGACACGCGGGTGGTGCCGGCGCGGCTGTTCGGCGCCAAGGCCACCGGCGGACGGGTCGAGGTGATGCTCGAGCGCCTGCTCGGCGGAGCCCGGGCCCGCGTGCAGTTGCGCGCCAGCAAGTCGTTCCGCCCCGGCGCGCGCATCGACGTGCAGGGCGGGGCGGTCGCGACGATCGTCGAGCGCGACGACGATTTCTGGATCGTCGAGTTCGACGCGCCCGCGGCGCAAGTCTTCGAGCGCTGCGGCGAGATGCCGTTGCCGCCGTACATCGACCGGCCCGTCGAGGCCAGCGACCGCGAGCGCTACCAGACCGTCTACGCGCGCAATCCGGGGGCCGTGGCCGCTCCGACTGCCGGCCTGCATTTCGATGCCGCGTTGCTCGAGGCCTGTCGCGCCGCCGGCGCACAATTCGCCTACGTCACGCTGCATGTTGGCGCCGGCACGTTCCAGCCGGTGCGCGTGCAGGACGTCGCGGAGCACCGCATGCACGCGGAACTGCTCGACGTCGACGCGTCGACCGTGGCCGCCGTGGTCGCGGCCCGGGCGCGCGGCGCGCGCGTGGTCGCCATCGGCACGACGGCGGTGCGCGCACTCGAAACGGCTGCCCAGTCGGGCTCGCTCGCTCCGTACAGCGGCGAGACGCGTCTGTTCCTCAAGCCCGGCGATCGTTTCCGCGTGGTCGACGCGCTCCTCACCAATTTCCACCTGCCCGAATCGACCCTGCTGATGCTGGTCAGCGCGTTCGCCGGCCGCGAGGCAGTGCTCGCCGCCTACCGGCACGCGGTCGAGACGGGCTACCGGTTCTTCAGCTACGGTGACGCCATGTTCATCGAGCCGTCGCCGTCCGCGCTCGCGCCCCGGAGCGCGGCATGAAGTTCGATCTCCTGCGCCAGGAGGGGCGGGCGCGCCGCGGGCGCCTGGAACTGCGCCACGGCACGGTCGAGACGCCGGTGTTCATGCCGGTCGGGACCTACGGGACGGTCAAGGCGATGACGCCCGAGGAACTCACCGGCCTCGGCGCGCAGATCGTGCTCGGCAACACCTTCCACCTGATGCTGCGACCGGGCACGGACGTCATCCGCGCGCACGGCGGGCTGCACGGGTTCATGCACTGGAGCGGGCCGATCCTCACGGACTCCGGCGGCTTCCAGGTGTTCTCGCTCGCGGAACTGCGCAAGCTCACCGAGGCAGGCGTGAAGTTCCGCTCGCCGGTGAACGGCGATCCGGTGTTCCTCAGCCCCGAGATCTCGATGCAGGTGCAGACCGCGCTCGACTCGGACGTGGTGATGGCGTTCGACGAGTGCCCGCCGTACCCGGCGACCGAGGCGCAGGCGCGCCAGTCGATGGAACTCTCGATGCGCTGGGCCCGGCGCAGCCGCGACGCCTTCACTGAACTCGGCAATCCGAACGCCTTGTTCGGCATCGTCCAGGGCGGGACGTTCCTGCCGCTCCGGGTCGAGTCGATCGGCAAGTTGCTCGACATCGGCTTCGACGGCTACGCGGTCGGGGGGCTGGCGGTGGGCGAGCCGGCGGAGGAACGCAATCGCGTGCTCGAGGCGCTCGACCCGCACCTTCCCGCGCTGCAGCCGCGCTACCTGATGGGGGTCGGCACCCCGTCGGACATCGTGCAGGCCGTGAGTCGCGGCATCGACATGTTCGACTGCGTCATGCCCACCCGCAATGCCCGCAACGGCCACCTGTTCACCAGCGAGGGCGTCATCAAGATCCGCAATGCCGCCCACCAGGCCGATACCCGGCCGCTGGACCCGGCCTGTGGCTGCTACACCTGCCGGAACTACTCCCGGGCCTACCTGCGCCACCTCGACCGCTGCAACGAGATCCTCGGCGCCCGGCTCAACAGCATCCACAACCTGCACTACTACCTGGACCTGATGGCCCGCATCCGCGCCCGTCTCGACGCGGGCACGTTTGGCCGCTTTGCCGCGGATTTCCTGGCCGGGCCGGAGGGTCAGGGATGACCGCAGGCACCCCGGCGGACCCTCGGGTATAATTCCGGGCCATTTTTTGGACGCCCCCAGGCGGGGCCGACAGGAGTTCCCTGATGGATTGGCTGATCTCGAGCGCACACGCGCAGGCCGCGGGTGCGGCGCCTGCCGGCAACCCGCTGGTGCAGATGCTGCCCCTCGTCCTGATCTTCGTCGTCTTCTATTTCCTGCTGATCCGTCCGCAGTCCAAGCGGGCGAAAGAGCACAAGGCCATGGTCGCGGCGCTCGCCGTCGGCGACGAGGTGGTCACCAGCGGCGGCATGCTGGCCAAGGTCGTCGAGACCGGCGACCAGTTCCTCACCGTCGAGATCGCGAGCGGGGTGCAGGTCAAGGTGCAGCGGCACACCATCACCCAGGTCGTGCCGAAGGGCACGCTGAAGAGCGCCTGAGACCGAGCGGAGCCTGATCCATGCACAGTTACCCGGCCTGGAAGATCTGGCTGGTCGCGATCGTCCTCGGCATCGCGTTCCTGCTCGCGCTGCCGAACGTGTTCGGCGAGGCGCCGGCCCTGCAGCTCTCGCGCAACGACCGCGCCAAGGTCACCGAGGCGGCCCGCGGCGATGTCAATGCGTTGCTGGCCGGCAAGGGCGTGACCCCGGAGCAGAGCTACCTCGAAGGCGACCGCCTCGTGCTGCGGTTCGCCGGCGTCAACGACCAGCTGAAGGCCCGCGACGTCCTGCAGGAAGCGTCCAAGGACTACCTCGTGGCCCTGTCCGAGGTGCCGCGCACGCCGGGCTGGATGCGCGCGGTCGGCCTCAAGCCGATGAGCCTCGGCCTCGACCTGCGCGGCGGCGTCTACTTCCTGTACGAGGTGGACGTGCAGGGCGCGGTGAAACAGCTGCTCGCGGGCATGGAGCGCGACTACCGGCTGCTGCTGCGGAACGAGCGCATCCCGTTCACCGGCGTCGCGAACGACGGCACGGACACCGTGCGCATCACGCTGCGCAGCGGCGACGACGCGACCAAGGCGGCGAACGCGCTGCGCAAGCAGGACCCGAACTCGACGATCGAAGCCGAGGCCCTCGGTGCGGGCGGCGCCGTGACGGTCAAGCTGCGCCCCGAACGCATCAAGGAACGCCAGGACTTCGCGATCCAGCAGAACATCACCACGCTGCGCAATCGCGTCGACGAGCTCGGCGTGACCGAGCCGATCGTGGCCCGCCAGGGGCTCGACCGCATCGTCGTGCAGCTGCCGGGCGTGTCCGACCCGAACGAGGCGCTGCGCGTCCTTGGCGCGACCGCCACCCTCGAGTTCCGCCTGGTCGACGACCAGAACGACGCCTTCGACGCCGAGCGCCTGCGTCGCGCGCCGCTCGGCTCCAAGCTCTATCACACGCGCGAGGGGCGCCCGGTCCTGCTCAAGCGCGAGATGATCGTCTCGGGCGAGCAGCTCACCGACGCCAGCTCGGGATTCTCGGAAGGCCAGCCCGCGGTGTTCGTGAAGCTCGATGCCCGCGGCGCCTCGCAGATGCTCGAGACCACGCGCGAGAACCTCGGCCGCCCGATGGCCGTGGTGTTCATCGAGAAGAAGCGCCTGAAGGCCGACCAGCCCTGCAACGGCACGCGCGTCGGCGCGGAGTGCACGGTCGAACAGGTCATCAGCGTCGCGACCATCCGCGGCGTGTTCGGCAGCAACTTCCAGATCACCGGCGTGATGGCCAACGAGGCGCGCGAACTCGCGATGCTGCTGCGCGCCGGCTCGCTGGCCGCGCCGCTCTACATCGTCGAGCAGCGCACCATCGGCCCGAGCCTCGGCCAGGACAACATCGATCGCGGCGTGCGCGCCCTCGTCATCGGCATGCTCGCCACCTTCGTGTGGATGGTGCTGTACTACCGCGCTTTCGGCCTGGTCGCCGACGCGGTGCTGCTCGCCAACGTGGTGCTGCTGACTGCGCTGCTGTCGATGCTGCAGGCCTCGCTGTCGCTGCCCGGCATCGCGGGCATCGTGCTCACGGTGGGCATGGCGGTCGACGCCAACATCCTCATCTACGAGCGCATCCGCGAGGAACTGCGCAACGGCTCGAGTCCGCACGCAGCCATCAATGCCGGCTTCGACAAGGCGTTCTGGTCGATCTTCGACTCGAACATCACCACGCTGATCGCCGGCATCGTGCTGTTCACCTTCGGTACCGGCCCGGTGCGCGGCTTCGCCGTCGTGCTGTCGCTCGGCATCATCACCTCGATGTTCACCGCGCTGCTCGGCAGCCGCGCCCTGATCCACCTGGTCTGGGGCCGGCGCAAGAAGATCGAGCGGCTGTCGATCGGCGGAGGGTACTGAAATGGAGTTCTTCCACAAGAAGACCAGCTTCCCCTTCATGGGGACGCGCCGGCGCTGGTACGTGATCTCGGCCATCGCGATCGTCGCGGCGCTCACCTCGTTCGCGTTCCGCGGGCTGAACCTCGGCATCGACTTCACCGGCGGCGTGGTGCTCGAGCTGCAGTTCCCGCAGGCGGCCAACGTCGAGCAGGTGCGGGCCGAGATCGAGAAGGCAGGCTTCGCGCACGCGTCGGTGCAGACCTTCGGCACCTCGCGCGACGTGATGGTGCGCCTGTTGCCGCAGGAGGGCGAGGACACCAACAAGGTGGCGGCCAACGTGCTGGCGGCGATCCAGGCGTCCGAGCCCACCGTGCAGCTGATGCGCACGGAGGTCGTCGGCCCGCAGGTCGGTGCCGAGCTCGCCAACAAGGGCGCGCTCGCCATCCTGTTCACGTTCATCGGCATCCTGATCTACGTGGCGTTCCGCTTCCAGTGGAAGCTGGGCGTGGGCGCCATCGTCGCAGCCCTGCACGACCCGCTCATCATCCTGGGCTTCTTCTCCGAGACCCAGATGACCTTCGACCTGCCGGCGCTCGCCGCGGTGCTCGCGGTGATCGGTTACTCGCTGAACGACACGGTGGTCGTGTTCGACCGGATCCGCGAGCGCTTCCTCTCGGAGCGCAAGGGCTCGCCGACGCAGATCATCGACCTGGCGATCAACGAGACGCTGTCCCGCACGATCATGACCCACCTGACGACCATGATCACGATCATGGCGCTGCTGGTGTTCGGTGGAGAGGTGCTGCGCGGGTTCTCGGTCGCGCTCGCGATCGGCGTCGTGGTCGGCACCTACTCGTCGATCTACATTGCCAGCGCCGTCGCCCTCGATCTCAAGCTCACGGCGCGCGACCTGCTGCCCGTGCAGAAGGAGAAGGGCACCGTCGACGACATGCCCTGAGCATGGCGGCGATGACGCAGCGGGCGGGACGGCCGGACGGTGGTTGAACTGGTCTGGGGCGGGTTCCTCGCCCTGTTCCTCGGCCTCCTGTTCCTGGACCTGAGCGTCCTGCACCGGGAGTCGGCGGAACTCTCCGTGCGCCAGGCGCTGTTCTGGACCGCCGTCTGGATCTGCGTCGCCGGCTCGTTCACCGCGGTCATCTACGGGCTGTACGAGCACCACTGGCTCGGGTTCCAGGGCGGCCCGCACGTCGCGGGCGGCACCGACGCCGTGGTGCAGTTCGTCACCGGCTACCTGCTCGAGTGGTCGCTGTCGGTCGACAACATCTTCGTGATGGCGCTGATCTTCGCTTACCTGAAGATCCCGCCGCGCTACCAGTACCGCGTGCTGTTCTGGGGCATCGTCGGCGCCATCGTCCTGCGCGGCCTGATGATCCTCGCCGGCACCGCGCTGCTCTCGCGCTTCGACTGGATGTTCTACGTGTTCGGCGCCGTACTGCTGCTGTCGGCGCTGCGCATGCTGCGCGACGATGCGGAGGAGCGGAACTTCGGTGAGAGCCTGCCGGCCCGTCTCGTGCGCCGTTTCGTGCCGGTCACCGACGAGTTGCACCGCGCGCACTTCTTCGTGTTCCGCGACGGCCAGCTCTACGCGACGCCCCTGTTCGTCGGCCTGATCATGGTCGAGCTGACGGACGTGGTGTTCGCCGTGGACTCGATCCCCGCGATCCTCGCGGTCACGCGCGATCCGTTCCTGGTGTTCACCTCGAACGCCTTCGCCATCCTCGGCCTGCGTTCGCTCTATTTCGCGGTCGCCGGGCTGATGGCGATGTTCCGCTACCTGCGCTACAGCCTGGTGCTGGTGCTCGCGTTCGTCGGCGCCAAGATGCTGCTGGTCGGGCACTTCCACGTGCCGAACCTCGTCTCGCTCGGCATCATCCTCGGCACGCTCGGCGTCGGCATCCTCGCATCCGTCTGGGCGACGCGGCGCGACGGCGGCCGCCAGTCCTGAGCGCGACTCACACGCGCTCGAGCAGCGTCCGGTAGTTCTGTCGCGCGCGCAGCGCGGTCAGCACGGCGAGACGCATCTCCTCGCAGGTCATCGGCTTGGACAGCCACTGGTCGACGCCGGACGCGAAGGCGCGCAGGCGCGACTCGTGCGTGCATTCGCCGCCGAGGCCGATCACCGGCACGAAGCGCCCGAGCACGCTGCGCTTCAGGCTGTACGCGTGGCGCAGCAGGCGGCGGCGCTGCTGGTCGAGGTCGAGCACCACGACGTCGGGATTCAGTTCCGCGAGCGCCGCCCAGTCGAACGGCGAGGCGATCAACTCGGTGTCGTAGGGCTGGTCCCAGAGGAAGAGACGATAGGCCGAGCGCCACTCGGCGTCGTCGGCCACGACGACGAGGCGCGGTCGCCACGCCGGCGCATCCACGACGCGGGGCGGTGCCTGCGCCTGACGGCGGGCACGAACCTCGGACAACTGGATGATGGTCATTCGCGGTCACTCCGGGACGCCGCCAGATTGCGGGCCAGATGCAGTTTCGCCCCGAGGCTGGCGGTTTCACGCTACCCAGTTGGGTGAGAATGGTCCAACCCGGATTGATCGATGATTCAATCACTTGCGCTTTAATCGCCAAAACCTTTTCCTTGTGGACTGAACGAACCGCGGCGCAGTGCGGGACGCAGCCCGGGACTCGGAAGCAGACCGTCCCACAAGGAATGGACATGGTGCAGGTACCGAAAAAGATCCTCGTCGTGGATGACGACCCGGCCGCGCGGTTGTTCATCGAGGAAGTGCTGTCGGATGTCGGCTTCGTATGCCAGACGGCCGCCTCGGGCCACGAGGCGCTCGCGATCATCGAGAACGACCGCGACATCGCGATCGTCGTCTCCGACATCGTCATGCCCGGCCTCGACGGCGTGCGCCTCGGCCGCTTCATCCGCGAGCGGTTCCCGGACCGCAGCTGGCTGCAGGTCATCTTCGTCACCGGTCACGCGGAACTCGAGCTCGCGGTGAGTGCGCTGCGCCTCGGCGCGGTCGACTACCTGACCAAGCCCGTGTCGCCGGACGACCTCGTCTTCGCCGTCAGCCGCGCGCTCGCGGCCTGCCGCGCCATCGTGCGCAATCCGCCGGCGCACGGCGCTGTTCCGGCGCCGAAGACCGAGTCCGCACCGGCCAGCAGCGGCTCGCAAACGCGCGAGGCCGCGGTGCGCTCGGCGCTCGATTACCTGTCGGCCCTGCGCCGGCTGCGCCAGGACAGCGGCGCGCTCGCGAATCTGGACGAGCCGTCGTGGGCGATCCTGCTCGAGGTCTACCGCGCGGACATCACGGGCCGTCGCCTGTCGGTCTCGAAGCTCTGCTCGATGGACGAGGCGTCGCAGACGACCGCGTGGCGCCGCATCCGCTCGATGGAGGAGTCGGGTCTGCTGGTGCGCGACCAGGATCCGGCCGATGCGCGTCGTTCCTTCGTGATGCTCACCGATTCCGCCGCCGCTGCCGTGGCCGAGTTCATGGCGCGTGCGGATCAACTGATGAGCCAGCCCAAGGCCTGATCATGTGCCCACGCCTGCGTGTCATGCTGGTCGACGATCACCCGGTCGTGCGGGCGGGCGTCGCAGCGCTGCTCGAGGACAGCCCGGTCGCCGAACTGGTCGGCTCCTGCGAGGACCCGGACCAGGCCATCGCCATGGCCCAGGGGCTCCAGCCCGACATCATCCTCGTCGACTTCCTGCTGGAGTCGAGCGACGGCTTCAACGTCGCGAACGCCCTGCGGGATCGCGGCTGCGCGAGCCAGCTCGTGCTGTTCACGGCCAACGAGCATCGCAGCGTGCTGATGCGCTCGGCGCTGTCCTTCGGCTTCCACGGCTACCTGAGCAAGTCGGCCATCGGCCACGACCTCGAGGACTGCCTCGTGGCCGTCGGTGCCGGCGGCTACTGGATGGACGGGCCTGCCGAAGCCGTGGCGATCTGAGGGCGGCAGCCCGAGCGAGCACCACGGACGGGACGCGATGAAACTCCTGCCAGGCATCCTGATCTGCGCGCTCGCGGCGGCCGTGGCCGTGGTGCTCGGCGCATTCCCGGCTCCGCTGTTCCCGGCGCACGAGGTCTCGCTGGCGCCGCTGCCGGTGCTCGCCATCGGCCTGTGGGCGGGAGTCTGGCCGGCAGTGATCGCGGCGGGGCTGGCCGTCGGACTCGGCTGGATCGTCGGTGTGGTCGATCCTGCCATGGCCGCCGTCATGGCCGCGGCTCCGATACTCGCCTGGGCACACCGGCGACTCGCACCGCATCCGGCGTTCGCCTGCTTCGCGCTGCCGACGCTGGCGTCGCTGGTGCAGATGACGCTCGCGCACCAGGAAGTCCCGGGTCCGCCGTTCTTCTCGCTGGTGATGCTGCAGGCCGCGATCAGCGTGATCGGTGCCTACCTGCTCGTGTTCGTGCTGCGCCGGGGCTTCGACGTGCACCCCCCGGGTCCCGCCGCCCGACCGCTGACCCACCAGCTGTTCGTCGTGCTGGCGGCCGTCACCACGGTGTTGACACTGGCGCTCGGCGTCTGGTCCGCCGAGCAGCTGCGCCAGCGGCAATTCGCTTCCGCGCTCGCCAACGTCCAGTTGCTGGCCGCCGAGATGTCGGAATCCGCCGGCGTGCTGCTCGATGAGCGCTCGCGGGCGCTTGCGGCCTTCGGTCGCACGCTGGCGTTGCAGCCGCTCGAGGCCGGCCAGCCGGACCTGGCCGAGGCCCTGCGGGCCTACTCGTCCGAGCAGAACGAGTTGCTCACGCTGCTCGTCGCGGACCGCGCAGGCCGCGTGGTGGCAGCCAGCGTGACGCGCTCCGACCTCGACGTGTCCAAGGTGATCGGCACCAGCGTGGTCGACCGCGAGTACTTCGTGCAGGCCCTCGAGACCGGCGCACCGTTCGTCTCGAATGCGTTCCAGGGCCGCGGCTTCGGCTCCGACCTGATCGTGGCCATGAGCGCGCCGATCGCCCGTCCGGGCGAGCCCCCGCACGGCGTGATCGAGGCTTCGCTCAACCTCTCGGTGCTCGAGCAGTTCCTGCAGAGCGCGAGCACGCGCCACGGCTACACGCTGGTGCTGACGGACCGCGCCCGCCGCGTGGTGGCCTCGCGCGGTCGCGACGCGCTCGACATGGGCGCGCTGTTCGTCGAGCCGCCGGGCACCGCGCACATCGACGATCGCGCGAGTCCGTCCGTGCCGATGGAGCCCGGCGACCGCTGGATGGCCGGGCGGGCGACCGTGCCGCGCCACGGCTGGATGGTCCACGTGCTGCAGTCGCGTTCGGCGCTGCTGCCCGTGTTCGAGGCCCAGCTGCGCACGGTCGTGCGGGACACGGCCGTGGCGCTCGCCGCGACGTTCCTGCTGTCGGTCCTGATCGCCGGCTCCCTGGCGCGACCGCTGCGGCGATTCGCGGCGGCCCTCGGGGACGAGTCGGAGCAGGGTCTGCGCGACCTGCCACGCGCGTGGCGCCGCGCGCCGCGCGAGATCCGCTACCTGGCGCTGGCGCTGACGCGCGCGCATTCGCGGCAGGGCCGGGCGCGGCGACGGCAGCAGGAGCTGTCCGTCGAAAAGGACGCGCTGAACGAGCAGCTGCGCCAGCTGCTCGCCGAGCTCGACGCCAAGGTCGACGCGCGCACGAAGGTGCTCGCGGAGCGCGAGCGCCAGCTGCGCTCGAGCGAGACGCGCTGGCGCACCATGGCCGAGATCGCGCCGGACGCGGTGATCGTGATCGACGAGGACAACCGCATCGTGTTCGTCAACAGCGCGATGACCCGCATGAGCGGTCACGGCGCCGAGGCGCTGGTCGGGCGGCCGCTCGACGTCGTGGTGCCGGCGCGCCACCGGCGCGGCCACATCGGCGGGCTGCATCGCTACCTGAAGAGCGGCGAGCGCAAGCTGGACTGGCGCTCCGCGGAGATCCCCGTGCTGCGCGCGGACGGCAGCGAGGTGACGGTCGAGATCGCGTTCGGCGAGTTCCTGTTCGAGGGCCGGCACTTCTTCGCCGGCTACCTGCGCGACATCACGGCGCGCAAGCAGTACGAGCGGGCGCTGCTGCACGCGCGCGACCTCGCCGAGACGGCCAATCGCTCGAAGGACGCGTTCCTCGCGACCATGAGCCACGAGATCCGCACGCCCCTGCACGGCCTGATCGGCACGCTCGACCTGCTGGGGCGCGAAGGCCTCTCAGACCGTGCCGCCGACCGCCTGTCGATCGCGCGCAATTCGGCGCGCGCGCTGCTGCAGATCGCCAACGACGTGCTGGACCTGAGCGGCATCGAGGCGGGCCGCGTGCGCATCGAGCGCGTCGCCTTCGACCTGCGCGACCTCGTCGCGGCGGTGGTCGGCAACTTCGAGACGGCGGCGCACGACAAGGGACTGCAGCTCGAGGCGCGCATCGCGCCGGACGTGGCCGGCTGGGTCGAGGGTGATCCGCTGCGCGTGCGGCAGATCCTCGTCAACCTCGTCAACAACTCGCTCAAGTTCACCGCCAAGGGCGGCATCTCGCTCAGCGTCGCGGCCGACGGCGAGACGACGGTGTTCGAAGTGAAGGACAGCGGCGTCGGCGTGCCGGCGGACAAGCGCGACCACATCTTCGAGCGCTTCGCGCAGGCGGACGATGCGCACAGCCGGCAGTTCGGCGGTGCGGGGCTCGGTCTCGCGATTGCCCGGCTGCTGGCGCGGGCGATGGGCGGCGACCTCGTACTGGCGGACAGCGGTCCCGGCGGATCGACGTTCCGGCTGCGCCTGCCGCTGCCGCACAGCACGGAGCAGCGTACCGGCGACGGCACCGGCCTCCATCCGCGCCGTCGCCTGAGCCTCGAGGAGGGCGCGCCGATCAGCGTGCTGGTGGTCGACGACAACCCCGCCAACCGGTACGTCGTGGAGGCATTCCTGCAGGACATGGGGGCGCAGGTGTCGCTCACCGAGGGCGGCGAGCAGGCGCTCGCGGCCCTGCGCGCGGGCCGTTACGACCTCGTGCTGATGGACGTGCAGATGCCGGGCATGGATGGCTACCAGGCGACCCGCGAGATCCGCGAGACGCTCGGGCTCGAGCGCCTGCCGGTGATCGCGATGACCGCCAACGCCAACATCGGCGAGCGCGCGCGCTGCGAGACGGCGCGCATGTCGGACCTGCTCGTGAAGCCCTTCGCGGCCACCGACCTCTACGACCTGATCGCGCGCCACCTGCCGGGCGGGCGCATGGAGTCGCCGCCGGCGGCGGTGCGGGTCGCGAAGTCGTCGGGCGAGCCGCTGCTCGATACCGCGGCCCCGGATGCGATCGTGCGCCGCTTCAGCAACAAGCCCGGCACGATCCAGAAGCTGTATACCGCACTGCAGGAGAGCATCGCGATGCACCTCGCGGCGCTGCGCGACGCGACCCGCCAGGAGCCGGAACCACTGCAGCGCACGCTGCACGCGCTGAAGGGAGCAGCCGGAATGTACGGCGCGAAGCGCCTGCAGCGCTGCGCGGCCGAACTCGAGAAAGCAGTGATGGAAGGCCGCCCGCCGGCGGAGCTGGGCGATGATTTCGCGACGATCGAAGCCGTCGGCCGGCAGACGATCGAAGTCGTCCACCAGTTGCTCGAGGAAGTCGCGAGCGGCAGCTACCCGACCACGACCTGAGCGGGTCGTGGCCGGGCGGCGAGGTCACTGTCCGGTCTGGCGCAACGCGCTGTTGCGGTAGCCGTAGAACGCGTAGATCGCCATGCCGATCACGGTCCACACCAGCAGCCGCACCCAGGTGTCCTTCGGCAGCGCATACATCATGCCGCCGCAGATCAACGCGCCCAGCGTGCAGACCAGCCACGGCGCGCGCACGCGGAAGGGACGCGGCAGGTCGGGCTGCGTGGAGCGCAGCACCAGCACGCCGAGGCAGACCACCACGAAGGCCATCAGGGTGCCGATGGAGACGAGTTCGCCGAGGATCGTGACCGGCAGCATGCCGGCGATGGCCGCGGCCGCGGCGCCGGTCAGGATCGTCGAGAACGAGGGCGTGCGGTGCGTGGGGTGCACCTTGCGGAACACCGGCGGCAGCAATCCGTCCTTCGACATCGCGTAGAAGATGCGCGGCTGGCCGAGCAGCATCACCAGCATGGTCGAGGTCATGCCCGCGATGGCGCCGAGCTTGATGAGGATGCCGAGCCAACCGAGGGCCGGGTAGCGATCGAGCGCCATCGCCACCGGCGCCGGCGTGTTGAGCTCGGGGTAGGGGACCATGCCGGTGAGCACCGCAGCCACCGCGATGTACAGCACGGTGCAGATGCCGAGGCTCACGAGGATGCCGATCGGCATGTCGCGCTGCGGGTTCTTGGCTTCCTGCGCCGCGGTCGAGACGGCGTCGAAGCCGATGTAGGCGAAGAAGATCACGCCCGCGGCCTGCACCACGCCGCTCCAGCCGAACTTGCCGAATTCACCGGTGTTCGGCGGGATGTACGGGTGCCAGTTGGCGCCCTGGATGTACCACATGCCGAACCCGATGAAGAGCACGATCACCGTGACCTTGATCATCACGACGACGGCGTTGAAGCGCGCCGACTGCTGGATGCCCACGTAGCAGAGCGCGGACATCAGGCAGATGATCAGCACCGCCGGCAGGTTGATGAGCGCGCCGGTCGGCAGCAGTTCCCAGTGCCCGGTGCCCTTCATGAAGGGCGCGCTGGTGAGCGCGGTGGGCAGGTGGATGCCGATCTGGTTCAGCAGGCTGACCACGTAGCCGGACCAGCCGACGGCGATGGTCGAGGCCGCAAACAGGTATTCGAGGATCAGGTTCCAGCCGACGAACCAGGCGATGAACTCACCGAGGGTCGCGTACGAGTAGGAGTAGGCGCTACCCGAGACCGGCATCATCGCGGCGAACTCGGCGTAGCAGAGCCCGGCGAAGGCGCAGCCGATGCCGGCGATCACGAACGAGAGGGTCAGGGCGGGTCCAGCGTGGTTGGCCGCGGCCGTGCCCGTCAGAACGAAGATGCCGGTGCCGATGATGGCGCCGATGCCGAGCAGCACGAGCGCCGTGGCGCTCAGCGTGCGGTTCAGCTCGTTACCGGCCTCGGCAAGCCCCTCGATCTTCTTCGTCGCGAACAGACCCATGGATCGACCTCGCCTGTGACATGCCGGCGCCCGGTGGGGCAATGCCGCCGGAATGTACCCGAGCGGTCTGCGTCGCGATAGGGGCGTGCGCCTCGTTTCAGCCCTCGCGCAGGCCCTCGGGCACCAGCGGCTTCAGGAGCTCGACCATCGCGTCGAACACCTTGGGGGTGCCCGCGATCACGTTGCCGCCCTGCCGGTAGTCGCCGCCGGTGAGGGTGCCGATGCGGCCGCCCGCCTCGGTGATCAGCAGCGTGCCGGCCGCCGTGTCCCACGGGCTGAGGCCGATCTCGAAGAAGCCGTCGGTGCGTCCGGCCGCGACGTAGGCGAGATCCAGGGACGCGCAGCCGGGACGACGCAGCCCGGCGGTCTCGAGCATCAGCGCCTTCGCCATGGCGAGGTATTCGTCGATCCAGCGCGTGTTCGCGCGATAGGGAAAGCCCGTGCCGATCAGCGCGCCGTCGAGGTCCGCCTGCTTGGACACACGGATGCGCTTGCCGTCGAGCTGGGCGCCGTCCCCGCGCGAAGCCGTGAACAGTTCCTGGCGCATCGGGTCGTAGACCACCCCATGCTCCATGCGGCCGCGGTACTCGACGCCGACCGAGACCGCGAAGGTCGGGAAGCCGTGCAGGAAGTTGGTGGTGCCGTCGAGCGGATCGATGATCCACACGAACTCGTCGCCGCCGCTGCGGCCGCTCTCCTCGGCCAGGAAGCCGTGGTCGGGGTACATCCGGCGCACCGTCTCCATGATGTCGCGCTCGGCCATCTGGTCGATCTCGGTGACGAAATCGTTGCGGCTCTTGGAGCGGACGGCCAGGGAGGGCACGCGGTCGAGGTTGCGGACGATCAGGTCTCCCGCGCGACGGGCGGCGCGGACGGCAATGTTCAGCAGGGGCTGCATGGGAGCGGCTCGGTGGCGGTGGGGATGGCAAAGAACGGCCGCCAGCAGGCGGCCAATGGCCCGCTAGAATACCAGAGCATGCCCATCCGCATCGTCCTGGTCGGTCCCCAGCACCCCGGCAACATCGGCTCCGCCGCCCGGGCGATGAAGACCATGGGACTGACCGACCTTTGGCTGGTGGCCCCGGAGCGCTTCCCGGCGCAGGAGGCGACCGCACTTGCCTCGAACGCGGCGGGCGTGCTCGCCAGCGCGCACGTCGTGCCGGACCTGCACGCCGCGATCGCCGATTGCGGACTCGTGGTCGGGACGACGGCGCGCAACCGCCACCTGCCGTGGCGCATCGTCGAGCCGCGCGAGGCGGCCGCCGAGATCGCCGCAGCCTCGCTCGCCAGCCAGGTCGCCGTGCTGTTCGGCTCCGAACGCGCGGGTCTCGACAACGACCAGTTGCGCCAGTGCCACGTGCTGCTCACCATCCCGACGGGCGAAGAGTACGCGTCGCTCAACCTCGCCATGGCGGTGCAGGTGATCACTTACGAACTCTGTCTCGCGTCGCGTGATCGCGCCTGGCCCGAGGGCGTGCGCAGCGTGCCGCTCGCGAGCGCCGACGAAATGGAGAAGTTCTACGCGCACCTCGGGCAGGTGCTCGCGGAAATCGAGTTCCGCGACCGCACGGGTGCCGGTCACCTGATGGCGCGGCTGCGCCGCCTGTTCCACCGCGCCGTGCTCGACGAGAACGAGGTGCACATCCTGCGCGGCATCCTGACCTCGGTGCAGGGCAAGCGGCGGCGGGCCGGCGAGCCGCACGTGCGACCGGAGCCGCGACCATGAGCGTCATCTACCTCGACAACGCCGCCACGACGCCGGTCGATCCACGCGTGCTCGATGCGATGCTCGAGTGCCTGAGCGCGACGGGCGCCTACGCCAATCCGTCCTCGACGCAGCACGAGCCGGGTCGGCGTGCGCGCGAGCGCGTCGAGGCCGCGCGGGCCGCCGTGGCTGCGCTGGTCGGGGCTGCGCCCGAGCAGATCGTGTGGACCTCCGGCGCCACCGAATCGGACAATCTCGCGCTGCTCGGGGCCGCGCGCTTTCATCGCGCGCACGGTCGCCACGTGGTCACGGCGCGCACGGAGCATCCTGCCGTGCTCGATGCCTGCCGGCAGCTCGAGCGCGAAGGCTTCACGGTGACCTACCTCAAGCCCGGGCCTGGCGGCATCGTCGAGCCCGCCCAGGTCGAGGAAGCGCTGCGCCCCGAGACGCGCCTCGTCTCGCTGATGCACGTCAACAACGAGACTGGCGTCGTGCAGGACGTTGGCGCGGTCGGTCGGCTGTGTCGCGAGCGTGGCGTGATCTTCCACGTGGACGCCGCGCAGGGCGCGGGCAAGCTGCCGCTCGACGTGCAGGCGGACGCCATCGACCTGCTGTCCCTGACGGCGCACAAGCTGCACGGCCCGAAGGGCGTGGGCGCCCTGTGCGTGCGCCGCGAACCGCGACTCGGACTCGTGCCGCTGCAGTTCGGGGGCGGCCAGGAGCGCGGGTTGCGCTCGGGCACGCTGCCGACGCACCAGATCGCCGGCATGGGCGCTGCCTACGCGCTCGCCGCGCAGGAAATGCAGGCCGACGGTGCGCGCATCTCCGCGCTCCGCGACCTGCTCTGGGACCTGCTCGCGACGCTGCCGGGCGTGGAGCGCAACGGCGACGCGCAGCGCTGCGTCCCGGGCATCCTCAACGTCGCCGTCGACGGCGTCGAGGGCGAGAGCCTGCTTGCGGCGCTGCCCGATCTCGCCGTCTCCTCGGGATCGGCCTGTGCCTCGATGACGGGTGAACCGTCCTACGTCCTGCGCGCGCTCGGTCGCAGCGACCGCCTGGCGCAGAGTTCGCTGCGGCTCAGCCTCGGGCGATTCACCACCCGCGGTGACATCGAGCGGGCCGCGCAGCGCATCCGCGAGGAGGTGCTGCGCCTGCGATCCCTGGCGCCGGATCAGGCATCGGCGGCCGGATGAGCAGCGACCCCCGGTACAGCGCGGAGGTGCAGAGCCGGCTGCGCGAGACACCGGGCGCCGGGGCGTTTCCGCCCGGGCCGGACGTCGTCGTCGGCCGCGCCGGAGACCGGGAGCAGGGGTGCGAGGTGCAGTTGTTCCTGCGCGTCGCGGACGGGCGCGTTGCCGACGCGCGCTTCCGGGCCTTCGGTTGCCCGCACGTGATCGCGACGGCTTCCTGGCTCACCGGGCACCTGCGTGGGGCGCCGGCGGAGGTCCTGGCGGCCTGGGACTGGCGCGATGCGGTCGCGGCACTCGAGGTCCCGCCGGCCAAGTTCGGGCGCCTGCTCGTCGTGCAGGACGCAGTGAGAGCCGCGTCGCGGAACTGGTCCGGCGCGCCGCGGTCCACGGTGTAGAATTCGCGCCACCGCGCCGATTGCAGGAGTGCCATGAGCGTCTCGCTGACCGCTTCCGCCGCCGACCGGGTCCGCAGTTTCCTCGCCAGCCGGGGGCGAGGCGTCGGCCTGCGCCTGGCCGTGAAAAAGACCGGCTGCTCCGGGTTCGCGTACGTCGTGAACTATGCCGACGAGGTCGGCCAGGGCGACGCCGTGTTCGAGTCCGCGGGCGTCAAGGTGATCGTCGATCCCGACAGCCTGCGCTACGTCGACGGCACGGAGATCGATTTCGTCCGCGAGGGCATCAACGAGGCCTTCA
Source organism: Steroidobacteraceae bacterium (assembly GCA_044226195.1). Taxonomy (GTDB): domain Bacteria; phylum Pseudomonadota; class Gammaproteobacteria; order Steroidobacterales; family Steroidobacteraceae; genus RPQJ01. The sequence goes on from JBGAHO010000047.1 coordinate 24,294, forward strand.
AGTTCCGCAATCCGAACGTCCGGGGCGAATGCGGCTGCGGCGAAAGCTTCAGCGTCTAACTGCCCGCCGCGACTGAATTTTCTTGGCTGGGGTCGTGCCCCGGCGTATACTTCCGCGTTCATTTTCGGGTGGCCCTGCTGGGGGTCGGCCGCGGGGCCGGTCCGCCGCTGGGCCGCGTTTTTGCGTCGCCCGGGCCAAGGGCGGCGCCCCGTCTTCGCAGAGGAATCACATGTCCGTCGAACGCACCCTGTCCATCGTCAAGCCGGATGGAGTCCAGAAGAACGTCATCGGCAACGTCTACCACCGCTTCGAGCAGGCGGGTCTCAAGATCGTCGCGGCAAAGATGAAGCGCCTGAGCCAGGCGGAGGCCGAAGGCTTCTACGACGTGCATCGCGCCCGCCCGTTCTTCAAGGACCTCGTCTCGTACATGACCTCCGGCCCGGTGATGATCCAGGTGCTCGAGGGCGAGAACGCCGTGCAGAAGAACCGCGACCTGATGGGCGCGACGGATCCGAAAAAGGCCGCGCCGGGCACCATCCGCGCCGACCTGGCCGACAGCATCGAGGCCAACACGGTGCACGGCTCGGACAGCCTGGAGAACGCCGCGCGCGAAATCGCGTACTTCTTCGCCGAGACCGAGCTCTGCCCGCGCTGAGCGGCTGAACTCCGGCGGCGCGAGCGGTCCAATCCCACCATGGCGGAAGCGACGGACAAGACCAACCTGCTGGGCCTGACCCGTTCAGGCCTGGAGGCGTTCGTCGTCGCCATGGGGGAGAAGCCGTTTCGCGCCCGGCAGCTGTTCAAGTGGATCTACAAGCGCGCGGTCGGCGACTTCGAGTCGATGACCGACCTCGGCAAGGACTTCCGCCGGCGCCTCGCCGAGATCGCCGAGATCCGCACGCCCGAGATCCTGGCCGAGCAGGTCTCCGCCGACGGCACCCGCAAGTGGGGCCTGCGCTTCGAGAGCGGCCAGGCGATCGAGATGGTGTTCATCCCGGAACCCGGCCGCGGCACGCTCTGCATCTCGAGCCAGGTCGGCTGCGCGATGGACTGCGGCTTCTGCTCGACGGCGCAGCAGGGCTTCAACCGCAACCTCGACACGGCCGAGATCGTCGGCCAGGTCTGGCTCGCGAACCGCGAGCTCGGCTACTCCCCCGACGGCGACCGCGTGATCACCAACGTGGTGTTCATGGGCATGGGCGAGCCGCTGATGAACTACCGCAACGTCGTGCCGGCGGCCGAGATCATGATGGACGACCTCGGCCTCGACCTGTCGCGCCGTCGCGTCACGGTCAGCACCTCGGGCCTCGTGCCGCAGATGCGGCGCATCGCCGAGGAGACCAACGTCGCGCTCGCGGTGTCGCTGCATGCGCCGAACGACGAGCTGCGCAGCCGCATCGTGCCGGTCAACCGCCTGCATCCGATCGCCGACCTGCTCGCCGCCTGCTGGCACTACGTGGAAAAGCAGAACGCCCGCAGCGTCACGTTCGAGTACGTGATGCTCGACGGCGTCAACGACCTGCCCGAGCACGCGCGCCAGCTCGCCGTGCTGCTGAAGGGCCACCCGGCCAAGGTCAACCTGATCCCGTTCAACCCGTTCCCGGGCACGCAGTTCCGCCGCTCGAGCGATGCCGCGATCGAGCGCTTCCGCGACCTGCTGATGAAGGGCGGCGTGATCGCCACCATCCGCCGCACGCGCGGCGACGACATCGACGCGGCCTGCGGCCAGCTGGTCGGCCGCGTCAACGACCAGGTGAAGAACCGCCTGGGACTGAAGCGGCTCCCCATTCCCGTGGTGCAGGCATGAAGCAGATCCTCGTCGTCCTCGCCTGCCTCGCGGCGCTGGCCATCGTGGCCGGCCCGGCGCGCGCCGAGTCCACGAACTCGGATCGCCAGTCGATCGAGCAGGCGGCGGCGATCAACACGCAGCTCGCGGTCGAGTACCTCAAGCAGAACAACCTGAAGGCCGCGCGCACGGTCATCGACAAGGCGCTGAAGCAGAACCCGCGCACCGCCGAGACGCAGATGACGGCGGGGCTGGTCTACGACCGCTTCGGCGAGGAAAAGAAGGCGCTGGCCTTCTACAACGAGGCGGCGCGGCTCGGCAAGGACAACCCCGAGGTGCTCAACAACGTCGCCGTGTACCTGTGCCGCAAGGGCGAGCGCAAGCGCGGCGAGGAACTCTTCCAGCGCGCGGCGGCGAGTCCGCTCTACAAGACGCCGGCCGTGGCCATGACCAATGCCGGGCAGTGCGCACTCGAGGACGGCAGGCCGAAGGATGCCGAGCAGTACTTCCGCAAGGCGCTGACGTTCCGCCCGGACCAGCCGGACACGCTGCTGGCGCTGGCCGGGGTGACGCACGACCAGGGCAACAACCTGCAGGCGCGTGCGTTCCTGCAGCGCTATCTCGCGGTAGCGCAGGCCGGGGCCGCGACGCTGCTGCTCGGATACCGCATCGAGACTGCGCTCGGCGATCCCGTCGCCGCCGGCCAGTACGCCACGCGCCTGAACCGTGAATTCGCGGACTCGACCGAGGCGGCGGCGCTGCTGCAGGAGCAGGGCGCGCATCCATGAGTGCGGTCGAAGCGGAAGTCACCGAGCTGCCGTCGAGCCCCGGCGCGCGTTTGCGCCGCGAGCGCGAGGCACGCGACCTGACGCAGCAGCAGGTCGCCGAGCAGCTGACGCTCGACGTGAGCGTCGTCACGGCGCTCGAGGCCAATGATTTCGCCGCGCTCGGCGCGCCCGTGTTCGCGAAAGGTCACCTGCGCCGCTACGCTGCGCTGCTCGAGCTGCCGGAGGACGACATCCTCGGCGGGTACGAGCGCTCCAAGGCCCAGCCCGATCAGCCGACGCTGGTGCCGCGCTCGCGCGTCGAAATGGCGCCGATCCGCGGTCCGTCGCGCTGGCCGTACGTCCTCGGCGGCGCGCTCGCGTTCATCGTGGCGGCAGCCCTCGTGGCCTACGTGTCGACGCACGGCCTGCGCCTGCCGTGGTTCCAGTCGTCGCCCACGGTGCATGCGTCGTCCGCGGCCGAGCAGGCATCGCCCGCATCGTCGCCCGCGAGCGGCGCGGCAGGTCCGGCCGTGGATTCCAGTGGCGCGCCATCGGTCGCCGCGACACCCGCGGTTGCGCCGGCCGGGCAGGTGAGCCTGCAGTTGCGGTTCGCCACCGATTCCTGGATCGAGGTGTACGACGGCACCGGCAAGGCCGTGCTCTACGACCTCGGCAAGGGCGGCACCGATCGCACGGTCACCGCGGTGGCGCCACTCAGCGTCACGGTGGGCAATGCCGCGGCGGTCGGCGTCTCGATCAACGGCCGGGCGGTGCGCCTGCCGGCCCTGCCGCCGGGCCAGACGGTCGCGCGGTTCGGCGTGGGCGCGGACGGCAACCTGCGGTGAGTGACGGTCAACGACGATGAGCGAGATCCTCCAGGCCATCCGCGGGATGAACGACGTCCTGCCCGACGACAGCGGCGCGTGGCAGCTGCTCGAGCGCGTCGCGCGCGAGATCTTCGCGGAGTACGGCTATCGCGAGATCCGGCTGCCGCTGCTCGAGCGCACCGAGCTGTTCAAGCGCGCGATCGGCGAGTTCACGGACGTGGTCGAGAAGGAGATGTACACCTTCGACGACCGCGGCGGCGATTCGGTTACGCTGCGCCCGGAGGCGACGGCGGGCATCGTGCGTGCCTGCATCTCGAACGGCCTGCTGCACAACCAGCGCCAGAAGGTCTGGTGCATGGGGCCGATGTTCCGCTACGAGCGGCCGCAGAAGGGCCGCTACCGCCAGTTCCACCAGATCGACATCGAGGTGCTGGGCAGCGACTCGCCGCTCGCCGATGCCGAGGTGATCGCCTGCGGCTGGAACATCCTCCAGGAGCTCGGCGTCGCCCAGGACACGGTGCTGGAGGTGAACACGCTGGGCGACAAGGCGAGCCGCGACGCCTACCGCGCCGCGCTGATCGCCTATTTCTCCGACCACAAGGCCAGCCTCTCCGAGGACAGCCTCGCCCGCCTCGAACGCAATCCGCTGCGCATCGTCGATTCCAAGGACGAGGGCGACCGGCGGATCGTGGCCGGGGCGCCGACCATCCATGCCCATCTGACGCCGGAGGCGGCGGGGTTCTACGCGAAATTGCAGGAGCACCTGACGCGGTTCGCGGTGCCGTTCCGGGAGAATCCGCGCATCGTGCGGGGGCTCGACTACTACAGCCACACCGCCTTCGAATTCGTCACCGAGCGGCTGGGCTCCCAGGGCACGGTGATGGGCGGCGGGCGCTATGACGGGCTGGTGGAGGAGATGGGCGGGCCGCACACGCCCTGCGTGGGCTGGGCCGCCGGCATCGAGCGGCTGTCGATGCTGATGGCGAACCCGCCGGCGGCGCCGGCCTCGGTGGCGGTCATCCCGGTGGGCGATGCGGCGGAAGGGCCGGCGCTCGACGTGGTGCAGGCGCTGCGCAAGGCGGGCATCCGGGCCGAGATCGCGTTTCGCGGCAACGTGAAGCGGCGGATGGAGCGGGCCAACAAGACCGGGGCGCGGGCCGCGGTGATCCTGGGCGAGACCGAGCTCGCCAGCGGCACGGCCCAGCTCAAGGACCTGGTGAGCGGGGAGCAGGCGGCGGTGCCGATCGCGGAGCTGGCCGCCCGCCTGAAATGAGCCTCGCCGCCACCCTGGACCGCATCGCCGACCGCGCCGCGGAGCTGAACGCCATGCTCTCCGAGGTGACCGGGGAGGCCTATGTGAAGGCGTCGAAGGAGCTCGCGGAAATCGAGCCGATCGTGACCGCGATCGACGAGCTGCGCGCGGCCGAGCGCAGCGCCGCCGAGGCGGAGTCGCTGCTGGCCGACCCGGAGATGCGGGAGCTGGCGGAGGCGGAGCTGGCGGAGCTGAAGACGCGCATCCCCGCGCTGTCGCACGCGATCCGCCTCGCGCTGCTGCCCAAGGACGAGGCCGATGCGCGCTCCGCCATCCTGGAGATCCGCCCGGCCGCCGGCGGCGACGAGGCCGGGCTGTTCGCGGCCGAGCTGTTCGCCGCCTACCAGAAATACGCCGGGCTCAAGGGCTGGCGCTTCGAGGTGATGGAATACGACGAGGGCGAGCTCGGCGGCATCAAGGGCGCGATGGCCGAGATCAACGGGCGCAACGTGTTCGCGCGGCTGAAATACGAGTCCGGCGTGCATCGGGTGCAGCGGGTGCCGGCGACCGAGAGCCAGGGGCGCATCCATACCTCCACCGTCACCGTCGCGGTGCTGCCCGAGGCGGAGGACGTGGACGTCCATGTGGATGAGGGCGACCTGCGCATCGACGTCTACCGCGCCTCCGGCGCCGGCGGGCAGCACGTGAACAAGACCGAGAGCGCGGTGCGCATCACCCATATCCCCACCGGGATCGTGGTGGCGATGCAGGAGGAGCGGAGCCAGCACAAGAACAAGGCCAAGGCGATGAAGATCCTGCGCGCCCGCATGTACGAGCAGCAGCGCGCCTCCGCCGATGCCAACCGGGCGGCCGACCGCAGGTCCCAGGTGGGGACCGGGGACCGCAGCGAGCGCATCCGCACCTACAATTTCCCGCAGGGGCGCGTTTCCGACCATCGGATCAACCTGACGCTGTACAAGATCGACCGCGTCATGCAGGGCGACTTCGACGACTTCGTGGATGCGCTGACCGCCGAGGACCAGGCGGCGCGGCTCGCGGCGCAGGAGTGAGCGGGGCGGAGGAGATTCGCACCCTTCGCGGCGTCGCCGACGCGCTGCGGGTGGCCGGCATCGACGAGCCGCTGTTCGAGGCCCGGATGCTGGTCGCGCATCTCGCGGGGACGCCGCTCTCGGCCGTGCATCCGGGAAGCACGCCGGTTGATCCGGATCGCATCGCGCCGCTGCTCGCGCGGCGGGTGGCGCGGGAGCCGATGGCGCTGATCGTGGGGCGCGTCGGATTCTGGACGCTCGACCTGGAGGTGTCGGCGGACACGCTGATCCCCCGCCCGGATTCGGAAGCGGTGGTGGAGGCGGCGCTGGCGCATCCCGGCCGGCGGGTGCTGGATCTCGGCACGGGAACGGGGTGCCTGCTGCTGTCGGTGCTGGCGGAGCGGCCGGGGGCGTGGGGGGTTGGCATCGATATTTCGCCGGGCGCGGCCGCCCTGGCACGCCGCAACGCGACGGCGAACGGGCTGGCGGACCGGGCGGCGTTCCTGTGCGGGGATTGGGACGCGGCGCTGGCGGGGCGGTTCGACCCGGTGCTGTCGAACCCGCCCTATATCGCGACCGCGGCGATCGCCGGGCTGATGCCGGAGGTGCGCGACCACGAGCCGGCGCGGGCGCTGGATGGCGGGGCGGACGGGCTGGACGCCTATCGGCGCCTGGTGGCGGCGTTGCCGCGGCTGCTGGCGCCGGAGGGGGTGGCGGTGCTGGAGCTGGGGTTCGGGCAGGCGGCGGCGGTGACGGCGCTGGCCGGGGCGGCGGGGCTTGCGCGCGCAGGCATGAGGCACGATCTGGGCGGGGTTGCGCGGGCGCTGGTGCTGCGCGGCGGCGGCGCGGAGAAATCGTTTGGCAGCGGGGCGGCGGGCGGCTAGCTTGCGCCCGTGCCGGTGAGGCCGCCCGCCGGGTTTGGGGCGATGCCGACCGTGATGCGGGCGCCTCCGGGCGGCCCGCCCCCCAGGGCGCGACAATGCGTGGCGCGAGAGAAGGCGTGGTGGCGAGCAGATGAACATGAAGCGCATGCGTGGACGCGGTCATCGTGGTGGCGGCGGCGGCGGCGGCGGTGGGGGCGGCCAGTACCGGCACCAGAGCTCGGGCGGCGGCAACGTGCCGCTCAATCGTAACCACGTGTTCGACAGCAGCGGGCCTGACCTGCGGGTGCGCGGCACCGCGCAGCAGCTGTTCGAGAAATACCTGCAGCTGGGCCGCGACGCGACCGGAGCTGGCGACCGGGTGATGGCGGAGAGCTACTTCCAGCACGCCGAGCACTATTTCCGCATCCTGAACGCGATGAACCAGGCCGCGCAGCAGCAGGGCGGGCAGCACCAGGGCGGCCAGCAGCAGCACCAGCCGCGCCGCAGCCAGTACGGCGAGGGCGGCGAGCAGGCCGCTGCCGACGGCGGCGAGGCGCCGGAGGAGGCCGAGGTGATCCGCCCTGCCCTGCCCGAGCAGCCCAACGGCGAGGCGCGCGACACCGACATGGCGGCGCCGGCGGAACGCTGAGCCGGCCCGCGCCGGCCGGCCCGGCCCGATGACGCTGTAGCAGTGCCTGGCCCTGGTGGCAGCGTGGGCGCGACGCCGCGCGGTGCCGGTCGTGCTGGTCGGGCTGCTGCTGGCGCTGCTGTGCGGCTG